>CBCPNB010000053.1:0-9801 GCA_965120455.1 uncultured Actinomycetaceae bacterium | reverse complement strand
GCAATCACCGAGCTAGAAACAATGCCCACATCCACACTGAACGCACACTTTTCCCCAAATGCGCATTTTCCTACAAATAGCCAGTTTATTGCCCAACCAGCTTCTTTATCCAAACTGCTTTCCATCACAGAATACTTTGGACTTATGTGGAATGCTCTAGTCGGTTTAGTGTGGATACTCTTTTTATTTGCTGCCATTGACTCTGTAATCGATCCAACAGGTGAATGGGAAAATGCTCCCCTCCTTCCAAATATTTTGTTCACTTTAGGAGTCTTCATAATTTTCTCGCTAGTTTTCTACGTCATACTGGACAAACGCGTTTTACGTCGCAAAATTCCCTTTATGCGCAACCGCACCTGGAGGAACGATCTGCCCCTACTAGCTATAGTCTTCTCAATTTCTATCATCTTAGCTTTTGTGGCAGTCTTCTTTATATCAGATACCGTGTAACTCTTTTATACTTTTTATGATATGTCCGCTGTCGAATATCACAGTATCTCCGCTAAATCCCATTGAATTAGTACCGGATGCTGTTCTTGCTGCAATAGCCGGGTGTGATAACCGAGAATTGATAACTATCCTCACCTGGAAGGCTCTATCAGGGATACAGCATGGTACGCACACCCATCCCTGATCAATCAATATCGAACCCCCTGGCGTTGTCATAGTCAAACTATCACCCTTGAAACGGAGTATACGAATCTAGATAATTGATTCGTTCACGTAGTTACTCTAAGTTTTGGAGGCTAAATTCCATGACGGACAATCAAAACACTCCACCCACACAAGGTGGATCATTCCCGCAGGGTGGGAGTGAAAATCCGCCCTACAATGCTCCATATACTCCCCCCGGCGGTTCATTTACCTCTCCCGCTGCACAATCTGGTCAACCTGTTCCCCCTGGACAAAACGATCCGTACTATCCTCCGGGCACACACTTTCCTGGTCAAATACAAAGGTCCAGTGCAGCAACCACGGGACTAGTGCTAGGTATAATCGCAATCGTTACCTCGTGGATTCCACTTATAAACTGGATTTCTTTCATCCTGGCCATAACTGGGTTGGTATTCGCCGTTATCGGCACGATAGCCACAGTCAAAGGGACAAAATCAGGTAAAGGTAAAGCCATTACCTCGATTGTGCTAAATGTACTGGCAATCATAGTTGTAATTATTGTCCAAATTCTCGTTCTCGCTGTCGCCAAAGAAATCACTAATGACTACTACAGTAGCTACTACAACTCAGGTAAAGCAGAAACTACTACTGGAGAAGAGCCATATGATTTAACTGTTGGGACGAGCATTGAGGTTGATGGAGGATTGACCGTTACGGTCGACTCAATAGAAACTCTGACGAGTTACGATGGTTCCCTAGTCACAGGAGTCCAGGTAACCTATGTAAACAACTCTTCCGAAACTCAAGACTACAGCCCATATAGCTGGAAAGGCGAAGACACCAACGGAGCACAAGAATCTGGGACAGCACTATATATCCCTATTGATGGAAGTGATGATAACGAATTGTTTTCAGGGACACTAGCTGTCGGAGGCACTAAAACCGGTTGTCTCTATTTCGATGAAGACATAGAAAAATTGTCTATTTTTCATCGCTCCTCTCCGATGAACCTGCAGCAAGCTGGCTAGTTGATTAACCAATTGACTGAACTGAATGGTTTACTAGCGGTCGCTAACTTTTCATAATCATCACAGAGCAGATACGTAGCTTTCTTCCCTGGTGAGATAACGATCAAGTACGTGCTCCCAGGGAAGAAAGTTATTCGTAAACCACCGGAATCAATTGCAAATTTAACTGCCGCATTTAATGTGTGCATATAGTCATACAATCCCGGCTTGCTGTCCTAATGATCGAGTGCGTACATCGAGAAGCAAACTAGACTTAAACTGGCTCGAACTGAATTAGGCTCAGCTAGATCAAAGTCACGATAAGACCTGGCTTATTCAAGTAGCCGCAAACACCACACCAAACTAAACCGGAGTAAGGAGCCGATCGACTCAAACTAGACCAAGCCAGGCCAAACCACACTCCACTAAACGCAACCAAAACTAGCCGTCACCACTTTGTCATCTGAATATCTACCAACCCAACTGTGCTGTAAATCTGCCAAAATGTGTACGACAACCTTTTCCCAGTGGACTAACATGAGATTGTCTTACAACATAATTCGAAGAACAATTTGGAATATCACAGACTATGGATGGTTTTGACGTAAACTCAGGCAAAATCGGACGTCGTTCTCTGCAGAATCGCGCTAGCACGAACCAAAACAACCCGCTCCTATCCACTTCCGGTGCCTCCGAGTCAGTTTTATCCAACACCGGCCTGCCCTTGCTGAATACTGCTGACCTAACTGATGCTTTCGTAATTGAATCAGACGGAAGACTGTCAGCCGACTTTTCAGCCCCACTACCGATTCAAGTGAAACAAACCGGAGACACCGGCGAACTGCCCCACGACTCCGAAAACTCACACCACTTATTGGCCCTACCCGGCAGCACCCATCCAGCAAAACTGGAAGCACTAGCGCTTTGTGTCTGGCCACAAACTTCGTGGATACAGCCTGGTAAACTACATTTAGACAAGGGCACCTATCTGGCAGGACACTGGATCCTCACCCCCGAGCGCCGCCAAGAACTAGGATTTCGAAAAGAACTGGAACTAGCCTGGGAACTGCACTGCCAGCCTCAGCGCGGCGCAGCCGTAACCGGCCCACTCGCCGAAATGAACCAGTGGGCTCAAGCCTTCCCCGAAGGCGTGCCCATCGGGTCAGAACTACAAATCCTGGACACCTTGCTGCGGGTAGCTAAACGTTTAGGTGGTGCGATCCGAATCGCCGACACCGGTGTGATTTTAGAGCCCGACGGCAAGCAGTCAGTGAATCTGCGCCTATTTAGTCCCCTCTACCTGGATTACACACTGGTTGAACAAGTTCTGCGCCAGATTTTCTTTGGCTCAATTGACTTGCAAATCCCCCCGGGAGTGGAAAATCAAGTCAAACCCCCGTACGCGTTTTTTTGCGACGACCCCGAAAGCCACACTCAAGCAATGATCTCTGTTTCAGCAGTCGAAGTAATCCCCCCCGCCCTGCGGTGGGAACAGTGGGCCAAAGACCAACCCTTTTTGTGTTACGACCTGCAATGGTTAGGACAAGTCCAAGTCCAAGCTCTGGGAAGCCGCCAGACCAGATCGGGTCCCAGAAGGATTGCCTTAGCCTCCGAAATGTTGGAAACAACAGCGCTTAGTCTAGCCGAATTGCTGCCTGCTGACGCCAGAGCTCTTATGGATGAGGATGGCTTTTTGATCTCCCTCGACGTACAGAATCCAACAGGAGAATAGCCACGTCCTTTACCTCAGGCGCGGGAACGAGAGAGTCCCCCTTTGCCTCGGACACGGTAGACGCAGTAATGGAAGCGTCATTCTCCACTTCAAGTGTTGAGGTGAGCAGAGCCTCATTTACCTCACCCCTAACTGCCGACAACAAAGGAGCATTCTCAGCGCCCTTCCACAGAGACGATACTGACCCCAGCATTTGCGTACAAAAGGGACAGGCCGTGGCCACAATCTTCGCACCCGTAGCCGCAGCTTGACTCATCCGCGTCTCAGCGATGCGACTTCCCCGCGTTTCTTCCATCCAGGCACGAGCTCCCCCGGCGCCACAACACATTGCTCTACTTCGCGACGCCTCCATTTCGACGCGTTCAACACCTGGAAAACTATCTAGTAATTCCCGAGGAGCCCTAAATTCGCGATTATGCCGACCCAGAAAACACGGATCGTGGTAAGTGATTTTCGGAAGCTCCGGATCTCCGCTCTCTGCCGGTACGGCCGGTGCCACCGGACTTAGACGCCCCTCTTTGACCAAGCGATTCAACAGCTGCGTGTGGTGGATAACTTCAAATTTCCCATCCAACTCGGGAAACTCGTTGGCAATCGTATTGAAACAATGAGCACAAGTCACCACAATTTTTTGAGCCTTGGCCTCCTGCAAAGCGTCAATCACTTGGCGAGCCAGCATTTGGAACAAGATCTCATTGCCTGCTCGTCTAGCTGGATCCCCGGTACAAGACTCGGCGTTACCCAACACCGCGAAACTCACTCCCGCTGTGTGCAATAACTCGGCAACCGCCAAAGTGGTTTTTTGAGCCTTGTCATCGTAGGCTCCCGCACAACCTACCCAAAACAAATAATCGAATTCTGTGGCATCGGGCGCATCCTCAAACACTACTGGTACTTCAAAATCCAGGTTTTTCGCCCATTCCAAACGCTTTTTAGGAGGCCGATTATAGGGGTTTTTCTTCGTTTCCATGCCTTTGAAGGGGCGAACCAATTCGCGGGGAAAAGCCGACTCCATCAAAGTTTGGTAGCGACGCAAATTAGCAATCCGATCCACGTGTTCGATGTCAACCGGACACTGTTCAACGCAAGCACCACACATAGTGCAATCCCAAAGCACGTCGGGATTCAAAAACTCGCCCACCAATGGACCAATTTCAGTCGGCATTTCAGTAGCCAACACGGTTTCACGGGCTTTCAAGGCAGAAAACACGTCCGCGCTGGCTTCCAGAGCCGAGAGTTTTCCTCCCCGGCTCAAACTAACCTGCTCACGCAAAGCTAAATTCAACAATTTAGGGGACAATGGCTTGCCGGTATTCCACGCTGGGCACAAATCCTGACAGCGACCACACTCCGTACAAGTGAGGAAATCCAAACGGTCTTTCCACGTCAAATCGGTGGTCTGCCCCAAGCCAATTGTAAAATCAGGGTCGTCTAAAGCCGCTTCTAAATCGAGGATTGGAGCACCCAAATAGGTTGGCGGCGCTAAAGCTCCTAATGCTTTCGTGCCCGTCGCATTTCGCCCAGTCAACATGTTGATTGGGCCCAAAAAACGGTGCCAAGCCACCCCCATTTGGGTTTGTAAACCCAAAGTTCCCAGCCAAGCCATCGACACTAAAATTTTGACAGCCCCTGCGACCACTATCAATGTCGCAATCTGGGTGGCACTCAAGGTGCAAGCCAACCAGATTTCCCCTAAAAACCAAGTCAACGGGTAATCCCATCGACTCACTAACCCAGTTGCAGTCTCCTGCCAGGCAAATTCCAGGGAGTGCAGCACCAACACACATAAGCAGACGACCCAAATCACCCACTCCACAAAGTGAGCCTGCCAACTAGTGGAACCAAAAAATCGGGAAGTATGCAGCGAACTAGTTGGAGTCCTCCTAGCCCAAGAACGCACCCACATTAAAGCCGTAATCGCCAACAAACCTAGCCAAGCCGCTAACTCTGTCAGCCACGACCAAAAAACCCAATCCCCTAAAAGAGGCAAATTCCACTCGGGGCTAAAAAGCTGTCCATAGGCACGTACCAGTGAAAACACCAGCAGGACAAAAGAAACCATCACCAGCCAATGCGCAGCTGCGATCAAAGGATTGCCTTTGAATATGCGGTGACTCAAAACCTTATCGAGCACGCTAAAGACTCGCACCCACATTCGCGTCCAGCGACCCGCAAGCGGCGCCCCCGCAGCGATTTCTTTGACCAGACGAGTTAAACCAACCGTAAACAAACAGCAAGCAATCACGGTGGCAACGAGACAAACCGTTACCAAGACCCCAACTAGAGCCGTGCTCACCACGTTACTGGCAAGCTCCCTTACCTGTCAGAGATAGCTTCGGGAGACACCCAGCCTCCACCTTGGACGTTCCCGTCGTATTCGTCCTCGTCCCAATAGTCATCATTTCGATTCTGGCGGTCTCCCGAGCACTCCGAATCGTCGCCAGCAGAGCCCTTATTGGACGCTCCATGTAATTCCCGCTGCAAAGCATCAAGATCAGTTTCTGGGCTGAAGTACTTGAGCTTGCGCGCAACCTTCATTTGCTTCGCCTTTTGACGGCCGCGCCCCATGGCGTCGACCACCTCCAAATGTTGCGGATCCGCAGACGCGGTCTCCTGGGTCTACCAATTCTCTCGCGCGAACATTCTACCTGGTCAACGCGATTGTTCGCCACACTATCCTAAGGTCTTAGCGTCTAGCAATGGCCAGAACCACAATTGTAGCAGCAGCTGCCCCCATCACTACGGCAGTCTTCTTGATGGCCTCTGTATCCCCACTGACCGCAGCTTGCAAAGTAGTTTTGGCTCGCTTGAATGCTTCACACGCATACTTCTTGGCATCTTCTATCGCCGAGTTTGCGGCTTTTTTGACGTCCTGTTTTAAATGTTCAATTCGCACCGCAGGCTGGGCTTCGTTGGCCAACGACTCCAAAGTAGATGTCAACTCGTCCGTCGCGTTTTTGATTTGCGCCCGCAATTCAGCCTCACTGCTAGTCACTGTTGATCCCTTCCTTTACCGCGTCAGCTTTATCCTGGAATTGGCTGCTCACTTGTTGCGCTTCGCCTGCTACTCTTCGTGCCTTTTTCACGCCCAGGTAGATAAATAGAACTGCCAGAGCCAAAATAATTACGACTGTAATCAAACTAGCCACCCATTCTGGCACAACGAGGGCAAAAAGCAATTCAATGGTGTGGAAAAACCACCAGGGCACTAGCAGCAATAAAACGAGAGCGACAACGAAACTCACAGCAGCAGCACTAGCCGTTTTGCCGATTCTCTTGAGTTGGAGCTTGAATAACTGGATTTGGGCAGCGATCAGTATCTTGATTTGTTCGTAGGCTTGCAGCAATAAGGCAAGGATGCCGACTCGCCCGGTGTCCCACTGCTTAGCTGACGGCAGTTCCTGCGCGACATCCCGCCATGCATTTGCCTGAGGACTCCACCGAAAATCTGCCGACGACTTGTCCTCGCTTTGCGCAGAAAATTCTGGCGGAATGCCCGAATTCGTTGATGTCATTTCCACCCCTACCAACTATTCAGCTATCACGGCTTGTCCCAGTTTCAGTTTGTCACGTTTCCCGTAGCTTTGCCAGATGTTTACTGGCGAAGAATTGTGTGTTTCAGCGCCTCGGCTCGCTTATTTTTGAACAAACAACAACGACCAAAGCCAACTTAGGTTCTAAGAGCCATCGCTTACTTGGTCTCCGTCCCCCATTTAGGACTCCCTCCCTCATCCATCACCGATCCTGGTAATTGCTCTAGAATTTCCTGGGCACGATCAATAATTTCGCGCTGTTCCTGCGGCAAATACGCGGGCAAGGTTTCCTGTTTTATCTCCGGGAAAAGGCTGGTAATTTGCAGATTTTGCTCGCTTAGCCCACCGTTTTGGCCATTTGGGTCAATTCTGGGAGTTGGAGCCGCATTGATTTGCGGGGCTAGATCGGCGTAACCGCGTTTAGCCAAGATATCGTTGGGCGGCGGACCAAGAGTAGCCGACCCTGATTCTGACAATCCAGCAGCAACAGCCGTCCCACCACTGAATCTGCTACTAGCGGAAACTCTAGTAGGTGCGACTGGAGCGTCAGAGAAAGTACTTGTAGCTGCCACCCCGCTGGTAGGTGTTAGGCTAGACGACTCACCCGAGATAGCGGACCCGTGCGCAGACATATCCGCCGGTGCGTCACCAGATGAACTAGCAGACCGTCCAAAGAGGTCAGATAAGCCAGAAGCTCCTTCTGCTCCGGAAATATCAGTAGAGAAATCATCTTCATCTTCAGGCATAGCTTTGCCTTTGAGAGCATCCCGCACCCTGGTGAAATCCGTCCCAGCCGTGTTAACTCCAGCATTCTCCGATGCAGACAGCGTCGAGTCAACCATTTCAATTTCACCAGTGACAATTCCCATGAACTCTGATTCGGCAAACTCGGCGCTGTGAAAGTCACCCGCAAAGTGATTATTTTCGTAGCTATTCTCAGTAGAAACACTTTCTGGCAACTTCACCTCTGTCACCGTGCGGGCAGCCGCTCCCAAATCCGACGTGTCCCCTAGCAAACGCAAAGCATCCAGCACGGTGTCGCGAGTGGGATTCACCAATTCGTGGGCAATCTTTCCGTCGTGAATAAACACCACCCGATCAGCCCAGGCAGCAGCATCGGCCTCGTGAGTCACCATCACCACAGTCTGCCCAAAACTGTCCACAGCCTGGCGCAAAAATTGCAGTACCTGATAAGTTGACTGCGAATCCAAATTGCCCGTTGGCTCATCCGCAAAAACTACAGCTGGAGAGCCAACTAAAGCTCGGGCACACGCCACCCTTTGCTGTTGACCACCTGATAATTGCACTGGAAAATACTCCAGTCGATCGGCTAAGCCAACTGCTTCAACCACTTGTTCAAATCGTTCGTGAGAAACTTTGCGCCGAGCAATTCCTCTAGGCAATAAAATGTTTTCTTTAGCCGTCAAAGTGGGCACTAAATTGAAAGATTGAAAAATGAAACCAATTTTGTTGCGACGTAAACGCGTTAGTTTGCGCTCACTTAGTGAACTCAAATCTTCGCCATCTAGTACCACTGAACCAGAAGTGATTGAATCCAGCCCAGCCAAGCAATGCATGAGCGTCGATTTACCCGAACCAGATGGCCCCATGATGGCCGTGAATTGGCCTCGCTCCACACTCAAATTGACGTCATTCAAAGCGGTTATGGCACTATTTCCACTGCCATAAATTTTCACCAAATCGCGAGCTACCAGCACGGGCGCACCATAAGTTGACATACTCTCCACGCTCCCTATGCTGGAGCCAAAAAAGGGCAAGTTGATTTGAGCGTGCTGGGTGGGCTGCTTAGAGTGGCCTCGCTTGGGTTTATCCGCTGCCTGGTTATTCGCAGTGTCATTTCGGTTCGCCATCACGCCTCGATTGTAGAACTGAATTTCCCTTTGACCAACGCTATTCGCTACGCTAATTGGGTGTGGCGAAAGTAAATCAGCCAGAAGCGGAGGGATAAAGTGCTGAGCGTCCATCCTGTCACTGACCAAATCCAATGGAATAAGTTAGTGGATCACTGGATTGGCCACCCAATGCAAACCTGGCAGTGGGGAGAATTTAAGGCTAAAACTGGCTCTTGGGAAGCTCACCGGGTTGAGGTTCGCCGCGACAATGAAACTATTGGTGGAGCCCAAATTTTGGTGCGCTCCCTGCCTTGGCCTTTTAAAGCAATTGCCTATTCGCCGCGCGGCGTAATGGCTGAGGATCTAGCAGATTTTGGCGAAGTAGCTGAGGTGTGTGCCGATTGGTCCAAGGATACGTGTCAGGCGGTGAGCCTAAAAATTGATCCGCCGCTAGAATCTATCGAACTGCCAGATGCTTGGGTGCGTGGCAGTCGCGTCTTGTTGGAGAACACCGCAATCATTGATTTACAGCCCGAGGCTGACGACATCATGAAGGGACTGCATTCACGCAACGCCCGCAACTATATTCGCAAAGGCGGACGCGTTGGGATTGAAGTGGGAGCTGCAGATCCTGGTGAAGTCTCTGCTGTAATCGACCTGTACCACCAAACTGCTACTCGCGACAATTTTGCTTTACACCCGGATGAATACTACCGTCAGGCTTATACCCTCTTAGAGGGGATTGGTCAGTTGACAGTGAGTCGCTTTGAAGGCGAAGTGCTCTCTTTCATGTGGAATATCACCAACCGCTGGGGTGCCTGTGAACTCTGGGCAGGAGCTGGAGAACGAGGACGCAAAATGCGCGCTAACTATCCTCTCAAATGGGGGGCAATTTTGGCGGCTAAAGAAGCTGGAGCTAAATGCTACGACATGAACGGGTTGTTAAACGACGGCATCAGTGAGTTCAAGCGCTCCTTCCAACACGAGCCCACCGTCTTCACTGGAGCTTGGGATCGACCAAATAGTCCACTCTATTACGTGTGGGAAAAAGCTTTAACCCT
>CBCPNB010000052.1:0-34042 GCA_965120455.1 uncultured Actinomycetaceae bacterium | reverse complement strand
TGCGATACCGCCTTATCTGGGGATACGGCTAGTCGTCAGTACGCATTTCCGGTGCTCGGCGGCTCAGCTGTAGGTAAAACTTGTTTTGTCAATATGGCTCTTGACCAATTGGTAAACGATATTGCTCCTGCTCGTGATTGGGAATTAGATCTTATTGCTGACACTGAAGAAAAGCATGCTCTAGCAATGGAGTTATTGCAGAAGGGAAGTCCTTTGCCAAAAACAGAAGCAGACTCGTTGATCACTTATCAGTTAATGCTGAAACTACCTGATGAAAAAATTGGTCGTCGCATTTATCTCCATGATATTGCTGGTGAAATACTTTTCAACAGCAGCGATATTCAAAGCAACCTGGCTTACAGTTATGCCAGTGGATTTATCTTCGTAATCGATCCACTAACTCTATCGCAGTTTGCTACAGAAATTACCGATAAAATTGATCTAGATGATTATAGTGTTATCTCTGCCAACTTCACTGACATTTTGAATATTGTGCTAATCAATTTGGAAAAAATGTTTGGCTTGAAAATAAAGATATATTGAACTCCAATTTAGCAGTTGTAATCAACAAGGTTGATATCCCTGGTTTAGAAGAAAAAATCGGTGAAACCGCAGTCAAACAATATCTGGTAGATAATGCTGATACTTGCAAGAATGGCGCGGGTGCTCGCGATGCACTTTGCCGCAATTTTCTGGAAAAATACGGTGCAGGAAACTTCGTGCGAATTGCCGAGACTAAGTTCAAAACAGTTAGATACTTCACCTGTAGTGCTCTGGGGCATAACCAGGAAGGAGAACCTTATCAGGGTAAGGATGTAACCGATCCGATAATGTGGTTGTTGCACTAGAGTGACTCTGATGTAGACAAATCAATTCCCAAAGAAGTCTGACAAAGAGAACAGAGCACGACGTGCAATCAACAAACGAACCAGACAGCATTAGGGCTAGAATACATGTAGCGGTATGGCGGTGCGCATCTGAGCACCGTCTTGACAAGATCTAAAAATGAATAGTGGAGGACTAGTGTGATTGCAATAATCGGTCAAGGAGTCAACTGGAAGAAACCAGGCTAATCAGAAGCTCTACAGACACAAATAGTCAAAAGCGTATGGGTAAGAGCCCAGCGAGAATCCAACTAGGTTAGAGCTAAAGACAACGGGCAAACACCAGGCTCACGGCATAAACGGCATAAGGAAAGAGATTTAGCTCCGGCCATAGTTTCCTTAGCAGCAGACCTCGAAGCGTAAGGGAAGAGAAGATGAGCGACGAAAGAACGCACAAAGAAAGACACCCAGGAAGAAAAGACAAAGAAGACTCGCGCAAATGGCGAGAACACCGAGAATCACGGGGACACCGGGAACAAGCTAACCGACACCAAGAACACAAACACGAAAACAGGCGCCGCTACGGTGAGAAAAATCAGAAAAACAGCAGCTGGCGCGATGCGGAGCGCGCAGATAGACGAGAAAAGTCAGGGTATACCAATAATTTCGAATACAACGACAGGCGAGGCCGACACAGCGGGCGCAGCGGAGAAAGAGAAAGACAGGACAGTTACGATCGGCGGCGCGGAAATCGCCAGGAACACTATCGAGACCGGGAGCACTCTCGCTCCTCAGATAGACGTCAAGATCAGCGTTTTGACAGGCGATCGCCTAAACATTTCGACAGGGATTACGACCGCCATGCATCCAGGAGCGACAGGATGAATAGACCTGATAGACCCGGGAGGAACAAGGCAGAGAGAACTGACAAATATGTTGACCGGTATCCCGATAGACGTTCCGACAAACATTTTGACCGATATCCAAACCAACACCCCAAGCGCAACCGGCCTGACAGTGGCAACAAAAAATTTGCGCGACACTGGGATAAACCACACTACGGTGAATACCGTTCTGAAAATCCCGATGAGCCAATCATTCCCGCCGGGATTTCTGCTGCCGACTTGGACGCGGAAGCACAAAAATCACTGCTGACCTTATCGGGAGCGAACCAAGAAATCGTAGCTCGCCATTTGGTGATGGCAGGAGAAGTCTTGGAGTCAGACCCAGAATTGGCCTACCAACATGCTCAAGCCGCCGTAAAGCGCGCTGGCCGCGTAGATGCGGTACGCGAAGCAGCAGCCCTAACCGCCTATGCTTCCGGACGCTACGAGGAAGCCTTGCGGGAAGTGCGGGCCACCAGGCGCATGCGCGGTGGAGAAAACCTCAAAGCCATTGAAGCTGACTGTGAACGCGGTCTAGGGCGGCCACAAAAAGCACTCCAAATTGTCGAGGAAACTGACACCAGTCAATTGTCTTTAGCTGAACAGGCAGAACTAGTCCTAGTAGGTGCGGGTGCTCGCGCCGATCTGGGTCAGCACGAATTGGCTTTACTCATAGTTGACGAGGCTCTAAACAAAATACTGGCTGAAGCAGATGAGCAAAATCTGGAGTCCACGGCTCGTTTACTGAGCTACAAAGCCGACTTATTGTCCGAGGTGGGATGCGAAGAGGAAGCTCAAGAAGCTAGAGCCGCCATCCCTGAACCAGACGATCCCATGGAAATCATTGATTTGGGAGCAGTTCGCGATGCCGACGTGGATCGGGTGCGCTCAGAACTGTTAGGCACCGGCGAAGCCCTAGTGCAAATCTACGACGGACTATTGCTGGATTTAGATGGCGTGTGTTATCAGGGCAATCAGGCTGTTCCAAACGCAGCTGCTGCCATCAAAGACGCCAGAGACGCTGGGGTTTCAATCGCATTCGTCACCAACAATGCCTCCAGATCGGCTGCCCAAGTGGTTGAAAAACTCCAGTCCTTAGAGTTTGAAGCGGAAGAATCCGAAATCATGACTTCGGCAATGGACGTGATGGATTTGGTTACCGAAAAAGTCGAGCCAGGAGCAAAAATTTTAGTGGTTGGCTCCCAATCGCTAAAGGATCTGGTAGCTGAAGCTGGCTACCAGGTGGTCAGCGAAAATGTCCCCGACATTGCGGCCGTCATCCAAGGGTTCGATCCTGCGGTGTCTTGGCGAGAATTATCGGAGGCTGCATTCGCACTTCAGGCTGGGGCTCGCTACTATGCGACCAACATGGACAAGACTTTGCCAATTGAAGCCGGAAAAGCCCTCGGCAATGGAGCTTTAGCAGGTGCGATCACCATTGCCACCGGGCGTCGTCCAGAAGCAGCGGGAAAACCTCATGCCAGTATTTACCTGAAAGCAATCGAGCGGTCGCGAGCAGAAAAACCGCTAGCAGTAGGGGATCGTTTAGATACTGACATAGTTGGGGCAAGCAAGGCGCAGATTCCGGCGCTGCATGTACTCACCGGTGTGCACCAGGCCAAAGACGTGGCTCGCGCCGAGCCAGGAGCGCGTCCAGCCTTTGTGGCTTTAGATGTCAGCGGTGTTTTGGAATCTCACCCTGCGCCTCGCCATCACAAAGATGGCACGTGGACTGCGGGAGTCTCCCAAATTGTCTTCGTCAACCAACGCGGTCATGCTGTCATTGATGACATTGAATTGGACCCGAAGGGGTCACCGGTCACAATTTCTTTGGACACTTATAGAGCGCTTTTAGCAGCCAGCTGGGAGTTTGCCGACCAGAATCCAAATCGAGCTGTGCGTCTGCCAGTGATCGAGGTGGTCAGTAATGAGGATCCCGCTGGACAGGTAACTGTTTCGAATTCTCTTCCCGAAGTTTTGCCAGAGGCAACAGAATCGACGGCATCACCAGATTCGCTAGATTCAACGGAATCTACTGGGGAAGAATCCGAGTCAGAAGAATCTGGGGACAAAATTGAGCCAGTACCAGCAAACAATCATGAGAGCGAACAACTTGCACACGGTGATGGGTGTGAAGAAAAGTGAGGACATGGTCGTGGACAATCCTAATCCCGGGGCTCTAGCTAAAGAGGCAGATCTGGCTAAAGATGCGAATGTAGCCAATGATGCGGATAAAACTATGGATCCAGCTAACCCATTGGATCTGGTCGATTACGCAACCGAACTGTTACGGCTGCAAAATCTGGAAAAACAATTGCGCCGTGAATTGGATGCAACGGATAGCTAATGGCTTTGCGCAGAGTAGACTCCGAGCTGGTGCGCAGAAAGTTGGCTGCTTCTCGCACCCAAGCCCAGGAGATGATTTTCGCCGGCCGCGTGTGGGCGGGGGAGCAAAAGGTAGAAAAGCCTGCCCGCCAAATAGATAGTGGTGCTCCACTTAGAGTGACAGAGCCAACTACTGGTCAGCGAGACTACGTCTCTCGGGGGGCTTTCAAACTTTTAGGTGCTCTAGAAGCACTAAAAGACGAAGGTCCCCAAATTGAAGGCACAGTTTGTGCCGACATAGGCGCATCTACCGGCGGTTTTACTGAAGTCCTCTTGGAGCGGCAAGCTGCCAAGGTTTTCGCCATCGACGTGGGATACGGCCAACTGTCCTGGAAAATTCGCCAAAATCCGCGCGTAGTAGTCATGGAGCGCACTAATGCGCGCAATCTGCAGGCGGGGGACTTGACCCCGATGCCGGAACTATTCGTTGCTGATTTATCTTTTATTTCACTAGAACTGATTATTCCGGCACTTTGTCGAGTTTCTCCTCTAGCAGCACAATTGTTGATGGTCAAACCACAATTTGAAGTCGGCAAAGGCAAACTTGGCTCTGGTGGGGTGGTTCGCAATCTAGTAGATCGCCAAAATGCGGTACAAAGGATTGCCAACTGTGCTCTAGAAAACGGGTTAGGAATCCTGCAAGTAGCTGCCTCTCCGTTAGCTGGGCCAGCTGGAAACGTGGAGTACTTCCTGTGGATGCGTCCCCAAAACCAATTAGCTAACTGGCTACAAGGAGCGGATTTAGCTACAGCAATCAAAAGTGCAGTTCAAAACGGTCCTCGGGGTGCACACAATAGCTGACAATATAGAGCTAAATACTGCTTTTGCCTGTCACACACAGAACTGGAGAACTTCCAGTACTAATGGTTAGCCAAATCCGCGTCAAAGTCCCAGTTAGCAGTAAACTCTGTAAGTTGGCAGGCGTGCAAGGCATTGTTGCCAAGTGACGCTTGCCAGAACGAGAGTGGAAAACAGCAAAAGTGTGACGTTTTGAAGACGACAGAGTCAAAGAAACTGGACGGGGAGATAATAGTGGCCAAAAGCATCATGCTAGTCACGAACCTGTATCGCGATGATGTGACGCAGGCAGCGCAGGAGGTACGCAAAGAGGCGCAACGACTGGGCGTGACCATCCTGGAAAAGGAGACACCTGAAATTCCTGACGTGGTGTTAGCTTTGGGAGGGGATGGTACTTTCTTGGCTAGCGCTGAATATGCTCGCAAATGGGAAGTTCCTCTACTGGGCATCAACTTTGGGCGCATGGGATTTTTAACTGACATGCACGAGGCCTCGTGGGCAGAGGTCATGGAAATGCTAGCCAGAGACCAGTTTCGAGTTGATAAACGCATGACTTTAGATGCCAAAGTCGTAGAAGCTAATGGAACTATTCATACTGGTTGGGCTTTGAACGAAATCGCAATTTTACACAAGGACACCGCACATCCAGCTGACGTAGTATTTGCAGTAGATGGGCAATCCGTATCCACTTATGCAACCGATGGGATTTTGATTGCCACTCCCACTGGGTCTACCGCCTACTCATTTTCTGCCGGTGGACCCGTGGTGTGGCCAAATGTGGAGGCCATTGTGATGACCCCGCTGGCGGCTCATGGCTTATTTACCCGGCCGCTGGTAGTTGATCCGAGTTCGGAGTTGGCGGTGGGGATTTTGCCGGAGAACCAGTCGGCCTCTGCCGTAGTTTTCGATGGGAGTCGTAAAAAACTGGCTCCTCCTGGTTCTCAAGTAGTGGTACGCAAAAGTAACAGGCCGATTCGAGTAGCCAAACTCGACTGCATTCCTTTTTCCACTAGATTGGTCACCAAGTTTGCTTTGCCCGCTACAGGCTGGCGGCAAATGCCGGGGGGAGTTGCCAACAAAACTTTGGGTTGTCAGTCAAAACAGCGGAAGTGATGGATATGCTCACTAGTTTGAGGTTGCAAAACCTGGGCGTAATCGTTGAGGCCGCCTTGGAATTAGAACCTGGTTTGACTGCTTTGACCGGTGAGACTGGTGCTGGCAAAACCATGGTGCTCACCTCTTTGCGTTTGGTCCAGGGAAACCGAGCTGATCCAGGAATGATTCGCTTAGAGGCGCAAAAAGCTCACGTAGATGCGGTGTTCGAGGTCGATCCAGAACAAAATCAAGTCTTAGCTGATTTAGAGGTTGACACCGAAGAGGGAGAATTATTCGTAGCCCGAACTATTGCCGCGCAGGGGCGATCCCGGGCACTAGTCAATGGACGTCCGGTGCCCGCAAGAATTTTGACTCAAGTGACTGAGCCGTTGATTGTCATTCACGGGCAAACAGATCAATTGAAGTTGCGCGATGCGAATTCGGCTCGCGAACTACTCGATGAGTACGCAGGGCAAAAAAATCCTCGCCACCTTGAGTTACTGGCAGACTACCGTCAAGCCTGGCAAAAAGCGGTGTCAATCAAGCGATTGCTAGATGAAGTAGAAGAAGATTTTGAGCAAAAGAACGCGAAAATCAAGTACCTATCCGAAGTAGTTGCAGCCATAGACGAACTTGCCTTAGAGGTGGGCGAAGAAGAAACACTAGAGAGTCGAATTGAGGCTTTGGCGAATATGGACGAACTCAAAACTAGTGTTTGCCTGGCTGAAATTTTGCTTTCTGGCGATGATCAACAAAGACAGGGAGTGCCAGGAGTATTGGAGCAAATCGGCCAAGTTGTAGGCGAGCTACAAAAAACTTCTCGCCTGTCAACCACAGTTATTCCCCTGGTGCGGTTGGCGGAAGCAATTGAGACACAAATCCAGGATTTACAAGCTGAATTGAAGAATTTTTTGGACGATTTATTTGCCGATCCCGACGAGTTAGAGCGCTTGTCAGAGCGAAAAGCCAAGCTCTTCGACCTAATGCGTGGGCGAGCCACCACGGTCAAAGAATTATTGGAGTGGTCTGCTCAAGCAAAAGCTGAATTAGCTAAATTGCGAGCTATACAAAATCCACAAATGGTGCGTGAAGAACTCGACGAAGCCCAAAAATTAGTGGTAGCCGCTGGAGAAAAATTGCGTTCTTCTCGCCAAACAGCTGCCAGAGAACTATCTGCAGCCGTGACCGCTGAGTTGAAACATTTGGCCATGGGGTCGGCTAAATTCCAAGTGCAACTGGAACACACTAAGCCTACGGCTCGGGGAATGGAAAAAATTGAATTGGGATTGCAGCCTCACCCTAGTGCTCCTCTGCGAAAACTGGGAGAGGGTGCCAGTGGTGGTGAATTATCGCGAGTCATGTTGGCTCTAGAAGTTATTTTGGGAGCAGGCCGAACCCCCAAAACTTATGTCTTCGATGAAGTCGATGCAGGAATCGGTGGAGCCGTCGCCGTTGAAGTGGCCAATCGCCTCAAAAAATTGGCGGAAACTCAACAAGTCTTAGTGGTGACGCATTTGCCGCAAGTTGCGGCTGCTGCTAAATCACAATACGTGGTCACCAAAGATGAGGGACAAGCCACGGTTAGGAAAGTAACTGGCGCAGAACGTGTCGACGAAATTGCGCGCATGTTAGCGGGGGACACTTCAAGCGCGGCGCGCCGTCACGCTAGCCAACTGTTGGAGCAGACCTCATGACAAACTTAGAAAGTGAGTGAAACAGACACGGCGTTCAGTGGAGTTGACGTTGACACGGTGCTGGCAGGGCGAGTCCGAGTTGACGAAAAAATCGCCCGCCTAGCCGCCCAGCTGGAGCCCCTAGAAATCGTTATCATCAACGAGATGGACCTGGATCGTTTCACTGCGGAAATGCTGGCAGAAAAACAGCCTCTAGCAGTGTTGAATGCAGCTACTTCCACCAGTGGACGGGCGGCTAACTTAGGACCAGAAATATTGTGTGGCGCGGGAATTACTCTAATTGACGACTTGGGTCCAGACGTACTGGTGTTAAAAGACGGTGACCAAATTGAGATTCGCGGTACCCAGGTTTATCGCAAAGGAGAGTTAGTCGCACAGGGAAAGCTACGCCATCTTTCCGAATTGCAAGAACTGCGCGAACAAAATCGCGATCGCCTACTGGGAGAAGTCCAAGCCTTCGCCATGCAGTCGGCCAGCTTTTTTGCGGTAGAGTCCCACCTGCTACTAGATGGAGTGGGCGCGCCAAATATTCCACTGCTAAAAGAGAGGAAACTGGCGCTGATTTGTGTACCCGGTGAGGATACCGCCAAAAAATTGAAAGAATTATCAAATTTCATTAAAGACTACAACCCGGTGCTAATTGGCGTGGATTCAGGGGCAGAAGCTTTTCGCTCTATCAGGCGCAAACCAGAAGTTTTCGTAGGGGATGCCGACACAATTTCGGATAAGGTTTTGCGCACCCACGGCATGCAAATCATTCGTATCGAGGGTGTTGAAGGGGACGATTCCGGGCGAGAGCGTCTAGCGAATTATGCTCTGAAATCTATTAGCTTGCGCACTAGTTTATCTCACGAGGATACCGCTATTTTATTGGCTGATCTAGCGGGAGCAACTGGCATTATCTTTGTGGGACCAGATGTGACTTTGGAATCTATTTTTGATCGCCGGCATCTTAGCGAAATGAATGGAAGTTTTTTTGTGCGTTTACGAGCTTTTGAAAAGCTCCTTTCTGCTAATTTGATGCAAAATCTGTACCGCCCACGCATTAGCAGCATTCAGTTAGTGTGCATGTTTATCTTTGCGTTTTTGGCAATTTTTCTGGCTGCTGCCTACACGCCAGTTGGTGAAGGGGTGATCGATTGGGTTGCCTACTGGTTTGAGACCACCTTTGGTTCAGCTGATGCGTATAGTTCGCCTACCAGTTTATTTGATCCAATTATTTAAATCCGTATTAGTCGGTATCGAGCCTACATTGAGTCCACGTATTATCCACATAATTTAGTTCGCAAAGTCGGATAGAGTTTGAGAGGGAATGATGGTCAACTTTCGTTATCACTTGGTTTCACTGATAGCAGTATTTTTGGCGTTAGCTGTAGGCGTGTTCTTAGGAGCTGGACCCTTACAAAATTCCATTACTTCGGCTTTATCTGGTCGCGGGGATGCGCGCACCATTGAACAATTACAGCAAAGTGTTCTCTCATATCAAGAACAAATAGAAATACAAGATGATTTTATCAGCGAATTAGCGCAGACTAATTTGTCGGGCACTTTAGATGGGGTAAATGTCGCTACCGTGTCGCTGGGCTCTATTAGTGAGGATACTCTCAGCCAAATCAGCGAATACGTCACTTTAGCTGGCGGAACAGTTGTGGCCAATGTGGAGTTGTCCGAGTCGTGGACTTCGATTACCGACCGAACCTATCGGGAGACGTTAGCCACTCCGCTGACTGCACATTTGAGTAGTGATCCGGTGAACTCTACTTCGGGGGGAATTTTGGCCGAAGCCTTGTTTGAGGTTTTGACTATTAGCAGTTCGGAGACTTCTCTTTTGCGCGAAATTCTAGTGGATCCACAAATGCCCTTGGTGCAGGAAGAAACTTTGCCCAATGAGTTAGTAGATGCAATTATTTTGCTGGGAGCAGAAGGAGAGGACTCGACTACCTCCAGCAGTGATTCCCAGTCGGGTGCTTCGTATAGTCAAAACGATATAGAGGTGGTACAGCCGCTGTGGGTAGTGCTGGCTGACACGATGGCCAAGGCAGAAAATGGTGCGGTCGCTTTTGGGGAAGCTAGTGAAGAAACTGATTTTATTACGGTGATTCGCGGAGGTGAAACTAGGATCACCACAGTGGATTCGATTGGTACGGAGACGGGAATCTACAACGCTGTGGCAGCTCTAAGTGTGAGTGACGGTGGAGCCTATGGGGCTGGCACTGGGGCGATGAATGCGATTGTCTCCCTGGAGTGAGGTCAGTTTTTCTGCTGGCAGATACGGATTTACCACCACCAAGGTTTGCCCTATTTACTAGCGTGAGTCTCTGGGGGATTGGTTCGAAGCTAGTCTGGATAATAGCCAAAATAGCGACCGTGGATCTTTGAGGTGAACCCACAGTTCCTAGTTTTATTTTGTTGCCTTGTTTTGGCTACGATAGGATTCCATGGTGAGTGAAACGGCTGATGAATCCCGATCGGTTCCAAAGCACATTTTTGTTACAGGGGGCGTCGTTTCGTCCCTGGGAAAGGGGTTGACTGCTTCGTCGCTGGGCATGTTGTTGCGTTCGCGCGGCTTGAAGGTAGTCATGCAAAAGCTAGACCCCTATATCAACGTCGATCCGGGCACCATGAACCCGTTTCAACACGGCGAAGTTTTTGTGACAGACGATGGTACTGAAACCGATTTGGATATTGGCCACTACGAGCGATTTTTGGACGTGCCTTTGTCTGGGGATGCCAATACGACAACTGGACAGGTGTATTCGCACGTGTTGGCCAAAGAGCGGCGCGGTGAATATTTGGGCGACACCGTGCAAGTGATTCCGCACATTACAGACGAAATTATGAGCAGGATGCGCGCTCAAGCTGGTTCGGCTGGACAAGAGGCTCGCCCTGATGTGATTATCACGGAAATTGGCGGCACTGTTGGAGATATTGAATCCACCCCGTTTCTAGAGGCGGCTCGTCAGGTGCGCCGTGAACTGGGGCGCGACAACTGTATTTTTGTCCATGTGTCCTTGCTGCCGTATTTGAAGTCAGCCAGAGAACTCAAAACTAAGCCTACCCAGCATTCGGTTGCTTCTTTGCGTTCTCTAGGGATTTCCCCGGATGCACTAGTTTTGCGTTGTGAATGCGACGTGCCTGAATCTGTCAAACGTAAAACTGCCCTGATGTGTGATGTTGATGCCGAGGCAGTGGTGATTTGCAAAGATGCTGCCTCAATTTACGAGGTGCCAAAAATCTTACATCGCGAAGGTTTGGATGCTTTTGCGGTGCGTCGCTTGAATGTGCCTTTTCACGACGTGGATTGGACCGAGTGGGATGATTTGTTGCGCCGCGTGAATGCGCCACTACACCAAGTGAGTATTGCTTTGGTGGGCAAGTACATAGATTTGCCAGATGCCTATTTGTCTGTGTCGGAAGCTTTGCGCGCTGGCGGGTTTGCCAGCGATGCGCGCGTGGAAATCAGGTGGGTTTGCTCTGACGATTGTGTTACTCCCGAACAAGCAGCAGAAACCCTAGGGGACGTGGACGCGATTTTGGTGCCCGGCGGCTTTGGAGTCAGAGGCATTGAAGGAAAAGTGGGCGCTTTGCGCTATGGTCGCGAACGGCGAATCCCTACTTTGGGCATTTGTTTGGGCATGCAGTGCATGGTCATTGAAGCGGCGAGAAACTTGTTGGATTTATCCGATGCCAATTCAACTGAATTCGATGTGAATACGCCCAACCCTGTGGTGGCCACCATGGACGATCAACAAAATATTGTGCGGGGAGAGGGCGACTTGGGGGGCACAATGCGTTTGGGGGCCTATCCGGCCCATTTGGCAGCTGGCTCAATTGTGGCGGAAGTTTATGGAATGGCCAGTGCGTCGGAGCGCCACCGTCACCGCTTCGAAGTGAATCAGGCTTACCGAGAACAATTCGAGGCCGTGGGGCTATACTTTAGTGGCACTAGCCCAGATGGAACGCTAGTTGAATTTATCGAGTTAGATCGTGACTTGCACCCATACTATGTGGGTACTCAAGCGCACCCAGAATTTAAGTCTAGACCCACTAGACCGCATCCATTGTTTTCGGGACTAGTCAAGGCTGCCTTGGAGCGCAGACAAGAGCACAAACAGAGTTAGCTGGATGCCTGGATACTATTGGCCCTTCCTGAAATCAAAAACACTAACGTTTCTAAAATCGGCTATACTGGAGCATTGTAAGGTCAAATCGAGTGGAGCTACGAGGCTGACAGCTTTGGGAGTCAGCTGGCGAACAAGACTACTGCGAGTGCTTAGCGGTAGACGCAATAGTTTGCGAATGTGCAAATAGCTACGTAGGTGGACAATCGAGAGAGACGGCAGTGGGAAAGGCAGAGGGGAGTGGGCTGTGGTCGAATCAGACGTTGGAACTCGCCAGATGGTGTTAGATCTGATTGTGGAGAAAGGTCCAGTCACCGCTGGTTTGATTGCTAAAATCCTACACTTGACGACGGCGGCCGTGCGTCGTCACATTACGGCTCTAGAAGGAGCCGGTGAAATCATGGAACACGAAGTTCCGGTAGTGGGCTCCAGAGGGCGAGGACGCCCTTCTCGTCACTATGTTTCTACTGAAAGTGGGCGCGACAAACGAGAAGATCGCCACTTTGACATTGCGATCAAAGCTGTTTCGTACCTGTCCAAAGTGGGCGGACAAGAAGCAATCGATGGTTTTGCCGCTTCGCGTTCTCGAGAAATTGAGCGCCGTTATGCGCCGATTGTGCATTCTGCTGGAAAAGATCCACGGCGGCGAGCCCAGGCGCTGGCAGATGCTCTTACTGAAGATGGTTTTGCCGCCACGGTCAGGCCGGTAGGTAACGGAGATTTTGCCATTCAGCTTTGCCAAGGACACTGCCCAATTGAGCGCGTGGCCGAGGAGTTCCCGCAACTTTGTGAAGCAGAACTCGTAGCCTTTTCCAAAGTCCTTGGAATTCACGTGCAACGACTCGCAACTTTGGCAGGAGGCGAGCACGTTTGCACCACTCACATTCCAGTAGGTACATTGTCCGCCAAATCTTCAGGCAGACAAGTTACCCGGAACTAGTGTGAATCGGGTCAAACCCAAATATCGGTTACAAAAATCAAGGATCAGGACAACTGGTCAGACGGGGAAACTATGACGCAGTCAACTCCAATAGCAGGAGTAGCTGACAAGCAAATGTCTGATGACGAGATCATCGACTCAATTGGAGCATACGAATACGGCTGGAGAGACAGTGACGAGTATTCGAAAGATGTTCCAAAAGGCATCAACGAGAACATTGTTCGCTACATTTCAGAGACCAAACAAGAACCAGAATGGATGCTCGAGCGGCGACTTCGCGCATTCAATTTCTTTGAACGAAAACCCATTCCCACCTGGGGTCCGGATCTGTCATTTTTGAATTTTGACGACTTCAAATACTACGTGCGGCCAACCGATCGCCAGGTGAACAATTGGGATGATTTGCCGGAAGACATCAAACGCACCTATGACCGGCTAGGCATTCCAGAGGCGGAAAAGAACCGCCTAATTGCTGGAGTAGCCGCCCAATATGAATCTGAAGTGGTCTACCAGCAAATCCAAGAGGATTTAGAGCGCCAAGGCGTGATCTTCTTAGACACTGACACTGGTTTAAGAGAGCACCCGGAAATTTTCAAAAAATATTTTGGCAAGTCTGTGCCCGCTGGCGACAATAAGTTCGCGGCTCTCAATACGGCTTGTTGGTCTGGGGGGTCTTTCGTGTACGTGCCTCCGGGCGTGCACGTAGAGATCCCACTGCAAGCCTATTTTCGGATCAACACGGAAGCCATGGGACAATTCGAGCGCACGCTGATTGTTGCCGACGAAGGCAGTTACGTGCACTACGTGGAGGGCTGTACTGCACCAATCTACGACACTAACTCACTGCATGCGGCTGTAGTGGAGATTTTTGTCGAAAAGGATGCGCGGGTTCGCTATACGACCATCCAAAACTGGTCCAACAACGTGTTGAATCTGGTCACCCAACGGGCAATTGTCCAAGAGGGCGGCACCATGGAGTGGATTGATGGCAACATCGGTTCGGGAATTACCATGAAATACCCGGCCTGCTTCTTGATGGGAGAGCACGCTCGCGGCGAGACTTTGTCAATTGGTTTCGCTGGGGCAGGCCAACATCAAGATACTGGCGCCAAAATGGTGCACATGGCTCCCCGTACTTCTTCATCTATTGTGGCCAAATCTGTGTCTCGGGCAGGAGGGCGTACTTCCTATCGGGGTCTGGTGCAGGTTAATGCCCGGGCCGAGCACTCCAAATCTAATGTGTTGTGCGACGCCTTACTAGTTGACCGAGTTTCACGGACAGACACTTACCCTTATGTGGATGTGCGCACAGATGACGTGGAAATGGGGCACGAGGCCACGGTCTCCAAAGTGAATGAAGATCAATTGTTTTACCTGATGAGTCGGGGTCTCGATGAAGACGAGGCGATGGCGACTGTAGTGCGCGGTTTTGTTGAACCCATTGCCAAAGAGTTGCCCATGGAATACGCGCTCGAATTGAATCGCCTCATTGAGTTGCAGATGGAAGGATCCGTCGGCTGATATGACTACAAGTGAAGTAAAACCTGGAGCTATCAAGGGGAATATTGTTGGCGGTGCTTCCAGGGCGGATCGGCCAACTTCCTTTGACTTGGCGGCTATTCCTGTGCCAACAGGGCGAGAAGAAGACTGGCGTTTTACTCCCGTCCAAGAGTTAGCCACCTTTTTTGAGCCAGCAAATTATGCAGCCACCGCACTAGCTGAGGTAAATGTCAGTGGAGGCGCCACCACAGAAGTCGTTGCGCGAGGTGATTCGCGTCTGGGCCAAGTGTTGGCTCCCGGTGATCGAGCAGCTGTTGTAGCATGGAATGCTTTCAGCAAGTCAACTGTTGTCACCATTCCTAACCGGGCTGAAATCGTTGAACCAATTTGGGTGAATACGAAGAATCCAGACAGTGATCTGCGCTCTCAACACATTTTGATTGAGGCCGGTGAATCAGCTAGCGCCACCGTGGTTTTATTGCACAGCGGTGCGGCTAATTTGAATCAGAGCGTGGAAATTAACGCCAAAGATGGGGCTAACCTCAACGTGATTGCTGTGCATGAATGGAATGAAGACGCCAAACATGTGGCCAGTCATCGCCTACTGGTTGGACGCGATGCCACAGTCAAACACTTGGTAGTGACTTTAGGGGGAGCACTGGTTCGCGTTTGCCTAGATGTGGATTTTGCTGGTCCAGGAGCAAACTTTGAGGGCAATGGACTCTACTTTGTGGACTCGAAAGAACACTTGGAACACCGCGTGTTCGTGGCTCACACTAAGCCCAAGTGTTATTCACGAGTCACCTACAAAGGGGCTTTACAAGGCAAGGATGCTCACGCAGTGTGGATTGGCGACTGTTTGATCGGCAAAGGTGCAGAAGGCACTAACACTTACGAGCTGAATCGCAACCTGGTTTTAACCGAAGGCACCAAGTGTGACTCTGTTCCGAACCTAGAAATTGAGGACGGAGAAATCGAGGGAGCTGGACACGCTTCTGCTACCGGCCGTTTCGACGACGAACAGTTGTTCTATTTGATGAGCCGAGGCATCTCTGAACTAGATGCCCGCCGGTTAGTGGTGCGAGGATTCTTCGCTGAATTGATCAACGAAATCCCCATTGAAGCTTTGCGCGACCATCTACTGGCGTCCATCGAAAGTGAATTGGCAAATACCACCCGCACTAAGTCGTTTACCCCTGCTGTGCAGTAGGCAAAGGGGATTTGCGAAAGAAATTCTGAAACTGAAAGTGGAGTTCGAGGAAAAATAATGTCGACCCTAGTCTTAGAGGACCTACATGTTTCGGTCGAAACAAATGAGGGCGTAAAACCAATTCTCAAAGGTGTGAACCTGACCATTAACTCGGGAGAAATTCACGCAGTCATGGGGCCAAATGGTTCAGGTAAATCTACCTTGGCTTATGCGCTGGCTGGTCACCCCAAGTATGAGGTGACCCAGGGTAAGGCTTTGCTAGATGGCGTGGATTTACTAGAACTTGGCGCAGATGAAAGAGCCAAAGCGGGCTTATTCTTAGCCATGCAGTACCCGGTTGAAGTCGCTGGTGTGTCGGTATCCAACTTCTTGCGGACCGCCAAAACTGCTCTCGATGGCCAAGCTCCGAATTTGCGCCAATGGCTTAGGCAAATGAAAGAGGCGATGCAGAATCTGCGGATGGAGCCTGCTTTTGCCGAGCGCGACGTCAACGTGGGTTTCTCGGGCGGAGAAAAGAAGCGCCTAGAAATTCTCCAAATGGAGATGCTCAAACCTTCGTTCGCGATCCTAGATGAAACGGATTCGGGTTTGGATGTCGACGCTTTGCGCATCGTGTCCGAAGGAGTGAATCGGGTTCACGAAACAACTGGCAACGGCATTTTGCTGATCACGCACTACACGCGGATTCTACGCTACATCAAGCCCGATTTTGTGCACGTGTTTGTGGATGGAAAAGTGGCTCTTTCTGGTGGACCAGAATTGGCGGAGCAACTGGAAGAAGAAGGATACGACAAGTTCCTAGGATAAGACATGACAGACACGGATTGGGAAGCTGAAAAAAGTCGGGATTTTAGCGCCAAAGAATTAGCTGCCATTCGAGCAGATTTTCCCATTTTATCCAGGACTGGCAGAGGTGGGCGACCAATTGTCTACTTGGATTCTTCGGCCACCTCCCAAAAACCGCAAAGCGTGATCTCCATGGAGTCTGCGTTTTACAGTCAACACAATGGGGCTGTCCGCAGGAACGCCCACATTTTGGGGGATGAATCGACGCAGCTGTTTGAGGATGCCCGGGTGCGTTTCTCCCAATTCGTGCATGCTGGTAGCGAACAAGAAATTGTTTGGACCAAGAATGCGACCGAAGCATTGAATTTAGTGGCTTACGCCATTGGCAATGCTTCGGTTGCCCCCCCGGGGCAATATCCTGATTATCTGCGTTTGCGCCCTGGGGACAAAGTGATAGTAACCAGAGCCGAGCACCACTCTAATTTGGTGCCCTGGCAACAATTGTGTCAGCGCACAGGGGCCACTTTAGATTGGCTGGATTTACAAGAAGACGGACGAATTGATTTAGACACTTTGGAAAGAATCGACGAACACACCAAAGTAGTGTCCTTCACTCACGTGTCGAATGTGACCGGAGCTATTTCTCCGGTGGCAGCCATTGTGGAGGCGGCTCGCTCCATGGGTGCGTTAACCGTGCTGGACACTTGTCAGTCTGCCGCGCACATGCCCATTGACGTACAAGCTTTGGGAATAGATTGCGCAGTGTTTTCGGGGCACAAAATGCTTGGCCCCACCGGGATCGGAGCATTGTGGGCCAGAAAAGAGCTATTGGCTGATCTGCCGCCAGTTTTGACCGGTGGCTCAGTTGTGGCAGATGTATCGATGGAAGACACCCAGTTTTTGCCAGCTCCAGAAAAATTTGAGGCTGGCTCCCAGCCAGTGGCTCAAGCTGCGGGTTGGGCTGTGGCCTTGGACTACTTAGGGTATTTGGGGATGAATAGGGTGGCGGTGCACGAGGCTGCTTTGACTAAGCAAATGTTGGAGGGACTGCGTTCAATTAAAGGAGTGCGTTTATTAGGACCAACAGATCCGGTGGAGCGAACTGGCGTATTTTCTTTTGTGGTAGAAAAAATTCACCCCCACGATGTGGGTCAAGTTTTAGATTCCCTCGATGTAGCTGTGCGAACTGGACATCATTGCGCGATCCCATTGCACAAATTCTTTGGAGTAAAGTCTAGTTCTCGGGCGTCTTTGTCACTGACGACTACGCCAGCGGAAGTAGAACAATTTTTGGAGGCTTTAGTTCAAGTGCCCAAGTATTTCACAGTGTAGGGAACACGGTTTTCGAGTGAATTTGAGCGTAGAGTTTGGATGTGAAGAGCAATCGATGAGTGATTTGACGCAACTATACCAGCAGGTAATTCTGGATCATTCGTGCAAGCGCATTGGGGCGGGAAGAATCGATGGGTTTCGGTTTTTTTCCCACCAAGTTAATCCCACTTGTGGCGACGAAGTCACGTTAGCGGTCGAGGTCAATGAATCGGGCGGTTTGACGCAAATCGTTTGGGAGGGAGAAGGCTGTTCGATCTCGCAAGCCTCCTTGTCCATGATGTGCGACATGCTGGAGCAAAGCGATAGGCAGCGGATCGTAAAATTGTATGCGGCAATGGAAGAAATGATGCATTCGCGCGGTCAGGGAGTCACAGACGAGTTGCTAGATGATTTAGGGGATGCGGCAGCTTTGGAGGGAACTTCCAAGTTCCCTAACCGCATCAAGTGTGCTTTGTTGGGCTGGTATGCGCTGCGCGATGCTCTGGCAAAAGCTGGAGTGGACATTAGTGTGAACTAGCCGGTTTGATAAGGAGCCAGATATGACTTTTAATCCGATGGCGAATCCGAATCCAGTTGAGCAAAGCTTTAAAGTGCCGGAGGCTAATACCGCTAACCCTGGTAGCAGTGGAGCTAGCTCAGCTAAATCCAGTAATTCTGGTGGCCTGGATGCAGGTACGGCAAGTGAGCGCGGCATTGATATTGTTGAAAATGGTTCGCTGGCGGCTGTTGACGTGGTAGAAGCCCTCAAGGATGTGATTGACCCGGAGTTGGGGATTAATATTGTCGACTTGGGTTTGCTTTATGGGGTCATCATTGACGAGAACGATGCGGTGAAGTTGGATATGACACTGACTTCGGCTGCTTGCCCGTTGACTGATGTGATTGAACGCCAAGCCCAGGTGGTACTTAGCTCTTTGGCGGCGCAGGTGGAGATTCGTTGGGTGTGGTTGCCGCCGTGGGGTCCAGATTGTATTACCGAAGATGGGCGAGAACAGTTACGGGCCTTGGGTTTTAATGTCTAGTTTGAGGGCTGTTGAGTGATTGAGGTCAGGGATTTTA
Source organism: uncultured Actinomycetaceae bacterium (assembly GCA_965120455.1). Lineage (GTDB taxonomy): Bacteria > Actinomycetota > Actinomycetes > Actinomycetales > Actinomycetaceae > Scrofimicrobium. The sequence goes on along the minus strand of CBCPNB010000052.1, from coordinate 15,414 downwards.
GTTTGCGTATTGGCTCTCGCGAATTATTGCGCCCAACTAGTTTTCGCCTGGGCCAGGGCGCTAAAACTGGTTTAGTGGGGAGAAATGGTGCAGGCAAAACTACCACGATGAGGTTACTGGCGGGAGCGCTAGAGCTGGATCGTGGAGCGGTAGAGCACGGGGGCGTGATTACTCGTTCGGGCACAATTGGCTACTTGCCGCAGGATACCACGGAGGGCAATCTAAAGGAGGTGGCGATTGATCGCATTGTTTCAGTGCGTGGAATCGCTGACTTGCAGCGTCGCATTCGCCAAACTGAAGCCCAGATGGCTGCTTGTGAGGGCGAGAAGTTACAAAAGGTCATGGATCGCTATGCGCGTTTAGACCATGAATTCACGCAAGCCGGGGGATGGGCAGCTCAAGCGGAGGCCAGTCAAATTGCGGCGGCCTTGGGTTTGACACAGCACACGCTCAAACAGGAGCTAGGGACTCTTTCTGGTGGCCAGCGTCGTCGCGTGGAGTTAGCTCGCGTGCTATTTTCTGGAGCTGACACTTTGTTGCTAGATGAGCCAACTAACCATTTGGATCATGACTCGATTTTGTGGTTGCGCGACTGGATTCAATCTTTCACTGGCGGAGTGTTGATTATCAGCCACGACGTGGCGTTGCTGCGCGACACCGTGAACCAGGTGTTTTACTTGGATGCTAACCGAGCCACGCTGGACGTTTACAATTTGGGTTGGGACGCCTATTTGAAGAAGCGTGAAGAAGATGAGCGCAGGCGCAAAAAGGAGCGCCAAAATGCTTTGCGCAAGGCGGAAATGCTCAAAGCTCAGGGGGAGAAGTTCCGCTACAAGTCCACGAAGGCTGCAGCAGCCCAGCAAATGCTCAGGCGAGCCGAAGAACTGATGCGCCAAGCTGGCCAAGTGGAGGTGCGCGAACAGGTGGCGAAAATTCGCCTGCCTGAGCCTGCTGCTTGTGGTCGAGTGCCTTTGTCGGCAAAAGGGTTGTCGAAAACTTTTGGTTCACTAGAAGTGTTCACGGGCGTGGATTTGGCAATCGATCGGGGTTCGCGGGTAGCGGTTTTAGGTTTGAACGGAGCTGGTAAAACGACGCTGCTAAAAATTTTAGCGGGTTTAGAAAAACCTGATTTAGGTGAAGTTGAAGCTGGGTATGGGTTGAAATTGGGGTATTACGCGCAGGAACACGAGACGCTCAAAAATGATTTGACTGTCAGTGAGAATCTGCTGCTGGCTGCCCCGAGCTTGGACGATATGCAGGCGCGTTCACTGCTTGGCCAGTTTTTATTTTCCGGCGAGGATGCGTTCAAACCAGTTTCAGTGCTATCGGGCGGGGAAAAAACTCGTCTAGCTTTGGCAGCTTTAGTGGTTTCAGCAGCAAATGTGTTGTTGTTGGATGAGCCGACGAATAATTTGGATCCAGCTTCTCGAGCAGAGATTTTAGAAGCATTGCGCACTTATACTGGGGCGGTGATTTTGGTGAGTCACGACCCGGGGGCGGTGCAGGCTCTCAATCCCGATCGAGTGTTGTTGTTGCCAGATGGCGATGAGGATTTGTGGGATGAGAGCTATTTGGAGTTAGTGACTCTCACGTAGTCAGCGATTTCTTGGACTTGTACGGGAAAATTGCGGTCCTCTAAGTAGGAGCGCAGGCTAGCTGTGTGTTTAGGACAGGCTAGCCAGGTTTTGTTGCGCCCATAGTGTATAGCGGGGTTTTTCCAAATAAGGGCTTGACTGGCCGCTGCCTCGCATTCCCTGGCTGAGCACACCAAAGACTCTTTTCCTTTTCCTAGCGCCATTTTTACTTCCCATTCCCCGCTTTGGTGCTACTTTGTCCACTGCTACTCGGTATTACTTTACTTGGTGATAACCAATGCTTACTCAGTGTTATATTCATTCAGTGCTAATCAATAGCATCCAGCGTCACTAGCACCGCTTTGCTCAACACTACTTCATCGATGCTATCTAGTCTTTGCCCAAATCTTTTGCCTGGGTCTATTAATAAAAGTCATCTCAATCGGTTAGTTGGCTAGTTGGAGAGTAGATTTGTTCAAGAACCCAACTGATGGCATCGAGTTGACGCAAATTCAGCTTGCTGGAAACCACCTCTTGCACCTTGGGTTTAGCGCAAAATGCTATTCCCAGAGCAGCTGTTTGCAGCAGAGGAATATCATTTGCCCCATCACCAATGGCGATGGTCCGCGCCAGAGTAGATCCTGCAGGCAAGGACAATTCTTCATCCATTTTGTTGGCCCAAGTTTTTAGAGCCTGGACTTTAGAATCGGCGGTTACAACCGGAGAGGAGATACCTCCAGTTAGACTCCCATTTTCTACTTCGAGTTCAATTGCCAACGCGTAGTCTATCCCCAAGCTTTTCGCCAAAGGTTGGACGATTTGCGTAAAACCCCCGGAGACTACCCCAAACTTCCCACCCTGGGCATGCACCCAATCCACTAGGGCTTTAGCACCAGGAGTGACATGGAGGCGGGCAAAAACATGCTCAAATGCGCTTTCTGCTAAACCTGCTAAGGTGTTGACGCGAGCATGGAGGGATTGGATAAAGTCTATTTCTCCGCGCATAGCAGCTGCAGTAATTTTGGCAACTTTCTCACCTACGCCAGCTTCGGCAGCGAGCTGATCGATGACTTCTTCCAAAATTAGCGTCGAATCCACATCTGTGACTACGAGGGCCGGGGGAGAAGTCAGCAAAGTTTGGGGCAAGTGAAATTCTCCAACTGCAGCTGGAGAATTAGCATCGCGCAAACGCCAGTGAGTCTTTGTACCCGGTTTATTCGCCGGAAAATCCGGCTCTAAGACCTCTAAGAACTTGGCTACTTTGCCGAAGTCGATCATTCTATCGTTAGTCGAGTTAGCTGCTTCTGGTCGCACTGAAGTCACTTTTTTACCACAAATCCTTTCGGAATCACTGTAATCCCCGAATCTGTCACCGTCAGACCCCTGGCTCGATCGTAGTCAGGATCAATGCCGACGGTTGTATCATCTTCCAGTACAGCATTTTTGTCGATAATTGCTCGACTTACTCTGACTCGTCTGCCAATTTGTGCTCCCCGCATGACCACAGAATCGAAGATTTGTGCCCAAGAATGAACACAAACTAGCGGGGAGATCACTGAGCGGTGAATTTCAGCACCCGAAATAATTACGCCCGCTGACACCAGGGAGTCAATAGCGTGCCCAATTCGCGAAAGTGGGTCTCCGTGCACAAATTTTGCGGGCGGAAAGAACCGGTCCGCCGAAGTGGCAATTGGCCAATCAAAGTTGTACAAGTTGAAAATCGGGGTCACCGAAATCAAATCCATGTTGGCTTCGTAGAATGAGTCCAGCGTCCCCACGTCGCGCCAATAATTTTCATCCCGAGGAGTAGAGCCAGGCACGCGATTGTCCTTGAAGTCGTAGACTGAGCATTCGTCGCGCTGCACAAAATAGGGGACGATATTTCCTCCCATGTCGTGCATAGAGTGAGGGTTCTTGGCGTCCTTGCGCAGCGCTTCAACCAGGCTATCAGCGTCAAAAATGTAGTTACCCATGGATGTCAACACGAAATTCGGATCATCTGGTAATCCTTCAGCTTGTTTAGGTTTTTCCATAAATTCCTTGATCACATGGCCTTCGGCTTTAATCACCCCAAATTGATGGGCCAAAGATGTCGGCTGGCGAATTCCGGCCACGGTAGCTGGACGACCCTGCTGGATGTGAAAATCTAGCATTTGTGAAAAATCCATGCGATAAACATTGTCAGCACCCACGATGACAACGTACTTAGGCTGTTCATCGTCAATGACATTCATCGACTGATAGATTGCATCCGCACTGCCCAAATACCAGTGAGGGCCCCGTCTTTGCTGGGCAGGCACGGCAGCGATGTATTCGTCCAAAACCTGGCTGAGCTGCCAAGTCCGCGAAATATGCCGATCTAGTGAATGTGATTTATATTGTGTCAACACCACGATTTTAGAAAACCCTGAATTGACCATATTGGACAAGGAAAAATCAATTAGTCGATAACTACCACCAAAAGGTACGGCAGGTTTGGCGCGATCTAGGGTCAAAGGCATGAGTCTTTTGCCTTCCCCACCGGCTAAAACTATGACTAGGGCTTTTCTGGTCGGCATAGCTTTAGTTTAGGACTTTTTGTTGGTTAGTGGCTGAGGTTACATTTTGGTGGACGGTGTATATTTATTGCAGAGATAGCGCTACCAAACAGGTGAGGAGAACAAAATGCGCGTAGATATTCTCACCCGCGAATACCCGCCTTACGTCTACGGTGGTGCTGGAGTACACGTAAGTGAATTAGCCCGCGTTTTGCGTGCCAAACTAGATTTGCGCATCCACGCTTTTGACGGCGAGAGAAACCCCGGGACTCCAGGAGCAGATCTGGGAGTAAAGGGATTTAGTAACCTAGCCGAACTAAAAGACGCTAACGCGGTTTTACAGACCTTAGGGGTTGACCTGCAAATTGCTGCTGCCACGCAGGGAGCTAGCCTAGTTCATTCCCATACCTGGTATGCAAATTTTGCTGGCTTTTTGTCTAGTCAACTATTTGGTATTCCCCATGTGGTCACCGCGCACTCTTTGGAGCCTTTACGTCCTTGGAAAGCCGAACAATTAGGCGGGGGATATCATCTGTCTAGTTTCATTGAGCGCACAGCCTATGAAAATGCTCAGGCCATTATCGCTGTCTCAAATGGCATGAAACAAGACATTTTGCGCTGCTACCCACAAGTTGACTCCCAGCTAGTGCATGTCATTCACAATGGCATTGATCTGCAGTGCTGGCAAAGGCCTGAAACCAAAGCGGAATTAGAGCAGGCAAATGCCATTTGCAGGCAATTTAGTGTCGAACCTAGTTTGCCAACTGTGGTGTTTGTGGGTCGGATTACCCGTCAAAAAGGGTTGCCCTACTTTTTGCGTGCCGCTGAACAATTGCCAGCTGACACCCAAATCGTGTTGTGTGCCAGTTCCCCAGACACGCCCCAAATTGCCGCCGAAGTGGATGAGTTGGTGCAAAATTTACGAAAAAAGCGGGATCACGTGGTGCAGATTACAAGGATGCTTCCTCGTCAGGAATTGCAAGCAATTTTGAGTGGAGCAAATGTTTTTGTCGTGCCCTCTGTTTACGAGCCACTAGGAATAGTCAACCTGGAAGCTATGGCTATGGGCTTGCCAGTGGTGGGAACTGCTACCGGCGGTATTCCGGATGTGATCGTAGATGGAAAAACTGGTTTTTTGGTTCCAATCGACCAAGAACAAGATGGAACTGGACGACCCTTGCAACCTGCAGAATTTGAAGCACAGATGGCTCAGCGCATTACCAAGCTGCTAGAAAATCCTGACTTAGCTAGAGCAATGGGACAAGCTGGATTAGAGCGAGTCAAGACCCACTTCACCTGGGAGACTATTGGTGAGAAGACCTGGAAGCTTTACCAAACTTTGGTGTAGCGAGAGGCCTTTGTCTGAGAAACCGTTCTGGCTTTGGTTTTGGAAGTCCCAGCCAGGAGATAGGCAATTTGTGTGCTAATACTTACGAAAAGGTGCTCAAACACTGGCGGGTCTTTGAACACTGGCACTAGGTCGCACGTGAGATCAGCTCGAAAGTTGTCCACACATGAGGACAGTGTACAGGGAGGATCGAATAATCTACTAATCTAGACGTGGTATCCGGTTTGATTCGATTGGTTCAAATCTTCGTAAAATCTAGAGTCACAAGTTGAGGAAAAGCTGTGGAAACTAATGCTCTGGTAGATCTAGTAGATGTTTTTGTTACTAGACAAGGAAACCCCATTTTGCAGGGCGTGACTTGGCAAATTCAACGTGGCGAGAACTGGGTTCTGCTAGGGCCAAATGGGTCGGGAAAAACAACTTTGATGTCGTTGTGCGTGGGGTCTTTGTTGCCTGACGCAGGGGAGGTAAAAGTTTTTGGCCATAGTCCCAGCGAATTTGGATCCCAGGATTTGAATACGCGCATTGGGTTGTCTGGTCAAAAAATGCGTGAGCAATTTGCTGCCGGGGACACGGTGCTAGAAATTATTTTGGCTAGTGCTTGGGGGCAGGCCGCGCGTTTTGCGGAAACTTACGAAGAAGTGGACTATCAACGGGCACAAGACTTACTGTACGCATTTGGACTAGATGAGTTAGCGGATCGGCCTTTTGGCATGCTCTCTGAGGGTGAACAGCAGTTAGTGTCCTTGGCGCGTTCTTTGATGGCGGATCCAGAAATGTTAATTTTGGATGAGCCGACTTCGGGTTTGGATTTAGGAAGCCGAGAACTGCTGGTGACTGCACTCCAAGAAATTATGGGGGATAGCAGAGCTCCAGGGGTATTGATGATTACCCACGAATTAGAAGACATTGCGCCATCGTTTACACATGCAGCGTTACTAAAGAATGGACAGATAGCTGCAGCTGGTCCAATTGAAAGCGTTTTGACAAGCGAAATTTTATCCCCGGTTTTCGAAGTGAAGCTGAGTGTAACTCGAGAGAATGGTCGCTGGTGGGCTAAAGCTGGTGCTTGATGGGTGGATGTGTGCTGACAACTGGCTCTAGACCGGCATACATTTATCCGGTAGCCTGATCGAAGGAGGCTGGATGCGATGACGTGGCCAATTTGGTTGATTGCGGCTGTTGTCCTGGTTATTGTCGAGCTGTTGTCGCTTTCTTTTGCGTGCTTAATGCTAGCTGGCGGCTGTGTGGTTGCTGGAGTTGTGGGCATATATGGAGCGGGTTTGGAACTGCAGCTCCTGGCCTTCGCGTGTACCTCATTGGTGTTGTTATTTTTGGTGCGCCCGTGGGCAAAGGAATATTTGACCCGTTCGACCCCCAACATAGAGACTAACGCGATGGCGCTCATTGGCCAAGAGGCTGTAGTCGTGGCCATACTACAGGGCAATGAGGGCAGAGTCCGCATCGGTGGAGAGGAGTGGTCAGCTCGTACCGCTCCTGAAGACGAAGGCATGTTAGTGGGAACCAGGGTGCGCGTGGAACGCATCGATGGTGCCTCGGTTTTTGTCAGGCGAATCGAGTAATTATAGGTAGTCGCCGATCCAGACAGAGTGGTCAAACTAAGCACACGCTACTTATTTCTTGGCGTATAGCCGGAATCCTGAGAATAGGAGAGGGAACATATGAGTGCATGGGCGATAATACTGATTATCCTTGCAGTAATCATAGTGGTATCGAATACGATAAAAATTGTGCCGCAGTCGCGTGCTTTGGTGATAGAGCGGCTCGGTAAGTTTCGAGGTATATTAGGTGCGGGGATCCATATAATTGTTCCTTTTGTCGATCGGATCGCCAACAGCGTGGATTTGCGTGAACAGGTGAAATCCTTTTTGCCTCAGCCGGTGATTACGGCAGACAACGTGGTGGTTTCAATTGATTCAGTTATCTACTATCAAGTGAATGACCCATTGCGCGTAACCTATGAAATTGCCGATTACATTCAGGGTATTGAGCAGTTGACTATCACTACTTTGCGTAACGTGATTGGTTCTTTGGATTTGGAGCAGACGCTGACGTCGCGCGACCAAATCAACAGCCAGTTACGCGGAGTGCTGGATGAGGCAACTGGCAAGTGGGGAATTCGCGTCAATCGAGTTGAACTGAAAGCAATTGATCCACCGCCTTCCATTCAGCAAGCAATGGAACAACAGTTGCGGGCAGAGCGCGATAAAAGAGCGGCCATTTTGGAATCTGAAGGTGTGCGCCAATCCCAGATTCTGCGGGCAGAAGGTGAAAAGCAGTCTGTCATCCTCCAAGCAGAAGGTGACGCTCAAGCAGTGAAGACTCGTGCCGAGGCACAGGCAAATGCTATTTCGACTGTGTTTACCGCTATCCACGAGGGTGGGCCAACTTCTGACCTGCTGTCTTACGAGTACTTGCAGATGCTACCCAAGCTGGCTGCTGGAGAGGGATCTAAAGTCTGGGTGGTTCCGGCTGAGTTGACTGCGGCTTTGAAAGCGGTCACTGATGGTTTCACGGGCGAGGCTGGTTTGCCAGATCTTCTAGGTGAGAAAGAAAAGGAAAAGGGAGGAGAAAAGGAAAAAGAAGAAGGTTAAAGTAGCTCAGGGATAGACAGTATGGATCGGCCATGAAAAACAGGACGATGAATCAACAGCAGGAGGAAGTCCTCCGGGCAATCGTTGACAACCGAGTCAGATTCGTGCGGTTGTGGTTCACGGACGTGGCGGGGCAACTAAAAGCAGTAGCAATTGACCCGGGACAGTTGGAAAACGCGTTCACCGAAGGAATCGGATTTGACGGATCCGCCATTGAAGGGATGACGCGAATTTTTGAGTCCGACATGCTGTTGATGCCGGATGCGTCGACTTTTCAAATCTTGCCATGGCGAAAAAGCGAGGATCCGGCAGCACGCCTGATTTGTTCGATCAACATGCCTGATGGCCAGCCGTCTCGTACCGATCCGCGAGGAGTGTTGCAACGCGTTTTAGAGCGCGCCGCTGAATTGGGATTTACTGCTCTGGTGCACCCAGAAATCGAGTTTTACTTACTAAAACCTCCAGTGAGCCCCACCCACGTGGTGCCGGTAGATGGTGCCAGTTATTTTGACTACATCGCCTGGGGAGATTCAAATAATTTCCGGCGCTATATTATCCGCTCACTAGAGGATATGGGGGTGGAAGTAGAATTTTCCCACCACGAAGGTGGACCCGGACAAAACGAAATCGACTTGCGGGCAGTAGATGCCCTGCGGGCCGCTGACAACTTAGTGACCGCCTGTTCTGCAATCGAAGAGATTGCTTTGCGCGAAAACATGGTGGCAACGTTTATGCCTAAGCCTTTTATCGATCAGCCAGGTTCGGGTCTGCACTTGCACATGTCGTTATTCGAAGGGGATGAGAACGCGTTTTATTCTCCTTCTGGTGAATACCAGTTATCTGCTACCGCCCGCTATTTCATTGGCGGATTGATGAAACATGCGCGCGAATTGGCAGCGATTACCAATCAACACGTGAACTCGTATAAACGGCTGTGGGCAGGAGGTGAGGCTCCAGCCCACGTGTGCTGGGGACACAATAACCGTTCGGCTCTGCTAAGGGTGCCGATTCACAAGCGCGGTAAGGTGTCTTCAACTAGAGTGGAGTTCAGGGCACCTGACCCGTCTATGAACCCGTATTTAGGGTTGGCCGTGTTGATTGCTGCCGGTTTGGATGGAATCGAAAATCGGATCGATCCGGGTGAAGAGACGGTGGACGACGTGTGGTCGTTGTCTGAACAAGAACGCAAAGTTTTGGAGATTCAGGCTCTGCCCACCACCTTGGACGAAGCTTTGCGAGAAATGCGCGGCTCTGAATTTGTTGCGTCAGTTCTAGGCGAGAAAGTGTTTGATTTTGTTTTGCGTAACGGTTTGCGCGAATGGGTGGACTACAATCGCCAGGTGACGCCAAAAGAATATGAACGGTTCTTAATGGTCAGGTAGGCTACATGGGTGATAATTTGGATCCGAATATCTGGTATCAGGGCGGGTTTTCCTCAGCCACCAGGGTCCGCCAGAGTTTGGAGCGTCACCCCGAATTAGCGCCCTATTTGCCCAATACCTTTGACACGGCTGACCCTGATTTGGCGCTATTACAGTTAGAGCGTTTAGTCGAGACAGCCACCCTAGAAATTTTATCGACTCTCACTAAAGTAGAGATCAGGCGGCTATGCTGCTTGTTGGCTGGCTCTAGAGCTTTGGGCGACTACCTGGTGGCTCATCCAGAACTAGTTGTCGGCATTTCACTAGAAAAGACCAGCATTCGCGAAGTGATGCTGCGGGCAGTGGGAGCGGATCCGCAAGCAGAAATTTTGCTGGCCACACCAGAGGCCGACGCAGATATGTTGCGTCGCTGCTACTACCAGATTTTGATAGAAATCGCTAAGCAGGATTTAGCTTTCGATAATCCACTCGACATTTTCGCTGAAACTAGCGAGTATTTGACGCAGTTGACTGACGCATCACTGGAGGCGGCTTTGGCAATTGCCAGACGTGACCTAGACCCCACTGGGGAAGTAGATCTAGTTATTTTGGCGATGGGCAAAACTGGGGCTCGGGAGTTGAATTATATTTCCGATGTCGACGTGGTTTATTTAGTTGGTGATGAGAGCGAAGAGAGCGAAAAAATTAGAATCGCCACGGAAATGGTTTCTAAACTGACCGCGCTTTTATCAGCTCCCAGCAGCGAGCCTGCATTATGGCAGGTCGATGCAGCTTTGCGGCCAGAAGGAAAAGCTGGCGCTCTGGTGCGAACCTGCTCGTCAGCCTTGGAATACTATCGCCGGTGGGCTGAGAATTGGGAATTTCAAGCTTTACTAAAGGCGCGCCCAACGGCCGGAAATTTAGAGGTGGGATACCAGTTCCTCAAAGAAATAGAGCCATTGGTGTGGATGGCCTCTGCGCGCGAAGGGTTCGTCGCTGAAGCTCGAAAAATGCGGATTCGAGTGGAAAAATCGGTATCCTTTACAGAGCGTCCCCGCGAGTTAAAGCTTTCTCCCGGTGGGTTGCGGGATGTGGAGTTCACTGTCCAATTGTTACAACTAGTGCACGGGCGACACAACCCAGACATTCGCGTTCCCAACACCCTCAAAGCCCTGCAAGCTTTGTGCGCTCACGGATTTATTGGACGACTCGCCACCGCCCAATTGTCGAAAAATTACCAGTTTTTGCGAGTGGTAGAGCATCGAGCCCAGTTACAGAATCTAAGACGCACCCATTTATTGCCCGCCCAGGAGAGCCAGATTCGGGCTTTAGGACGGGCAATTGATCCAAAAACGTATTCGTCTCCAGAAAAATTGGTACAGGCGTTAGATGACGTGCGACGCGAAGTGCGCCAATTACACGAGGACGTGTTTTATCGGCCAATTGTTGAGGCGAGCGCCCAGATTACAAATGGAATCGGTGGGGATCCCCAGGCTGCCTCTGACCGGTTGAGTGCAATTGGATACGTGGATCCGCAAGGCGCGTTAAAATCAATGGAGGTTTTGACGCGGGGCAGTAGCCGCACGGCCATGATTCAAAGAAATTTGTTGCCGGTATTGTTGCAGTGGTTGGCTGATGGCGCAGATCCTGACATGGGGCTGCTTAGTTTTCGAAAACTCTCGGAGCAAATTGGCTCGTCGCACTGGTATTTGACGCTTTTGCGCGATTCGGGACTGGCGGCGAAGCGCTTATGTCAGGTTTTGTCTAATTCTGCTTGGGCGCCAGATGCCCTATCTGCTAACACGAAGGCCATTACTTGGCTGGATTCAGATAGTTTGTTGGAGCCCCTCCCGGCTGTGGCCTTGCATCGGGAAGGACAAGCCCTGGTGGAGCGCCATAGTGAGTCTGTGGAGGCAATGCGCCGTATTCAGGCTTTAGTGCGTCGGGAGGCCACTCGCGTGGGCTTATCCGATATTGTGCGGTGCGTGAAAGCTTGGCGGCCTTCTATTTCTGATGGCTGTGATGTGGCCGTCAACGCAGCCATGGACCTAGCCATTCGTGAAGAAGTGGTCAATCACGGTCAGGTTTGTGTGCACATGTGTGTAGTGGGCATGGGCAGTTATGGGGCACGCGAAAGCACGTATCCGTCGGATGTGGACATGCTGTTGCTATACCAGCCAATTGGGGAAGCGTCGGTTTCTGAAGCAGCCGAATCAGCTACCCGGATTGGCACCAGATTCAAAGCTCTGTTGTCTTCTTGTCACTGTGAAGGATTAACCAGAGCCGATTTTGATTTGCGTCCCGAGGGCCGTCAGGGTGCACTGGTGAGAACAGTGGATTACTACCGCGAATACTACGCGCGCTGGGCTCATACGTGGGAAAAGCACGCCTTGCAGAGGGCTCGAATCATTTATGGGGCTGATTCTTTGCGTGCCAAAGTACAAACCTTTTTGGACGAGTGGCTCTACGGTTGGAGACCAAGTTCGCAAGCAGTCAAAGAGATCCGCTTGTTGAAAGCCCGAATGGAAAATGAGCGCTTACCCAGAGGAATCAAGCCGCAAATGCATTTAAAGCTGGGGCCAGGCGGGATTTCGGATGTGGATTGGACGGTGCAGCTACTCCAACTGATTCACGGTGACACAGATAATGGTTTGCGAGGGTTAGCCACTTTGCCAGCAATTGAGCAGTTGGCAAAGATGGAGGTTATTGATGTATCAGAGGCAGAGAATTTAGAGCGAGCTTGGAAGTTAGCTTCACGAATTAGGTCAGCTAATTTTTTGGCAACTGGGAAACTGCAAAAAGATAAAACCGACGTATTACCACGAAATTCGATGCAAGCTAAACCAGTGGCTTCATTGCTGGGATTTGGTGTTGAGGGGGAACTGGAATTACACGAGCAGTGGATGTTTGCGGCTCGGCATGCGCGAGCAGTGATGGAAAAATATTTTTGGAAATAAAAGCAGTTCTATGACTATTTGATTTGAGAAGTTTCGGGAGCTATAGCTGCCACACCGTATTTGTCGAGTAAAAACTGAATATAGTTAATATCCAGCAAATATTGGATTGCTGCTTGCAGTGCAACTGCCATTTGTGGATCGTTACCAGTGACAATCACGTAGTCGACCAAGTTTTGCAAGTCACCAACAGAGACAAAAACTTGATCTGACTCGTCAGAATCAGTCGATGATGGAGGTTGTAGTTTTTCTTGGTCGGCGGCATCAATCAAAACTGCACCAACTTGATTGTCAGCTAAACCAGCTGACAATTCAGCAAAATCAGTAAAAGTTTGTACCTGAATCGACTCACTGTCTTCTAGTTCGCAGCGTTTTGACAAATCCTCGACTAAGTTCTGTTGAGTTGACTCTTCTATCACCCCAATGGTGCTTCCACAAGGATCTTGCACCGAAAAATCTGTTTGCTGAGAATTGGTGACAAATTGTGAACCAGTTTGAATGTAAGTGATCGCATAAGTTTCCTCACCAAAATCCGAGTTAACCGATAAGTTGCCGAGCACTAGATCCGCTTCACTTCCCAAACCATCAGTGCTGGATTCAGGGGACACGGTAGTGAATACAACAGTATCCAACCCCATGATGGTGGCCAAAGCCTTGACCAAAGCTTTATCCAATTCTGGAGAAATAACGACAGAACCTGTATCCGCACTACTCACCTCAGTCGCGGTAGATTCATCGGAGCTTGGAGCAGTAGAACTAAGACTTACGCGCAAAATCTGGCGTTCGGACACCTCTTCTGGCACCATCGCTGAAATCGATTGAACCGTAGTCAAACTAGAACTAACATCAGCACTACTGGTTTGACTATCCAGGCTAGAACATCCATTCAACGCTAGGGAGCTGACAACCAGAGTCATGCTCATAAAACACATACCCAGGCGGTGTCCATTGCTTCGTGGCGTCCTCTTTTGCGGCACGCTGGCAGGACAACTAGCCACGCAAGGCGCGCCTTGCATTACCCCGTACCTTATTTGGATCGATACCCTTGGGAATTGGCACAGCTTTACGGTTTACGGCCTGTAAGCGTTCAGCAACTGCGGGAACCTCTGCTTTAGTCAGCTCATTTTTCAAAGACTTCAACTGGCGCGGTACTTTTCGCAAAGGAACTTGTTTTTCACCGTGACCAACTTGAATCACATGAACTGGGGCATTGGCAACAATTCTGCGCGCCGCCTTGCGCTCTTGGTTTACCAAAGGCATTACGCGCGAGGTTGGTCCTTCAGTAATGAATACTATTCCTGGACGACCAACTAGCCGCCAGACGATGTCTTGATTTTTATTTACTGCCACTGGTTCTTGTTCAACTACCCAACCACGACGAATATCGCTCAACACCACGTAGACCGCTCCTGGTTGGCCATCGAGTTGCGAAAACATGGCGGGGCGCACCAGTTGGGACAATAAAATCAGGTCAACTAGAATCGCCAGTAGGATTCCACCGATTATCGTCAACACGGGGGAGCCAACGGTGAGGCCAAAAACAATTCCACTGCCAATCAACAAAACCGGCAGCCCAATCATAGCCACGTCGAACCATTTGAAAGTTCGCCGAGTAACTTTGTAGGCATCAATGTAGTTTTGGTACCAGCGCTGCTTGCCTGTCCCAGCAGTCGTTTTATCTTTAGACATAGTTCTCCAATTTTACAAGATAAAAGGCCGAGCCCGCAGCAGCGAACTCGGCCTAAATTTTTCTCTCAACTATCCCAGCAACAAGTTGCCCAAGAAGTCGCCTTCTTCGAGGCGATTCTTAACTTCACTCAAGTAGCGCGAAGCATCCGCGCCGTCAACTAGCTGGTGGTCGTAGGAAATTGATAGGTAAACCATCGAGCGGATCGCAATTACTTCGTTGCCATCGCTGTCTTTTACCACCACTGGGCGACGCTTAATCGTGCCTACACCCATGATGCCGGTTTCGGGCTTATTCAACACGGGAGTGTCAAATAGAGCGCCACCAGAACCAGTATTGGTGATTGTGAAAGTGCCCCCAGTCATCTGGTCAGCTGACAACTTACCGTCGCGACCAGCTGCTGCCAGCTCGTTGATTTGACGTGCAATTTCAGGAATTTGCAGGCTACCACAGTTCTTGATGACCGGAACCACCAAGCCTTTAGGCGCATCCACTGCAATACCGACGTTCTCGTAATCGAAGTAGGTCACCTCGTTGCCATCAATGCGAGCATTTAGCTTTGGATGATTTTGCAAAGCTTCGGTTGCCGCCAGCACAAAGAACGGCAAGAACGTCAAGCGAGTGCCATGAGTTTGCTCAAATTGAGCCTTGTATTTGGTTCGCAAAGCTGCCACCCGGGTCACGTCGACTTCCAATACGGTAGTCAACTGGGCTGAAGTTTGCAGCGAATCGATCATCCGCTTGGCAATGGTTTGGCGCAAACGTGACATCTTCTGGGTAGTGCCCCGCAGCTTTCGAGCTTCTTCGTTGATTGGACGAGAAACAGGCTGAGTTACCGCGCTAGTGGTAGCGCTAGCAGCTTTGTTAGCGGCTGCCAGTACATCTTCGCGGGTAATCCTACCTCCCACACCAGTGCCTTGGAGAACCTGCAAGTCAACGCCTTTGTCTTTGGCGAGCTTGCGCACGATTGGCGTCACGTAAACGCCAGTAACTACTTCCATAGATTCGACAGCTGCTGGAGCAGGCACACTGGGGGCAGTGGGTGGTGCAGTGGTGGAGGTTGCAGAAGCCACTGGAGCTATTGGAGTAGGCACGCCCGTTGGCGGAGCAGGAGGTGCAGGTGCGGCAACCGGGGCTGCCGGAGTTTGACTAGTCGCAGTAGCGCCAGCTGGTGCTCCCTGGCCAATGATGGCGATTACCGCTCCGACGTCGGTGGTTTCGTCTTCTTGGACGAGGATTTCTAGGAGAGTGCCAGCTACTGGGCTGGGGACTTCGGAGTCGACTTTGTCGGTGGCGACTTCAACGATGGGTTCGTCAACGTCTACGCTATCGCCAACC
>CBCPNB010000051.1:0-3067 GCA_965120455.1 uncultured Actinomycetaceae bacterium | reverse complement strand
ATTGTGGCTGATGGGCGAGCCCGGGGAATTGTGGCTCGCAACATGGTAAACGGCGAGTTGGAGACTTATATCGCTGACGTGGTGGTGTTGGCTACCGGTGGGTATGGCAACGTGTTTTTCTTGTCCACGAATGCGATGGGCTGTAATGCGACTGCCACCTGGCGGGCTCACCGCAAGGGGGCTTATTTTGGTAACCCTTGTTACACGCAGATTCACCCGACTTGTATTCCTCAGCATGGCGACCAGCAGTCGAAATTGACGTTGATGTCTGAGTCATTGCGCAACGATGGCCGGATTTGGGTGCCAAAGAAAAAGGAAGACTGCACTAAGGATCCGCGTGACATTCCAGAGGAGGATCGCGACTACTATTTAGAGCGAATTTACCCTTCGTTCGGTAACTTGGTGCCACGCGATATTGCTTCTCGCCAAGCCAAAAATGTGTGTGATGAAGGTCGCGGAGTGGGGCCGGAGATTGATGGTTTCCGGCGCGGCGTGTACTTGGATTTCGCGGAAGCAATTGAACGCATGGGCAAAGACCAGGTGTCGGCTAAGTACGGCAACTTGTTTGACATGTACGAGCGCATCACGGGTGAAGACCCTTACGAGGTGCCGATGCGCATTTACCCGGCGGTGCACTACACGATGGGCGGCTTGTGGGTTGACTACCAGCTGCAATCTAATTTGCCGGGCTTGTTTGTGGGCGGGGAGGCGAACTTCTCGGATCACGGGGCGAACCGGTTGGGCGCTTCTGCTTTGATGCAGGGTTTGGCGGACGGATATTTCGTTCTGCCAGCGGTTTTGTGCGACTATTTGGCGGATGCATTCCAGTTCCCGCATTTGGATGAGAATAGTCCAGAGGTGGTGGAAGCCTTGCAGTCAGCCCAGGCTCGGATAGATAAGTTGATGAGTATTAACGGTACTCGCTCGGTGGATTCTTTCCACAAGGAGTTGGGCCAGATCATGTGGGAGTATTGTGGGATGGCTCGCGACGAAGCGGGTTTGCGCAAAGCGATTGGGTTGATTCGGGATTTGCGCGAAGAGTTTTGGACGAATGTGCGGGTTCCGGGTCGCTCACGGGGCGAGTTGAATCAGTCTTTGGAAAAAGCTGGCCGCGTGGCGGACTTTTTGGAGTTGGGCGAGCTGATGTGTATTGACGCTTTGCACCGCGAAGAGTCCTGTGGCGGACACTTCCGGGTGGAACACCAAACTCCCGAGGGTGAAGCTTTGCGTGACGACCAGGACTTTTTGTATGTTGCTGCTTGGGAGTGGGGGGGCGAGTCTGCGCTTCCGACTTTGCACAAGGAGCAGTTGGTTTACCAGAATATCGAGTTGAAGCAACGGAGCTACAAGTGAACTTGAAATTGAGGATTTGGCGCCAAAAGAACGCTGATGACGCGGGAGCGTTGCACGAGTATGAGGTTCGCGGTATTTCCGAGGGGTCTTCGTTTTTGGAAATGCTGGACATTTTGAACGAAGAATTATTTGCTCGCGGCGAGGAGCCGATTGCGTTTGACTCGGATTGCCGGGAGGGGATTTGTGGCCAGTGTGGCCTGGTGGTGAATGGGATTGCTCACGGTCCGGAGGTGACGACTACTTGCCAGCTGCACATGCGCTCTTTTAGCGACGGGGACACGATCACAGTGGAGCCGTGGCGTTCCACTGCGTTTCCAATCATTAAGGATTTGGTGGTAAACCGTAGCGCCTTTGACCGGATTATTCGCGCTGGCGGGTATATTTCGGTGAACACGGGGGCGGCCCCGGATGCGCATTCGCAGTTGGTGCCAAAGGATCGCGCGGATCGAGCGTTTGAAGCGGCGGCTTGTATTGGTTGTGGTGCGTGTGTGGCTGCTTGTCCGAATGCTTCGGCGATGTTGTTTACGTCGGCGAAAGTTACCCATTTGGGTTTGTTGCCTCAGGGTCAGCCGGAGAATTTGACGCGCGTGGTGAATATGTTGAATCAAATGGATGAGGAGGGGTTTGGCAGCTGCACTAACGTGGGTGAGTGTGCGGCGGTTTGTCCCAAGCAGATTCCGCTCGACGTGATTTCGACGTTGAACCGCCAGTTAGCTAAGGCCGCTTTGAAGGGAGTTTAGTTAGAGAAAGAGAGTTTGGGGTTTAGGTCACTTTCGGTGTGATAGGGCCGCAGACAACGGAGGTTGTCTGCGGCCCTAAGTGTTGGCCATTAACTTTAGCGATACTTTTTCCTTGACACCTCCTGGGTGCACATGTACCCTGACTGCAGGGATTCGGACAGTATGTTCGTTGTTGTCTGAATGCCTGTGTGTATCCTGAATATTGTTCGATATTGAGGTTGATTATGAGCAAACTACGTAAAGCTGGCAGTTTTTTGACTGCCGGTGTGTTGGCTGCGACGGTTTCCGTTGCTGGCATGAGCGCGGCCACGGCTGCAGAGAGAGAAATTGTGGCTGCTGGTGTTGAGGCTAGTGGCGACTATCACTACATTTATGGTTGGGCCCTGCAGGGTAGTGCGGGCTACTCCGACTTCCAGTCTATTCCGCTGGCTGCTTACAAGACGCTTACCGTTGACGACAACGACGTTCTTGTAGGGGCTACCTGGACCGAGAACAGTAACGTTCGTGATTTGGTCAATCAGACTTACTTGGCAGCTTTCGATGAAAGCGCAGAGGGTCTCACGATCACCCAGGTAATCAATAAACTGCTAGCGGGTGACAACGACGAGAATGCTCTGGCTTTTGCTGAGGCTGCTTCTGGCATCACGGGGTGGGGTGAAAAGGGTCGCACCATGACGGAGTCCAGTGATGAGGCTGGGGTCTATGTCTCTACGGGTAGCACTGGTGGTTACACGGAAACCGTGATTTCTGGTTTGCACTTGGTGTACTCACCAGCGGGTGACTTCAAACCATTCTTGGTCTCTACTTGGGGTATGGACTCTGATAAGAATATCTACTACCCTGATGGTCAGAGCGCAGATGAGTACGTTCAGATCAAGGGAAGCGGCTCGGGCGGTGAAGGAAGCGACTCCGAGCGCGCCTACGGTGACTTGACCCTTGCTGTTAAGGACTCTGAGGGGGCTCTCGTTGAGGGC
>CBCPNB010000050.1:0-28117 GCA_965120455.1 uncultured Actinomycetaceae bacterium | reverse complement strand
CTGTGGCGCAGCTTGGTAGCGCACTTGACTGGGGGTCAAGGGGTCGCAGGTTCAAATCCTGTCAGCCCGACTAAAGGCAGAAGATTGGTTGTGACGAGGTGCCAGAGCGTCGTGCGGTCATCTGGACATTGCTGAGCCGGGTCTTTCTCCGTCCGTGGGCGTTCTCCGTTTATCGTTTTTCGTTGTTTAATTTACCGGTTTTTCGCTATATTTTACGGTGCGAGAGGGTTGCAGCGGCCGGAGGAGCACCGCCACAAGGATGTGACCGGTTTATAGTCAACCTACTCCTAGCTCACTCCTAATGCTATAGCGCGTACCTGCTCCAGACTGGCTAATCAAGAGACTCTATATCCACCTATAGACCCATAGATATGGAAGTACAGGTGGCGTAAGCAAGTCTACTGACTCGCTCGTAAACTTTCTTTGGGTAAACACACCACCGTCGGGAGGCCGTACTCTAAATAGTATCTAGTTTGCACTGCAAAATCACTATCTGAGAAAGATGTTATACAGATAGCTTTGAAAGAAATTTCAGCTAACTTTGTGATTGCAGATTGTATTGAATCATGTAGATGTGTTAGCACAACCGTGTAGTTTTTCTTCTGGCTACAAGTTTTTCTTCTAATATGAGATTAGAGGAAGAGGGAGAAGTGTATAATGGCTAATTACGAGTGGGAAGTAGATACCCGGACATCAGCAGTACCAGTGGATACCGCTTCTATTGACCGCGTCTTTGATGAAATGCTTGCGGCTTCACCAGAGATGTTTAGTTCTGGATGGATTTACACCCTAACTATCGAATGCGGAGCTCTTGTTTGCGCTTGTCGTTGATGTAGAATTCATAGGTATCTCTAGCGCGTTGTCTTTGGTCTGCTCTCACTCTCAACACTAGGCATCTACAATTTATTTTCAGAGCAGACCAGTTCGAGGTTGTTATATTTATGAGGAACGTTATTTCATTAGAGAATTTGACTAAAACTTACAGGAAAACTGAAGTGGTTAGCCATATCACGCTAAATATTCCTGAAGGCGCGGTTTACGGTTTCATTGGCCCAAATGGAGCTGGAAAATCCACGACAATGAAAATGATACTTGGGCTTGTGGAACCCACTGAAGGAAACATCCGTTTATTTGATGAACCTTTAACCTTCAAGAATAGGGGTGCCTTCGTATCGAGAATTGGCGGAATGATTGAAGAACCAGCTGGATACGGACACCTCACCGCTGAAGAAAATCTGGAAATAGTCCGCAAGTTACTGGAATTTCCCAAGAAAAACATCGACTGGGCACTAGACATCGTCGGATTATCATTTGCTAAAAAGAAGAAAGTACGAGAATTCTCGCTAGGAATGAAGCAAAGACTTGGTATTGCATTAGCAATTTGTCGAAAGCCAGCACTGCTGATTCTCGATGAGTCCACCAATGGGCTCGATCCGTATGGAATAGAGGAAATACGCATCTTGTTAAGTCGATTAGCTACCCAAGAAGGTGCCACGGTAATGGTTTCGTCGCATATCCTAGCTGAGCTGGAAAAAGTCTCTACACATTTTGGAATACTTAACCATGGAAAGCTGATTTTCGAAGGAGAAAGAAGTGAACTAGTTGAAAAACATTCTCCTGCACTATTTATTATTCGCACAAATAATCCGGAGAAAGCACTTTCAATCTGTGGCGTTGGAGCACAAGTATCTGGTGGTATTGAAATCCCGCAAATATCTGACTCACAAATTAGCGATGTATGTAGAAGATTGCTTGCAGCTGATATAGAAATCTATGAAGTATCCCGTCCATATCGAAGTTTAGAGAACATTTTCATGGAACTCACAAAGGAAAAATCGTGAAACTGCAAGAACTCTGGCTTGATTTTTATAAAGCTAAAACCATAAGAGCGGCATTAATAACACTGTTTGGAGGGATGATCATAGCAGTACTGTCTACATTTTCCCTCTGGACCAAAAATTCCATAGAAACAAGTGGCAGCGGATATCCTGCGGTTCTCCTCTCCTGTGGATTTTTCTCGGCACTAATTTGGCCCATAGTAGTGTCAGTGCTTTCCTCCCGACAAGCTGACATAGAGTTTTCCAATCGAGGATGGTTATTCCTGGTTACTGCTGGGTGTAGCGTCAAGGGAATGATTCGTGCCAAAGGGATAGTCGGCTGTATTTATATTGCTGTCGGGGTTATTTGTCAATTGATTCTTACATTTGCGATCTGCAAAATTACGAATGTGCCCGGAAACATAGAGAAGACCTGGTTTACTTTTCACCTGTTACTTTGGGTAGTCACCTGTGTTTTTTCTTAATAGTTCTTTTAGTTAGCTGCGCATTTGAAAATCAAATAATACCCATTATATTGGGCATGGTCAATGCGTTTATAGCTCTGTTTTGCTTTCTTATGCGTGCAGCTTTGTCTTCAACGTTATACGTATTGCCTTGGGGGTACTATTCGGTGATTGTTCCATTACAGCAGGTAGGAGATTCGATTATTTCACAGCCCATTAACTATCTTGCTATAGTATTGTTTTGTTGTATTGGCTATTTATTATGGCTGTTATTATCGAATAGAATCAGAATTTGGAAGTAGATAGGACTATAGTGTTTGCTAGTGAATTTTTGAAGCTCAAGGGATCCTACGTGGGGGTAGTCTGCCTACTCATACCGTTGCTCGCTTCTGGATTGGGTACCCTGAATTACGCTCATAACCTCGATCAATTGGAAGCCGACTGGTCATCTTTGACTTCACAAGCGAGTCTATTTTATGCATTGTTCTTCTTTAATCTCGGTGGGGCAGTTGTTTTATCATCAGTTTGGAAGGACGATATTAGAGAGAATAATTGGAACTCTCTATTGACATGTTATTCCCAAAAATGGAAAATTTTCGTTGGCAAAGTTACTGTTGGCTTAGTATTGCTCATTGTGATGCACATAATCTTTATTATTCTAACAGCGTTATTTGCTTTATCTTTAAATATTAAATCAATCGATATCGGTGACTTTCTAATCTCTGGACTTATTGTGATATTCTCTGCGATTCCTTTGGTAATAATTCAGAGTATGTTCTCATTTATGACGCGCAATTATGCACTACCCATAGGAATTTGTTTAGCACTTTGTGTAACGAGTGTTGCAGTGGTTACTAACGAATCAATGAGTGGACTAAAATTCGTCAGTCCACAAGCACTTTCAACCTTTGCGATTGCAGCTCCATCCCCGTCCTTCCATATTGGAGGAAGCCTATCGAGTAATTTTATTACTTGCGCTATTGCTACCATCGTGCAGATCGCTATCTATTCAGGGATCACCATCTTAGTTTTCAAACACCGGTTACGCAAAGAATAACGATACTAACCAAATGTAATCGAAAACCAAAGCTACACCGAAGCTACGCAGTTACATGGAAACCACATGGTACTCCCATCTCTTTATGACATATCTACAAATGATTAGATGCTTACAGTAGGCGAGGTCTATACAATGCCCTCTTTTATCGGGAACACAGTAGAAAAACGCGCTCCTGGCATGCTGGGGGAGGCTGCCAGTTTAGAGTGGCTAAAACAAGCTGAAGCAATTGGTGGCCTGCGGGTAGCTCGCGTGCTTGCAGTGACGGAAAATCACCTAGTTGAAGAACTAATTCGCACTGGTTCTCCTACATTACAGGCAGCTGAAAAAATCGGGCAAGGAATCGCCCATACCCATGCTGCGGGAGCACCCTGGTGGGGAGCTCCACCTCCAAACTGGGAAGGAGAAGCCTTTATCCTCGGGAAAACCCGTACCCCAGTTGTACGTGATGCAAGCACATGCTCAACTTGGGGTGAATTCTTTGCCGAATACCGAATTCGCACTTATTTGCGTGCCGTGGTCGACGACGGCGAAATCGATACAAGTCAAGCTAACATAATTGAACGAGTTTCCCTGCGCCTGGAAACCGGAGAATTCGACTCACCCCAACCAAGCCTAGTCACCGAAAAAGGCCACCAAGTCGCCAGACTACACGGAGACCTCTGGGCTGGAAACGTGCTCTGGACAAAAGCAGAAGACAAATCAAACAAATCAGGCGGAGTTCTCATCGACCCTATGGCTCATGGAGGACACGCCGAAACTGACCTAGCGATGCTACAAGTGTTTGGGTTTCCACACCTAGATAGAGTCCTAGCCGCCTACAACGAAGTCTCCACCCTAGCTGACGGCTGGAGAGAACGTACAGCTATCCACCAACTCACCTCGCTACTATTACACTGCGCGCTCTTAGGTGCATATTACGTGCCTCAAACCCTAGAAGTAGCCCAGAAATTCATATAGCTACGCATAATGCAGATGCGCAAAGTGTGAAAGTCTGCGCAACCTGGCAAACTAGCCCAATTTATCTACCGAGAACCACGGCTTCGGTGTTTACTGGATGCGTGCACGATAACTTGACTTTCCGTCTTTTTCAAGATCGCGACGCTCCAGCACTAACCGACCTACTGCATCGCGCCTACGCGCCCTTTGCGGCTCGTGGATTGAACTACTCCGGTGTAGATCAAAGCATGGAAGTCACCCTAGAGCGCGCCAATTCAGGCGCCACCTGGATGCTTTACGAAGGTGACCTATTGGTAGGCTCAGTCACCATGTCGCTGCCTCCTATGCAACTGTTACAGGATTTGACTGCAGAAGCACGAGTCCCCGGTCGCGTCTGGTTCGGACAATTCGCAGTCGCCCCCGGATATCAACGCCGAGGATACGGCTCCCTCCTCAAAGGCCGAAGCTTTACCTGGGCTCGCCAACAAGGAGCCACATCAGTTGGATTAGATACCGGCCTATTAGCCGACGACTTGATTTCACTCTACGCCCACTGGGGGTTTCAAGCCGCCGACATCATTCAACGCCCAGGGCGCACCTACAAATCACTGGTTATGACCCGACCCTTAAACCTCACCGGCACCATTGATGAAACCGAACTAATCGAACAAGCCAGAAAATTGCGCCGCAATGCCACTTTGTCTAATGTTTAGCCAAACATTTGCATGCTGGACGTAGCACACAATCCTCAAAGTCAACCTAAAAACAAGCAAAACAATAACTAAACAAGTGGCAGAGAAAAGAAAAAGCAAATCCGGCAATAGATACACCCGTGTAGATACGTCGATCGGTAAGTGCTCGCCACTGTCTGCCAGTAACTATTTCACTAGTTAGAACCTAGCTCACCAAGCCAATGATTGCCAATACTAGCGCTGCAATTGCAATCCCAGTTGCTGAACAAGCCACAGAAAACGCAGCAATACCCCAATGCCTGGCTCCTTTGTCAATCATATTGATGTTGGGGCTTTGTTTTTCGCGAGCCTCCCGGCGAATCATAGGGTCATTGAAAACGTATTTGTCAACCTCAGTCATGCCTTCAACCTTGTAAGGCACCTGTCCTTGCAAAGAATTCACAAAATCAGCTGCCGCCAGTGGGCTTTCAAAATGCAAAAACGCGGTTTGTTCATCAAAACTAACTGTCGCCGGATAAGGAGCTGCCGCCGCGATCACATCCTCATCAGAAATCGTGATCGTTCCCGGTAAACCATCAATCCGATAGTTTTTTTGAATGATGACATCCACTTTTTGGCCTTTCCCTAAATCTCGAACTGCCTCTAACGTTACACTTTTTGTGATTCCATATTCCAGAACAGACCCGTAAAATGGGTGCTCGGGAGTTATTGTGCAACACATGCAAACACCTTCGAATGGCGTTTTTTCGGTGAGTAACCGAATCGGTCAGTCCCACAATGGGCGACGCCGACGTCTCTGGGCGACACCGGTGAATGATAGTTTGGCGTAATAGCCTGCCGGTGCCGCCTGTTATAGACGTCGTTTTAGCGAAGGTAGCATTCAATGATTAGGAAAGACACGATTTATCGGGTTGCTATTGCTGGAGCCTCTGGATATGCAGGTGGCGAGGTACTGCGCCTGCTGGCTGGCCACCCAAATTTTGAAATAGGCACGTTAACGGCCCACTCCCAAGCGGGAAAAACCATCGGAGAAGTCCACCCCCATTTGCGTTCTCTTGCCAATTTGTGTCTGCAAGACACAACCGCAGAGAACCTTTCAGGTCACGACGTAGTGGTGTTAGCCCTGCCGCACGGCCATTCTGGACAAATTGCCGCCGAGTTAGAAAAACGCCACGAGTCAGCAATCATCGTTGACGCGGGAGCGGATCACCGGCTAGAGGATGAAACCGACTGGCACACTTTTTATGGCGGTGACTATCACCCATTTTGGACTTACGGCGTGCCCGAACTGGTTTTAGACGGAGGCAGAGCCAAACAACGACAAAACCTGGTGGGAACAAAGAGGATTGCGGCCCCAGGTTGTAACGCCTCCACCGTGGCGCTCTCTTTGGCTCCTGCGGTAGCGGCGGATTTAATTGAAGTTGACGACCTGGTCAGTGTCCTAGCGGTTGGCCCATCGGGGGCAGGAAAAGCACTAAAACCACACTTGCTAGCCGCCGAACGCCTGGGCTCGGCTTTGCCTTACTCTGTGGGAGGAACTCACCGCCACATTCCCGAAATCATCCAATCTCTGGCCAAAGCGGTTGGCCAGATACAGACGACAAGCACCAACTCTAACGCTTCTACCGAAATTGCTAAGAGCGCTACTAAAGCAGATTTTCACCTGTCATTTACTCCTGTGTTAGTGCCAATGTCGCGAGGAATCCTAGCGACCGGCACCGCGACCATTAAACCGGGAGTGAACGCAAAGGAGTTGCGAGAAGCCTATCTGGACGTTTACGGAATGGAAAAATTCGTGCAAATCCTGCCAGAAGACACTTGGCCGACAACCGGCGATGTAGTCGGAGCCAATACTGCGTTGCTGGGTTTGACTCTAGATCAAAGAGCCAACCGTCTAACTGTGGTGGCTGCTGTTGATAATCTCGTCAAAGGTACTGCCGGGGCGGTGGTGCAATCTTTGAATATTGCACTAGATTTGCCTGAGGATACTGGTTTGACTACGAATGGAGTAGCTCCATGAGCGTCACAGCTGCAAAAGGTTTCCAAGCTAGCGGTTTGGCTGCTGGCATCAAAGAAAACGGTAAAGCTGACGTAGCTTTAGTGCAAAATCTAGGTCCCAAACCTAGCGGCGCAGTGGTATACACGTCGAATCGGTCTCAAGCTAATCCGATCCTTTGGTCCAAACGCGCGTTTGCGGCCTCGGGCGGCGTGGTGAACGCAGTGTTTTTGAACTCTGGTTCAGCTAATTGTTTTACTGGCGACTTTGGGTATAAAACCAGTGCGTTGACCGGACAAAAAGTGGCTGAACTCTTGAACATCGATGTCGACACTGTGCAAGTTTGTTCAACTGGTTTGATTGGCTCTGGTGACCAAGCCTTTCGCGATGCTGTGCTCAAAGGAGTAGAACTCACAGCAACTGAGTTAGCAGAATCTCCAGCTGCCGGAGAGGCGGCTGCCAACGCCATTTTAACCACTGACACGCACGCAAAGACGGCAGTAGTATCGACAGATAAATTCACAATTGGCGGCATGGCTAAAGGTGCGGGAATGCTAGCCCCCGGGCTAGCCACCATGCTGGTAGTGCTCACCACCGATGCACAGGTAGCAGGCAGTGATTTACAGCGAGCTTTAGAGACAGCTTGTGCTTTGACATTTAACCGTTTGGATTCAGATGGTTGCATGTCCACTAACGACCAGGTGACTTTACTAGCTTCTGGCGCATCTGGATTCACACCAAATTACGATGAGTTTTTGGAGGCTCTCACACAAGTTTGTTTGAACTTAGTGTTGCAATTGCTTTCTGACGCCGAGGGAGCCCGCCACGAAATCACAATCGAGGTAGTAAATGCCGCTAGCGTGTCCGACGCAGAGGAAGTGGGGCGCTCGGTGGCTCGAAATAACTTGTTCAAAGCGGCAGTCTTTGGCCAGGACCCAAACTGGGGACGAGTATTGGCTGCTATTGGCACCACTCGGGCTGATTTTGATCCCTACCAAGTTGATTTACATATCAACGGGGTAAGGGTTTGCCGCCAAGGCGGTCCTGACGCACCGCGAGAACTAGTCGATATGCAGGGACGCAAAGTTGATGTCAAAATTGATTTGCATTGCGGCAGCGAGTCTGCCACCATTTGGACTAATGATTTGACGTATGACTACGTCCATGAGAACAGTGCTTATTCGTCGTGAAACAGTTACATAAACAAGAACAGACGCCGCTGTCAGCGCGCCAGAGTGCCGCTACACTCATTGAGTCTTTGCCGTGGTTAAAGCTTTTCAACCGCCAAATTGTGGTGGTGAAATTTGGCGGCAACGCGATGATTAGTCGCGAATTGCAAGAAGCCTTTGCCGCCGACATCGCTTATTTGCGCTACGTTGGAGTCCTACCAGTAGTAGTGCACGGTGGTGGCCCCCAAATTAATGCGATGCTAAAGCGCTTGGGCATCCACAGCGAGTTCAAGCACGGTTACCGCGTGACCACTGCTGAGACTATGCAAGTAGTGCGCATGGTGTTGACCGGTCAAGTTAATCCCGAACTAGTGGCGTTGATCAATAGTCACGGCCCGTTAGCGATGGGGATTTCCGGTGAGGATGCTGCTATTTTCGGGGCGCGCCGCAAAAGCGTGCAGGTCGAAGGAAAAACCATTGACCTGGGGCATGTGGGTGAAATTGTGCAAGTCAATGCTGACCCTGTGTTGGAGCAGTTAGATGCGGGACGCGTTCCCGTGCTGTCCTCAATTGCCCCGGATGTGGATAATCCCGGCCAAGTGTTGAATGTGAATGCCGATACAGCGGCAGCCGCTCTGGCGGCAACTCTGCGGGCTCGGAAAATGGTTTTACTGACTGATGTGCCGGGTTTGTATGCCGACTGGCCTAACCAGGATTCTTTGATTTCCCAGATTTCTGCAGATGAATTGCGCGAACTCTTGCCAAGTTTGGAAAGCGGTATGGTACCGAAAATGACTGCCTGTTTGGATGCGGTAACTGGGGGGGTGGGCGCTGCAGCAGTCATCGATGGGCGAGTGCCACACTCGGTGTTAGTCGAGTTATTCACTGACCGGGGGATTGGCACCGAGGTTTTGCCGTGAACAGGACGTATCACATAGTGCAGCGACTAGCTAACCGGTTAATCTGATGGGTTCGCCCGTGAAGATTTGCTCTCTGGCGCATTTGTAGGTGCGCAAAGTTTTGGACACGAAAGCGTAAATGATGGCAGGCAACTTGGAAAACTCAAATCTAACTGACGCGACAACAAGAAACACCCACATTGAACCCACGTGGCGCTTCCGAGCAGAGCAGTTTTTACAGCACAACTACGCGCCCCCACAAGCCAACTTAGTGCGCGGTCAAGGCACGCACGTGTGGGATAGCGCGGGCAAGCAGTACCTAGATTTCTTGTCCGGAATTGCGGTGAACGCTCTGGGTCACTGTCATCCAGCTTGGGTGCAAGCGCTGTCAACTCAGATACAAACTCTAGGACACGTGTCTAACGTATTCGTGTCAGAACCAGAATTAGAGTTAGCTCAAAAGCTAATTGAATTAGCCGGTGGCCAGGAAAAC
This sequence comes from uncultured Actinomycetaceae bacterium, assembly GCA_965120455.1. Taxonomy (GTDB): domain Bacteria; phylum Actinomycetota; class Actinomycetes; order Actinomycetales; family Actinomycetaceae; genus Scrofimicrobium. Next base: position 18,591 of record CBCPNB010000050.1, on the reverse strand, counting down.
ATGCGGGTACTTTTCACCAATTCTGGCACTGAAGCAAATGAAGCAGCAATCAAATTAGCGCGTCTTTGGGGAAGAGCCCAAGGCAGAACCAAAGTGTTGGCTTTAGAAAATGGGTTTCACGGCCGCACCATGGGCGCATTGTCGATTACCGCCAAAAATACTTACCGAGAGCCTTTCGAGCCCTTGATTGGCGATGTAGCGACGATTCCAGTTACTCTCCAAGCCTTAGATGGAGCACTCGATGAGACTGTGTGCGCACTGTTTTTAGAAATAGTGCAGGGCGAAGGCGGCGTAGTGCCCCTGTCACCAGAATTTGTGTACCAAGCTCGCACTCTCACTCGTGAGCGCGGGATTTTGTTGATTGTTGACGAAGTCCAAACTGGCATTGGCCGCACCGGCAAAATGTTTGCTTTCGAGCATTTTGACATTCAACCCGATGCTTTTACTTTGGCAAAAGGATTAGCCGGGGGAATGCCAATTGGCGCATTAGTGGCAATGCCAAATTGTGCTGACCTGTTTTATCCAGGTTCACATGGGTGTACTTTTGGCGGCAATCCGCTTTCTGCTGCCGCCGGTTTAGCAGTTCTACAGACAATTTCTCAAGATAACTTATTGGAGAATGTGCGCAAACGCTCCCTAGAGTTACAACAGGGAATCCACTCTCTTAGCTCACCCTTGGTGGAAGGAATACGTGGCCTCGGCTTGCTACTGGGGGTAGAGCTAACGCGCCCACTAGCCTCGACGGCAGTAACCCTAGCGTTAGAAGAGGGCTTAATCATCAACGCCACTGGAGAAAAGACGATTCGGCTAGCTCCACCTCTGATTTTATCTGCCAAAGATATAGATGAATTTTTGCAAAAGTTCACGCAGGTCTTGCAGCGTTTAGAAGCAAACAACTAGGCACTAGAAGAAGTATGAGGTACTTCGTTTCTGCAAGGCGTCTTGCTTCTTCGAAGCGCTTCGTTTTTTTGGCTGCCTATTTCTTTTAGTCGATGGAGTCCTTACACTGGTTTCCAATGTTTGGCAGCGCAAAGTAGCAGAAAACAGCAAATAAGAACGCAGAGGAAGGCAACTAAATGAGTGCAGTTCGCAAAGTGAATGTGGCGGTTGTAGGGGCAACGGGTCAAGTCGGTGGCGTGATTCGCCAAATTTTGGCACAAAGGAATTTCCCGGTGAACGCGCTGCGTTTTTTTGCAACTGCTCGGTCTGCAGGAAGCGAGTTGCCGTGGAGAGATTGCTCAATTGTGGTAGAGGACTTGGCCAGAGCCACGGTTGATTCCCTGCAAGGCATTGACATCGCCTTGTTCTCGGCGGGCGCCTCCACCTCCAAGCAGTATGCTCCACTATTTGCGGAAGCTGGGGCAGTGGTAGTGGATAATTCTTCTGGCTGGCGCCGAGACGACCTGGTTCCCTTGGTGGTAGCTGAAGTCAATCCGCAGGCAATCAGGAATCGTCCTCTCGGCATTATCGCGAATCCAAATTGCACGACGATGGCGATTATGCCCACCCTGAAAGTATTGCACAACTACGCGGGACTAACTCGTTTGCGTGTGGCCACCTATCAGGCAGTTTCAGGTTCTGGACTCGCTGGGGTGCGTGAATTAGCTGGCCAAATTCGCACTGCAGTGACTTCCGGACAAGAAATTGAACAACTGACTTTCAACGGACAGTCCGTGGATTTGCTCGAGCCACAAGTATATGCTGCCCCAATTGCCTTCGATGTAGTTGCGTTGGCAGGTAATTTGGTTGACGATGACTCGCTAGAAACCGACGAGGAACAAAAGTTGCGCTTTGAGTCGCGCAAAATTTTGGGAATCCCCGATCTGCTGGTGGCAGGCACGTGTGTCAGAGTGCCAGTATTTACTGGACACGCTTTGTCGGTGCATGCCGAGTTCGAGCAAGAAATTACGCCAGCAGATGCAGTACGCCTACTCGGAAGAACTCCTGGAGTGAAGGTAGTGGATCTGCCCACCCCACTGGATGCGGCTGGTCAGGATCCTACCTATGTTGGTCGATTCCGCCAAGACCAGTCCCTGCCAGATAATCGCGGTCTGGTGTTTTTTGCGGCTGCCGACAATTTGCGCAAAGGCGCTGCTTTAAACGCAGTGCAAATTGCTGAACTCATTGCTGCTAATCAATAGCTGAGAACCTGGAGCTCTACCCCTGAACCAGGGGAAAGCAAGCGCTTTTGAAAGGAGGTAACCGCCGCCGCTAAAGATTCTTGCGATAAAGCAGCCTCTAGATCAGGGACTTGGGACCGCTCCAGTAACACCAGCAGAGTTGGACCAGCTCCTGAAATACAGGCTGCGAATCCTTGGTGGCGCAGTTGCTGCATCAGGTCGTATGAATCAGGGTACAACTCCCGCCGATAATCCTGGTGCAAGTAATCCTTGGTTGCCGCCCACAACAATCGCGGATCGTGCTGCACGGCATGCACCAACAGGGCGGCAGCAGACAAATTAGCTTTCGCATCCGCGAAGGGCACGCGTGGGGGCAGCGCCTCCCGGGCCCGAGAAGTCATCAACTTGACTGAAGGCACCAACGCCAGAGCCTGAATCTGTGAGTGTACTGGCAAAGACACCGCCCGTGCTCTCTTAGCATCTTCCATCCAAGTGAGCGCAAACTCGCCAAAAATTGCTGGAGCCACATTGTCAACATGCCCCTCCAAGGAGGCAGCCGCCTCCAACAGCCAGCTGCGATCCACTGGCTGCTCAGGATAAGCCAGCCCCCAAGCCGCCGACAGACCAGCAACAATTGCCGCAGAGGAAGAACCCAATCCCTTCCCAATTGGAATCGTGTTGTGCACACGCAAACGCAAGCCTGGCTCCATCAAACTCCAGCCGCGCAGCGTCTCTCGCACCACATTCACCACTAAATGCGACTGATCGCGGGGCAAAAAATTCTCACCCTCACCACTAATTTCTACCTGATAACCAGAATCAATAGTTTGTACCAGGGTTTCATCAGCCCAATTCAGAGCCATCCCCAGCGAATCAAAACCTGGACCCAGATTCGCAGAAGTTGCTGGAACGCGGACCAAAACCTTTCGCCCCACTGGTAAAACTTCATTTTCACGAACCTGATCAGCAGCAGACGATTTTTCTGCTGAAGCTGAATTAGTAAGCATTGACACGGGCTGAGCCCGCATGTCACTCAAATCAGTGTCCACTGGTTAACCCCAAGAGTTCGGCAACCTGGTGTACATCGGCAGGCACTGTTTCGGTACTCAAGTCACGCCCCGTCAAAGCAGTGTCAATATCTTTCAACCCATTGCCGGTAACCGTAATCACCATGGTCAAACCTGGGTCAACTTCACCAGATTCAACTTTTTGCAGCAAACCTGCCACCCCTGCTGCTGAAGCCGGTTCAACAAAAATACCTTCATGGGCCGCTAAATAGGCTTGAGCTGTCAAAATCTGCTCATCAGTGACAGCCTCAATCACACCGCCCGATTCGTCGCGCGCCGCCAAGGCAAACTCAGCTGAAGCCGGATTGCCAATTCGAATCGCCGTGGCCACGGTCTCGGGTTCACTCACCGGATGACCTAGCACCAGGGGAGCCGCTCCTGCTGCTTGAAAACCCCACATTCGGGGTCGCTTCGTTGCTACACCAGCCTCAGCGTATTCTCGATAGCCTTTCCAATAAGCCGTAATATTTCCCGCATTGCCAACTGGCAGCAAATGTACGTCGGGAGCATCCCCCAAAGCATCTACAATCTCAAATGAAGCTGTTTTTTGCCCTTCAATTCGATTCGGATTCACCGAATTCACCAGCGCAATTGGATAAACTTCATCCAATTTGCGTGCTACAGTCAAACAATCGTCAAAATTTCCATTAATTTGCACAATCCGCGCCCCATAGACAATGGATTGCGCCAACTTACCTTTAGCTATTTTTCCAGCCGGCAACAAAACTACAGGAGTCATCCCCGCCCGAACCGCATAAGCCGCTGCTGAAGCAGAAGTATTCCCCGTGGAGGCACACACCACTGCTTTTGCCTCCTCACGAGCGGCCACGGACACCGCCACAGTCATCCCGCGATCTTTGAATGAGCCAGTTGGGTTAGAACCCTCTATTTTTACCCACACTTCGCCTTTAATCTTGGCCGACAAAGTGGGCGCATAAACCAGGGGAGTACTGCCCTCACCCAGCGAAATAACTGGATCATCCTCGCCAATTGGCAGCCATTTTTGATAGCGACGAATCAAACCCTGTTGCTTATCCGCAGGACTAGGATTTGTAGCACTGGGCATCATTTACTCCTCAATTCGATAAACGTGAATGGATTGATCGCCATGCGCGACTAGGGCTTGCGTAATTTTTGTGGTCACCGTTGGCAATGTTAGCGCAGCCACCACCACTTCACTCCCCAGATTAGTTTCAAAAAGACGATCCACTTCGAACCCACTCGCACGCAGCAGGTCACGCAACTCGATTTTAGTCATCCCAGCTGGTGCGACAACTAAATGCGGCGCCTCCATAGTATTCGGCAAAAGATTGGCAGTTCCAGTAATGACCTTACAACCTGACCCGGAAGGAGTGCGCGACCACAACAGTGCACTAATCATGTCACCAAGCACCGCTGAAGTCGTCGGATCAGGGCCAGCTCCCGGACCAGTGAGCATCAACGTGTCAGCCAAACGCGTCTCAATGTAGAGAGCATTAGTTGCACCACTAATCTTGGCCAAGGGATGAGTTTTCGGAAAAGCAACCGGGGCGACTTCAACCCACAAATTAGTAGCGTTTACTCCACTAAACCCTGTTTCACTGTCTTGGACACTACACTTGCTGCCGCTGGCAACTAATTTGATGGATAAATCGAATGAACTAGCAGCCGCTACGTCCCGAGCAGTTACTCCAGTGATTCCCTGGCAAGCAACCTGGTCGCGAGTAGTTTTTGCGTAAAATGCTGAGGTCGCTAAAATTGCCGCTTTGGCCGCGCTGTCCCAACCCTCAATGTCAGCCGTTGGGTCAGATTCAGCGTAACCCAATTGCTGTGCTTGAGTGAGCGCACTTTGGAAGGTTTGTCCACCTTGTTCCATCTGATCCAAGATGTAGTTGGTGGTGCCATTCAAAATTCCTTTAAAGGAAAGGATTTCATCCCCTAACAAAGACTCTTCAAACACTCGCATCAGAGGAATAGCTCCGCCAACTGCGGCCTCACAGTATAGGGGCACAGAGTTTTGGGCAGCCAGTGTCATCAATTCGGAGCCAACCAAGGAGAGAAGCTCTTTATTCGCAGTGACCACGGGTTTGCCAGAGCGCAGCGCCAATTCGATGTATTCGCGGGCAGGAGACTTCCCACCAAGCAGTTCTATTACTACATCCGTGTCTTGAGCAGTGATCAGTTTTTCGGCTTCATCTGTCAAAAGTTCGCGGGCGATACCCGGGCGCTCGCGTTCAACATTTCGAACAACTATACCTACCAGAGTGATGTCCAACCCTAAACGCGTTCGCCACAGTTGACGCATGTCGGTAATCCGTTTAGCAACCTGGGATCCGATCGTGCCGCATCCAAGCAGCACGATTCGCAGCTGGTTTTTCACCAGAGCCTCGCTTCCATTGTGTATCTTCGTCTAGGTTTTCGCAGACGAGCGTGCACTCGCTTTACAGGGTAGTAGACTTTGCGAATACCCCCAGCCATTTTGCCCGGCTCTTAGTTGAGGTCAATCAAGTCTTCATTATCCGGACTTATGATTTCGAGTCAACACTTCGGTATGACATAGCTGCCGTATCTGACTGGTTACTGGATGATCTCAATTCATGGTTATCGAGGGAAGTCCACAGGTGAAGTTAGCAAGATTACATGGGGAGCACAAAAAGAATGCACGAAGCTAAAATGTAGAACTCACCCAAATTTGCCGGAAACGTAGTCTTCGGTGGATTTTTGAGCCGGGTTGGTAAAGATTTTGGTAGTACTGTCGTATTCGATGAGTGTGCCCGGCTTGCCTGTCCCAGCAACATTGAAAAAAGCGGTCTTGTCAGATACGCGCGAGGCCTGCTGCATATTGTGAGTGACAATGACAATCGTGTATTGAAGTTTTAGTTCCTCCATCAAATCTTCAATCGCCAAAGTCGAGATCGGGTCCAAAGCAGAACAGGGTTCATCCATCAAAATCACATCGGGTTTAACGGCAATTGCGCGAGCAATGCACAAGCGTTGCTGTTGGCCACCGGATAAACTAGAGCCGGATTTGTGCAAGCGATCCTTTACCTCTTCCCATAAGTTGGCGCCCCGCAAAGATTTTTCCACCAATTCTTCTGCCTCTGACTTAGGGAGCCGCTTGTTGTTTAAACGCACACCCGCTAACACATTTTCGGCAATCGTCATGGTGGGAAATGGGTTAGGACGTTGAAATACCATGCCGATTTTTCGACGCACTTCTACCGGGTCAATTACAGGATCGTACAAGTTAGTGCCGTTGACCAGGAGCCGACCCTCTACGCGCGCACCTGGAACTACTTCGTGCATACGGTTGATTGTGCGCAGCAAGGTGGATTTGCCGCACCCGGAGGGGCCAATAAAAGCTGTTACCGAATTGGGTTCAATTTCCATGGACACGTTTTCTACGGCCAGAAAATTCCCGTAGTAAACATTCAAGTTATCAATTTCGATTCGCGTTGACATTAGCGCAATCCTTTGGGAGCAAAGTAGCGCGCGATCAGGCGCGCAATCAGGTTCAACAACATTACTAACAAAATCAGGGTCAAAGCGCCCGCCCAAGCTCTATCAATATATGCTTGCGTGTCAGCACCTTGATTCATATAAGAGTTGTATACAAATACTGGAAGTGTCATCATCGAGCCATCGAATAGATTGTAATTCATCGACTGAGTCAATCCCACGGTTACCAACAGGGGAGCAGTCTCACCGATTACTCGCGCAATCGCCAACATTACGCCGGTGGTGATTCCTGCCATGGAAGTTGGGAGCACAATCTTTGTGATCGTGCGCCACTTGGGCACTCCCAACGCCAAAGAGGCTTCTCGCAAATCATTTGGCACCAGCCGCAGCATTTCTTCAGTAGAGCGCACAACCACTGGAATCATGAGCACCGCCAGGGAAATTGAGCCAGCAAACCCATTTTGTTCGCCTGGACCTAAAATCATCAAGAATAAGGCATAGGAAAATAGTCCAGCCACGATTGAAGGAATTCCAGTCATCACATCCACTAAGAATGTAATAGTTTTAGCAATCCAATTCTTGCCGTACTCAACTAAATAAATCGCACACAGCAACCCAATGGGTACGGACAACAAAGCCGCCATTAAAGTGATTTCGAGGGTACCAACAATCCCATGTAAAGCACCGCCACCTTGACCCACCACATTGCGCATAGAGTTGGTGAAAAATTCCGCGTCAAACCTGGATAAGCCCTTGCTCAAAACCGTGATCACCACGGAAATTAGTGGAAAGAGCGAGATGATAAAGGCGGCGTAAACCATGAGTTGCCAAAACCTGGCTCGACAGTGGCGCGCCCCCTCAGTTAACCCAGAAGCCACCAAAATGGCGGTAGAACTCAAAATAATTGCCACTAAAATGGTGCCAAACCAGTTGAACCCGTGATTTGTAGCTAGGGTTAGCAGCCAAAATAAGAGAACTGAAACCGCGCTGGCTCCTAGGGTAAATCCACAGAGCAACCGTCTTGAAAGTTTGTGGCTCGCGGTAAATATCGCTGGGGCAGTAGTTTGCGCCAGCCCAATGCCATTTGGAGCAGGCACAAACTGCCCAGAAGATGCAGATGGTTTTCGTCTGAGTTTCATCACTTTGTCTCTCTAATCTTCCTTATCTCCCTTAGGTATTTGCTCCCGAAAACTCTTTGCGTCGGGAAATAATCCAGCGAGCAATCACATTCACCAACAAGGTAATGAGAAATAAAACCAGGCCGGTGGCAATCAAAGTATTGACCCGCAGCCCAAAGGCTTCTGGAAAATTCAGGGCAATGTTGGCGGCAATCGTGTTTGGATTTTGCGTAGTGAGCAGGGCAAAGGAAATAATTGAAGAGGGCGATAAAACCATTGCTACCGCCATTGTTTCCCCTAATGCGCGCCCTAAACCCAACATCATGGCCGAAACAATCCCGGGTTTTCCCGTAGGCAAAACCGCCAGATGAATCATCTCCCAGCGGGTAGCACCCAACCCCAAAGCAGCCTCTTCTTGTAATCTGGGGGTTTGTAGGAAAACTTCCCGACACATGGCCGTCATGATTGGCAAAATCATTACTGCCAGCACCAAGCCCACTGTCAAAATAGTGCGCCCTGTACCAGAAACTGGGCCAGAAAACAGTGGAATCCGCCCCAAGTTATCTACTAGCCAGGCATAGATTGGCTGCATGGTAGGAGCCAAGAAGCTAATTCCCCACAAGCCATATACCACCGAGGGGACGGCAGCTAGCAAGTCAATAAAATACCCCAAAGGTCCAGCTAATTTTCGTGGAGAATAATGCGAAATGAAGAGTGCCACTCCCACTGAAATCGGCGTGGAAATCAGCAAAGCAATCGCTGCCACCCACATGGTTCCAAACGCAAATGGAGCCACATACTGCCAGAAACTCTTCACCTCATTAGAACCCAAAGAATCACTCAAAGTTTGTGCATCCGCCGTGAGTGCGGGCATAGCATCGGCAAATAAAAACACCGTGACAGCGGCTAGAATCAGCAAAATTAACAGTCCTGCTGCAAAAGCCAGCGAGTAAAACACTCGGTCTCCTAGACGCTGCCGGGAGCGTGGTGATTTTTCTAGCTTTCCTGGTACAGCCTTGTTCTGCTTACCGCGCTCGTTGTAATTGAGAGTTGTGGTTGACATCTACCTCTACTCTTCACTCTCTACTTCGATACACCTAACTAAAACTAGTAGGACCTTAGTTAGATGCTGAAAGGCTAGGAGATTCGCTCGATTACCGCCAAAATGGATTCGCGCGTAGCATCGGAAATAGGAGCGGAGCCTGCCCCCTCAGCAGCGGCTTGCTGGCCTTCTGCAGATACCACGTAAGAGACGTATTCTTTTACGAATTGAGCTTCGGAGCTGTCTTCGTATTGTTCGCACACGATCAGGTAACTGACCAGCACCAGGGGATAGGCTCCACTTTCAGTAGTGGTGCGATCGATGTCGATAGCCAGGTCGTTTTCAGAGCGCCCCTCTAGTTGGGGACTGGCATCTACCACTGCGGCGGCGGCTTCAGCGGAAAGGGAGACGAATTCGTCTCCAACCTTGATGTTCACGGTAGCCAGATCGCCGATCCGGGAGGCATCTGCGTAACCAATTGTGCCGGTGCCGTTGGCGATTGCGTCAACTACACCGGAGGTACCTTGAGCTCCTTCGGCGCCAGCAAAATTGTAGGGGTAGGTTTCGCTAGGCTCATTGTCCCAGACTTCCGGCACATTGTCGTACAGGTATTCGGTGAAGTTCTCGGTGGTTCCTGAGTCATCCGAACGGTAAACCACTGTGATGTTTTGGTCGGGCAAGTCTGTTTCCGGGTTTAGTTCAACGATAGCTGAATCACTCCAATTGGTGATTTCACCGTTAAAAATGCGGGCGAGGGTTTCGGCATCCAAGTTTAAGCTATCTACCCCGTCCACGTTAAAGGCAATGGCGATCGGACTGATGTAAACCGGTAGGTCGATGGCACTAGAGCTATCTGCACAAGCGTCGAATGTGCCCTCTAATTCTTCATCCGACAGGTAAGAATCAGAACCAGCAAAACTGGTGGCGCCTTGAATAAACCGTTCCCGTCCAGCCCCTGAACCCACAGGGTTGTAGTTGATGGTGACCTGCGGGTTTTGGGTTTGAAAGCCAGAAATCCAGGCAGCTTGAGCAGCTTCTTGGGACGAGGCACCAGCTCCCTCGAAACTGCCGGAAACTGTGCTGGATCCTGAACCGCTATCTCCAGATTGCGTGCTCGAATTGTTTTCGTTCGCTGCACAGCCAGATAAAAACAAGCTCAACGGCAAAATGGCAGTAACTGTAGCAGCTTTGAAAAAGGTTTTTGGCAGCCTGGCGGCAGCTGGCGGGCGCGATAGTTTCGCAGTAGCTGTTTTGCTGATTTTTGTCCTCATTTTCATGGTCATTTCTCCATCCTGTTGGTCGTGTTAGAAGTAGTAAAAGCGATAGAACTAGAAATGTGTTTAGTGTCTTGGCCAATTCCTTCGTGTGAGCTAAAAATGGCGGCTTGGGGGTAGGAGTTCTTGGTGGTGGCCGTTTCGTTGCGTGGACAGAAAGTGGCATGGGTTACCCTTAGGCATAGTTGAGTTGGCATTTTATAGGGGTGTGAGGCATTAATTAGAATCCTGTCCCCTTGACTAGGTAGCCGATTTTTTTAGCGATTGACACGATGTGGTCGCCGATGCGTTCGTGGTAGCGGGAAGCTAGGGTGGAGTCAACAATGGTAGTGCGATCACCGACGAAGGTTTCAGAGAGAACTTTGTCAAATATTGATGCATGTAGCTCGTCCAGCTCATCGTCTAGGTCTCTGATGGGCGCGATTTTATCGATTTCTTGGGTTTTGATTAGGTCGGTGAGTAGTTTGGCCATTTGCGTGTCCAAGTCGCCCATGCGTTGAAAAGTAGGGCGGAGTTGTTCGGGAACTACGTGTTCGGGGTAGCGGTAGCGCGCTAGCAGCGCGATGTGTTCGGCGAGATCACCCATGCGCTCTAGGGAGGCACTCACCCTCAGGGAGGTGACCATCAGGCGCAAGTCTGAGGCAACGGGTTGTTGTCTGGTCAAGATGTCGATGACGAGGTCGTCGAGGAGGCTAGCTTTTTGGTCAATTTCCGGTTCGTTGGAGATAACTTGCTCGGAGAGAGCGACATTAGAACTCTGGAACGCGTTGGTAGCGGTTTCAATAGCGGTAGCGACCAGTTCTGAAATGGAAACTAGCGAGTCTTGGACTTGGCGCAGTTCCCGTTGGAATACGTCTCTCATTGCTTCTCCTCGACTTTAGTACCTGACCTTGGTTTAGTTGCTGACTGTTGGCTTGAGCTTGAGTTGGTCTTCCCTTGAGGGGGAGTTTTAACCATTTTGGGCGGTGTAGGTTGCTGGCGAGTTAGATGAGGGTGAACTTTTGGTAAACACTCCTCAGCAATGCATTTCCCTTTACTATGACGGGTATGAGCATGAACCTGCTAGCAATTTGTCTAGCACTAACACTAGGCATAGCACTAGGCGGCTTGGGCACATACTCACTCACCGTATTGCGCCGCTTCCGCAAACAACGAGACCGCAAACTAAACCCTAATCTCAACACCGCCGGAATCCCTGTACTAGAGAGGCTCCCCATTGGGGCAGTAGTTTTCGACTCGTCCATTACTCCGGTCTACCAAAACGAAAAAGCTCGCCGTGAACCATCCCTCCTAACCACAGTTCAAAAAACCAACTGGTTTCCGCAAGCTATCCGCGATGCCCTTTGGCAAGAAATAAGCTTTGAACAAAGTGCAACCAAAGACCTACCCATTCACGTCAACGTATTTTTAGGCAGCCCCGGCCTCGCCATCGCCCTTCTCACCGATGAAAGCGCTCGCCTAGAAACCGAAGCCATCCGCCGCGACTTTATTGCCAACGCCAGTCACGAATTAAACACACCAGTAGCCGCTATCTCACTCCTTGCCGAAGCAATCAGCGCTGCTACTACCAACCCCAAACGTGTCCAAGAATTCACCAATTCTCTTCACGAAGAAGTTGAACGCCTCTCCCACCTAACTCATGACATCGTGAGCCTTTCCCAAGCCCAAACTAAAGAAGCCATCCAAAATGGGCAAACCAACAATCTTTTGTCTCTAGTCGCAGAAGTGATTGCCCACCACCAAGAACTCGCCAAAAGCAAAAACGTCGAACTATCCTTCCAACCCACCATCGAAACTAACGCAAAAACCAGCACCAAAAAGAATCTAGAAAATACTCCGGAGATCACCACCGAAACCAAAAACACCGCGAAAAACAGCCAAACTACCGTCCAGAACCTGGGTTCACCCACCGACCTAATCGTTACCGGCAACAAACACGCCATTTCGGTTGCCCTGGCAAACCTAATCGAAAATGCTATCCAACACTCACCCAGTGGCAGTCACGTCGGTATCGGCATCGAACTAAAAAACAACCAACTGGCCCTCATTAAAGTCACCGACCAAGGCCCAGGAATACCCGAAACCGAACAAGAAAATATCTTTAAACGCTTCTACCGGCTAGACAGTTCTCGCTCCAGAATCTCCGGCGGCACCGGACTTGGTCTTGCCATCGCCCGCAACACTGCCCGCAACCTAGGTGGAGACATTAATGTTTGGTCCAAAACTGGCATCGGTTCCACCTTCACCTTTTTACTGCCAGCCACCATTTCTTCACCAAATCCTGTGACCGCAAAGGAAAAGGCATGAAACAAAAAATCCTGCTCGTCGAAGACGAAACTTCCATAGCCAAATCACTGCAATTCCTACTCGCACAACAAGAATTCGAAGTAAAAATCAGCTCCAATGGCAACCAAGCACTAATAGACTTCGAGCTCTTCCAACCAGACCTAATCTTGCTCGATCTAATGCTCCCCGGCCTGCCTGGAACCGAAGTCTGCCGTCAAATCCGCACCAAATCCAAAGTCCCAATCATCATGTTGACCGCCAAAAACACTGAAATCGACAAAGTTGTCGGCCTAGAACTAGGCGCAGACGACTACATCACCAAACCTTACCTGGCTCGCGAGCTATTAGCCCGCATCAACTCAGTTCTGCGCCGCGCCAGCTACGCAGCTCCCCAAGCGATAGCCGACAACGAAGATATTCTCGAAATATCGGGCATCCGCCTAGATATGGGACGCCACACAGTGTCAGTAAACGGGAAAGAAATCGAAATCCCCCTCAAAGAATTCGACCTCCTCGCATATTTGATGAGTAACTCTGGACACGTCCTGACCCGCGCCCAACTACTAAACCATGTGTGGGGAGCGGACTTTTACGGCGACACCAAAACTCTAGATGTGCACATCAAACGTTTACGCGGACGCATCGAAACAGATCCAGCTCGCCCGACCTTAATTTCTACGGTCAGGGGAGTAGGATACCGCTTCAACTAAAACAATAAAGACGAATTGCACCAAATTATCGGCGTTTGCGTTCTCGGATCCGAACCGAAAATTGAATTGGTGTCCCCACAAACCCAAATTCTTCTCGCAGCCTGCGCTCAATGAAACGCAAATAAGGAGCCTCCAAGAACCCAGTTGTAAACAACACAAAACGCGGCGGTCTGGCTGCTGCCTGAGTGGCAAATAGAATCCTCGATTGCTTGCCACCTCGCACCGGATGAGGATGCGCGGCCACCAGCTTACCCAAAAAAGAATTCAACCTCGCAGTGGGAATCCGCGTATCCCAACCAGCTAAAGCCTGATGCAAAGCCCGCGAAATCCGATTCGTATGCCAAGTCGTCAAGGCCGACAAATTAATTCGCGGAGCCCAAGTCACGCGCTCCAATTCTTTCGATTGCTCTCGACGTAAATCAGTTTGCCGCTGTGCATCTACCAAATCCCACTTATTGTTGACAATCACCAGGGCACGTCCAGCATCAATCACTTGTTGCATTACTCGCAAATCCTGGTCGACCATGGGCACGGACGCATCTACCAGCACTAAAGCAACTTCTGCCTGCTCAATTTGCGCAGCAGTGCGCAAAGTCGCGTAGTAATCAGCCCCCGAAGTGCGATGGAGTTTTCGTTTCACTCCCGCTGTATCGACAAATAACCAACGTTCGCCATCCAACTCGATGATTTCATCCACCGGATCTCGAGTTGTGCCAGCTAAATCGTGGACAACCGCGCGGTTTTGGCCAGCTAGAGCATTCAGTAGGGAAGACTTACCCACATTTGGCCGCCCCACCAAAGCAACCCGGCGAACTCCCGAGGGACGCCGCTCAATGCCAACACTTTCATTTTCGCTAACTTTTAGTAGCACCGCATCCAATAAGTCTCCGGTACCTCTTCCATGCAGAGCTGACACCGGGTGGGGCTCTCCTAAACCCAAAGACCACAAATAAGCGGCGTCAGCTTCCTGACTAGTGGAATCCACTTTATTGGCTGCTAGAATCACGGGCTTTTTAGAGCGACGCAGCATCTCTAAGGCGCGCTCATCCGTGGCTGTTATCCCAACCGTAGCGTCAACCACCATGACCACCACGTCAGCCATTTGCACAGCCAACTCAGATTGCTCAGCAACGTGTTTGTCCAGACCCCTAGTGTCAACTTCCCAGCCGCCCGTGTCTACTAACACAAAATCGGTGCCATTCCACGACGCGTCGTACCTCACTCTATCCCTGGTCACACCCGGAACGTCTTGGACCACGGCCTCACGCCTGCCCAAAATCCGATTCACTAAAGTAGATTTACCAACATTAGGGCGACCCACTATCGCTACCACAGGTTTAGTAGCAGCAGGCTCAAAAAAATCTGACCCTTCTAGTTCTTGATCTAACAACTCCCAGTCTGTAGACTCCAAACCGTACTGGTTCAACGATTCACGCATTGCCTGTGAGCGCGCCTCGTCCTCACTAGTGGATTCTAAGGTTGCTGAAGCTACCGGTATTGTCTCGGAATCCGGACTGGATTCCATTGGGTTACTTTTCGCTTCGTGGCTAAGGTTGGCCTGCCTTGCATTAGTCCGTTCTGCGCCTGTCTGCTTTGCTAGTTCTTCCATGGTTGCGGCACCAAAACTCTCGTCTAGACCGTCAGGGAAATTGTCATCCGAATATATTTGCGATTTGGTCTGCGAATTATGTTCCATTATTTTTACTTTGCTGCTTCCAACTTTTCTCGGTGGAGCTTTAGCGACTGTTGTATTACCTCACTGGCCACATCAGTATCGTTGTATTTGTGGAAAACTCCCTTGATTTCTTGGTAAGTTTCCGCCCCTTTACCGGTGATCAACACCACGTCTCCCACTCCAGCCGCTTGAATAGCTTCGCGGATAGCGTCGCGTCGACAAGTCTTGATTTCATAGACGTCCTCTAAGTTTGGGCGCACTTTTTTGATTCCCCGTAGCAAGTAGTTGCGAATTTCTTGCGCGTCTTCCCATCTTGGATTTTCGTCAGTCACCCACAGCACGTCAGCCAATCTAGCCGCGTTCTGGGCTAACTCTTCGCGTTTGCTGGCATCGCGATCCCCATCTGTGCCAAACACGTGAAATATCCGCCCCTCGGTATAGGGTCTGATGGTGTCCAAAATCCGTGCTACCGACTCAGAGGTGTGCGCATAGTCAATCATGCATTTTGGTTGACAAGTAGAATCCGACTCCACCCACACGGCTCGTCCGGGGACTGGCATACAATTTTTTACACTTGCAATTGCTTCTTCTATCGGTATTCCCAGTTTTGTGGCCGCCACAATTGCGAGCGCCGCGTTTTGGGCGTTGACTACCCCTGGAACCGGGGAAGCCGCCGGGTAAGCCTTTCCGTCAGGGGAGTGTAGCGTAAAAGTCACTCCACCTGTATCCAAGTGAGCTTCAATTTCAGTCACGAACCAATGAGAGCCACCGTTACCGGTCGGGGGTCGATTGCCAGTCAACACTGCTACAGTATCGATGGGAATACCAGCGATTTCTGCTAACTTTAGCCCCCATTCGTCGTCGATACAAACAACTCCTCGGCGACTGTGTTTAGGCGTCAATAGCTCAGCTTTGGCCGCAAAATAGTTGTCCATCGAACCGTAATAATCCAAATGATCGTGTTGGAGATTGGTGAAAATCCCGACATCAAAAGTTAGACCGCTTACTCGACCGTAAGAAAGCGCGTGCGATGAGGCTTCAATCACTGCTGCCCGCACGCCATTTGCCGACATTTCAGCTAGATAACGGTAAACAACCGGAGCTTCTGGAGTGGTACAAAAACTATTTTCTTGGCGAGAACCAGTATCAACTTCGACTGTCCCGATTAAACCGACCTGCTCGTATTTGGTTTTCAGAGCTGCTTGCACAAAATAACTGGTGGTAGTTTTACCGTTCGTGCCAGTGAGCGCTACCTTCTTCTCTATGGCTTGCAGGGAGTCTCGGTAGAGTTTGGCAGCTATTGAACCAACGTTTTTCCGAGGATGCTCAATGATGAACACTGGAAGGGTGGTGGAAGCAATTTTAGCTCCCTCTGCATCAGTCAAAATGGCGACAGCTCCAGCTTTTTCAGCTACGTGAGCGTATTTTGCTCCATGGCTGTGCGATCCTGGAACCGCCACGAAGAGCCAGCCGGGGCGAATTTCGTTGGAATCTATGGAGATTCCACAAACTTTCACCATAGATGCTTCACCGTTCTTGGGCCACTTTACTGAAAAGTCGCGCAACAATTCACCTAGAGTCTGGGCAGTGGCGGGTTTGTTGAAATCAAAGCTGGTCTGTGGCGATTCGTTTGAATTTTCATTCATGGGTCTAGCTTAGAGTGTTCTAGGGTATTCCCCATTCAAATGCGTTGGAGAATACAGTGAAATCTTAGCTTTTTTGCCATAATTGAGATAGTCTGTTGTTAGATCGTGAAGGGGGTTTTCGTTGGCTGACGACATTTTTGATCCGTCGCAGACAATGTTTTTCCAGCCGGGTGGCATTCTATTTGAGGAGAGGGAGCAACTAGCGACCCCTTTGTCTGGCCGGGATCGTGAGGCTGTGCAGGCTTTACCGCCGGGTTCTGCGTTGTTGATTGTGCAGCGTGGTTCTAATTCTGGTGCTAGATTTTTGTTGGATACTGATGTGACTAATGCGGGGCGTTCTCCAAAGTCTGATATTTTTTTGGATGATGTTACGGTTTCTCGCAAACACTGTCAATTCATTTCGAATGGGCGTTATCATGTTGTGCGCGATTCGGGTTCTCTAAATGGCACGTATGTGAATCGCGAGCGAGTGGATGAAGTGGAGTTGCGGGCGGGGGATGAGGTTCAGATCGGTAAGTATCGGTTGACGTATCACCCTTCGCAGCGAACTGAGGCAAAGTGATTTTTTAGGGCTGACCGGGTGTGCTTTGGCCTGCTTGACCGGGTACAAGTCATCTGCCCGGGTTTCCTGTATTTTTCAGAATGTATTGTTTGCGCGAGTAGGGTTAGTGGCTAGTGCCTGACTCACTTGAAGTTAGTTTTATCTCTGGTTTTGACTTATTTTCCTGATTGTACACTTACTTCGCGCACTTGCTACTGGCTGACTTGCGTTGATCTTACTAGTGGACGTGCATAAGGATGCACCTGGGTTTATACGCTAAGCTGCATACCTTATACATGGGTACTGAGTCTGAAAGTAGAGTCGGGCGTAGTTCAGGATCGTGTGAGCATTGGACTAGAGCAGCAAGCGCATAGGTGTTGGGTCCTAGTTCTGGGTAGATTCCAGACAATCCTCGAAGTTGACTTTAGAGTTTGCTCGGCGTGTCTTTAATATCTTTGGCCAGGTACACGTAGATTTACTTGTGGTTAGTTTATGCACCTAGGCGCGACAATATAATTGTTGCTTGACAAATAGTGCGTATGCTAGCAAATTTGGGTTTTGATTTTGACAATTGAAATCTTTGGATTTGTTTGCGGTAAGGATTTTAGGGTAAAAGGGCGTTATGAGAGGAGCTATCGTGAGCAGTTTTGCTTCCGGGAATGACTCTGTAAGCCAACGGATGCTTTTTGGTGATCCGCTAGAAGGGATTAGCGCTAATACGGGCTATCGGGGACCGGTTGCTTGTCATGCAGCTGGCATTACGTACCGTCAACTTGATTATTGGGCACGCACCGGTTTAGTATCGCCGTCGGTGCAGGGAGCTCGTGGTTCTGGTTCTCAGCGTTTGTATTCGTTTCACGATATTTTGGTGTTGAAAGTAGTTAAACGTTTGTTGGATACCGGTGTTTCTTTGCAGCAGGTTCGCCAAGCGGTTAGTACGTTGTACAACAGGGGAGTGGAGGATTTGGCATCCATCACTTTGATGAGCGATGGGGCTACTGTATATGAATGTACGAGTACTGCAGAGATTATTGACTTATTACAGGGTGGACAGGGCGTTTTTGGAATTGCAATTGGCCGCGTTTGGCGCGAAGTTGAATGCACGTTAGCTGGATTACCTAAACACGAGGACACCGATGTCATTGGTTTTGATCAGCTGGCGGCTCGACGTCGTTTGCGTAGCGCTTTGTAAAGAATGATCTGTAAAGAAGAGCAGCTTGTAGAGCGGAGTTGAAAGTGGTTAAGGGGCTAGCTCGTGGTCTTTGAGAGATTTGTTTCTCAAAGAAACGGATTGCATTGGTTCTCTAAGGGTTCGTGCTGAATTGTGGAGGACGCCTTTGGTACCTTATTTTTTAAAGGAGTTAGACAACCATCTTGACTGTGCACTCTTGGTTGTGGTAGCCGGTGTTGATGTGTTTTGAAAGATTGAGTGGTCGTGTTCGGCACTCGCTCAAGTCCATGTTATGGCTTCGCTGTTGTACGGTTCGTCATGGGGAAGTAGACTCAAGGAGTTAGTAGCTGCGACTGATCTGGTCGATTCATATAACAAGCGCCGGGGTAGTTGAAAAGTCCTCCTGGTGCTCTCCTCAGAATCTGACATAATGTACATTATCGGCTTTAAGTTTTGGCTGGCGACAGATGACTCCTGAGTCTGCTGAATCTACTTGACCAACC
>CBCPNB010000049.1:0-8724 GCA_965120455.1 uncultured Actinomycetaceae bacterium | reverse complement strand
ACCTGACGTATCGACTCGTCGACCCAGTTACCGACCTAGTCAGTACCCAAGTTGCGGCTCTCCTGGCTGCAATCGGCGCTAGCACTGTCAACCAACGAACTGATGTCGACACTCGGACTCTTTCATCGACAGATGCTTCGGAAAAGACTACCCGTACTCCGCCTTGGACTTGGATCTCACCGGACATGCCACCCTGGGCAAGCTCAACAGCAGGAACCAAAAAATACCGAAACGTACGGTGACACAAACCGTCTGCCACCCCAAAACAGTAGCGGGGGCAGGATTTGAACCTGCGGCCTCCGGGTTATGAGCCCGGCGAGCTACCGAACTGCTCCACCCCGCGTCGTCTTTAACAGGGTAAATCCCCTACTCTAGAAAACTCAAGTTCTCACAATGTGGCATTCGATACGAGAAGCATCCATTTACCCCCAGTTCAACTCTTGCAACCTCTCGTCACCCAACCCAAAGTAGTGCCCGATTTCGTGTATCAGCGTCACGTAAATTTGCTCTGCTAACTCCTCTACCGTTTTACATATTCGCTGTAGTGAACCCTGATAGATGGTTATCTCATCTGGCATCACACCCGAATACTCGAAGCGCTCCGTCACCGGGATCCCCGTATACAAACCCAAAAGCGGCTGCTCCGCTGACTGACCCACTGCAGACTCGTCAGGCTCGTCCTGAATCACCACCACCACGTTATCTAGAGCATCTAAAAATTGTTGCGGAATCCTCTTCCAAGCGCGATCTACCAGCTCTTCAAATTCCTCGTCAGATAAATCAAGCAAGGCAATACATCCTCAAAGAAACTGCTTCCGACAGCTACTACAGCTCGCACTCTGTGGCGCGCTCACCTAACCGCCCGACTTACCAAAAGACGCGCGCACTAATTGCATTCGCGAAATTCTCCAGACCATACTCAGACTGATCTAAATACAAGTCCACATCTGTTAGCGCAACTTCCATCAACAAAAAACGCTCCTTACTCACCGGTACTATATCCGCCCGCAAGTAAAGTACCTGCTCGTCGTGTCCCAAACGGTCGCGAATGTAACTATGGATAGCGCGACGCAAAACCTCAATCCACTGCAGTTCAGCCAGGGAAGGATCATGCGGTGTCATAGTCACTTCCTGTGCCGCAATATCCCCAAATTGTTCAGGATTCAAAATCATGCGTTTTTCAACCGCATGCGACAACAAACCATTGAAGAAAACAAAAGAAATCTCACCAAACTCTTCAATTGATGCCTCGTAGCGCTGCAACATCAAATCGCGGCCACTTCGCAACAACTGCATCGCATGGTTCACCGCATGACGCCGCTGGTCAGCAAAATCCGCACAATACCGAGCCACATCACGTCCTCCAGAAGACACAGTCGGCTTCAACACAAAATCGCCCAACGCCGGAAAACGCGAATCCACGCGAATCTTGGAATAACCCTTTTCAGCATCCAACCACGTAGTTGGAATTAGCTCCACACCGCGTTTTCCCAACTCAATCAAATAGTGCTTGTCGGAGTTCCAATCCAACACGTCAGCCTGATTCACAATTCGCGGCACCGACCTGGCCCACTGCAAAAACTGATCCCGGTTAAATGCATAATCGACAACTGAACGGACTACCACTGCATCGGCAGCCGCCCAATCGACATTCGGATCATTCCACACCTCGATGCGTGGATCCAACCCCTGGTCGGCCAGAAAATCCAACAAACCCTCATCCGAAGCATACAAATTCGGCATCGACGCCGCAGTGGCAAGAATCAAACTCGGCTTACTCATACCCCAAACGTTACCCGTCTTTCCAAAATCGCGTAGGACTTGCCCACACGCACACACAACATCATGCAACTCTCAGTGAGTACAGTATTCAACCTTCAGTTCCGCAACTTGTCTGGCGCTAAAACTTAGCCTGGAAACTTCTAAGATTTACCGCAAACCAACCCCTCGCTTCAGTCCTTGTTCCAATAACACATCCACTAAATCCGCATAAGACACCCCTGCTTTTTCCAAACTAGTTGGATACATCGAAAAAGGCGTGAAACCTGGCATGGTATTCACTTCATTCAAGACGATCTCACCTGTTTTGTCGTTGTAAAAAAAGTCAAAGCGCCCCAATCCTTCACACTCCAAAGCCTGGAAAGCTCGCAAGGCGTAATCTTGCAACTGAGACACAACCTCGTCGGGAACATCCGCCGGACACGACAATCTCACCGCTTCAGGCGCAAAATATTTAGTTCGATAATCGTAAAACTGGGCACCTGTCACTGTGATTTCCCCGACCGCCCCCACTTGCAAGCGGCCATCTGAGTACTGCAACACTCCGCATTCTACTTCGCGCCCTACCACTCCCTGCTCCACAATAATTCGTGGATCAGAGCGCAAAGCTACCTCAATCGCCTGAGATAAATCGCCCGGCTTCTCCACTTTGCTAACGCCAATTGAGGAACCCGCCCGACTCGGCTTCACAAATACCGGAAATTGCAATTCACTTTCAATTTGCTCTACCACCTGCGCCTGTGTTTTTGCCCAAGTAGAAGCAGTGAAAGACAGCCACCGCCCGCCTGGAATCCCTGCAGCCTGGATCACGGTTTTTGCTAAAACCTTGTCCATGCTGATCGCAGAGCCATTCACTCCACAACCCACGTAGGGCAAACCATGGATTTCGAACAAGCCTTGAATCGTGCCATCCTCACCAAAAGGTCCATGTAACAAAGAAAAAGCTACATCTGCGCATCCTTTTTCCCTCACAGTATCCGGCAGTATTTGCTCGGTTTCATCAACTTGGTATTCAATAATTTGGGTAGAACCTGACACCAAGGCCACGCGCGTTCTTCCTGGATGAATACGGTAACCATTTTGTTCGTGCAAGTCGTAAATTTCTGGAGTCAAAGGCATCGGCACCCAGTAGCCCTGCTCGCTAATTCCTACCGCATATACATCCCATTTGTCGCGATTTAAAGCCCGCAACACTCCTCCAGCAGTTGCACAACTAATTTCGTGTTCTGCAGAAACTCCCCCAAATACCAGCAAAACCAATGGTTTAGCTTTAGTTGTAGATTGAGTAGGGATACTTCCAGCCGTTGAAGTGTTTGTCTTTGCATTACTAGCAGCATCAGTTATCGGCGCTTCCATCTATGTCCTTAATTCCTAATTTCCTAACTATTTCCTGTAGATTCTCTGTTATTGCCTAGTTTGAGCGAGTAACATCCAGATCTAACGCCAAAATATCGCGTCTGCCGCTAGCTTTTGCTAACTGGCGGCGCCATTTCGACAAGTTTTTAATGCTCTCTTTATCTGGACCCGCGTGAGCTTTCATATCCCAAGGTTCAGTCGGTGGTTTTTCTCCACGTAAATTGGCCACTCCCTGCAATAGAGCTGCTTGAATCCGTCGATTTACTTCATCCACGGCCTCACGGTCGTCAGAATCACTCTCCAATAAATCCGCAATTTCCACTGGTGGCAAGACTTTCGCGTAAAGCGGTGGTTTTCCGCCAAAATGTAAACCACCACAGTAGCGCTCCATGATGTATTGTGGTCCCCATTGCACAATCGGATACACTGGGACTTTCGTGTCCAAAGCCAAACGTGCAGCACCAGTTTTGCCGGTCATTGGCCAAAAACTAGGGCTACGCGTCAAAGTTCCCTCGGTGTAAACGCCCACTACATCGCCTTCTTGTAAAGCTTGACGAGCTGTCGCTAAAGCATCCCCTGCCTCTTGAGAGCCGCGCTGTACTGGCAGCATCCGCCAGGCGCGCATCAAAGACCCAACTAGTGGAATGCGAAACAACTCTTGTTTGGCCAAAAACCGAATTTCGTAGCCATTGGAACCCAAGAAATAACCAATTGCCAGCGGATCTACATCTGAAATGTGGTTCGACACCACGATAAAAGGCCCCTCAGGAGGCAGTAGCTCAATTCCCTCCCAATGTCTTTCTGTCAACCTGCGCACAATCGGTTCTAAACAAAAAGTCGCCTTGTAAGCTCCATGAATACCGCGCGTTCCGTGTACCACAGTTTGGGCTTGCTTTTTCGCAGTCACCAAAACAGTCTAACAGCTGCCCTGATCACCACGACTTCGGGGTTTAGTCAGAGAAGTACTTCCGCATCCAGTGCCTGCAATTTGCGCACAAAATGTTCGTATCCGCGCGAAATCACTCCCACTCCGGAAACTTTCGAGATGCCTTCAGCAGCTAGAGCAGCAATCAAGTGACTGAACCCGCCGCGCAAGTCTGGTACCGCAATGTCAGCTGCATGCAATTTGGTTGGCCCTTGAATGGCAGCGGAGTGCAAGAAATTGCGTTGTCCAAACCGACATGGTGTGCCCCCCAAGCATTCCTTGTACAATTGGATATTGGCTCCCATTTTCCGCAGAGCCACAGTAAATCCAAAGCGTTTCTCATATACGGTTTCGTGCACGATCGACAATCCTTGAGCTTGAGTGAGTGCCACTACTAGCGGTTGTTGCCAGTCGGTCATAAACCCTGGATGCACGTTAGTTTCCAAAGCTACGGATTGTAGTTGCTCTCCTGGATGATAGAAACGGATTCCATCCTGTTTCACCTCGAATTCACCGCCAACTTTGCGGAAAATATTCAAAAATGTGGTCATATCCGGCTGGGCTGCTCCCTGGATAGTGACGTCACCGCCCGTGGCCAAGGCTGCACAGGCCCACGAACCGGCTTCAATCCGATCGGGTAGAGCCGTGTGCTGGTAGCCGCTTAGCTCCACTACGCCTTCAATCCGAATCGTTCGATCCGTATCCACGGAAATGATCGCTCCCATTTTTTGCAGCACGTTGATCAAATCCATGATCTCGGGTTCGACAGCCGCGCCCCGCAAAATCGTCATCCCCTCAGCTTTCACAGCAGTCAACAGGGTTTGCTCCGTTGCTCCCACTGAAGGGTAAGGTAGCTCAATTAGAGCTCCCTTCAAGCCGTCTGCCCCCACCGATAAGTGTATGCCGTCAGCCCGCTTGTCAACGGTGGCGCCAAATCGGCGTAGTGTTTCCATGTGAAAGTCAATTGGCCGCCCACCAATATTGCACCCCCCTAAGTCGGGGATGAAAGCCGACCTTAAACGATGTAGCAGCGGCCCACAAAACAGGATGGGAATTCGCGAGGATCCTGATAAAGCGTCGATGTCCGAGGCATTTGCTTCTTCGACATTCGCTGGGTCAATCTCTAACGTGCCTTGATTCTCACAAAAGATTACTGTAGCGCCATGTGCTTCCAGCATTCCTTTGACAATTTCCACGTCCCGAATCTGCGGCACGTTATGCAATTTTGACTTACTGTCCCCTAACAAAGCAGCAACCATGGCTTTAGGCACAAAATTTTTTGCACCCCGTACCATAATCGTGCCATTTAGCGGCTTTCCACCCTGAATGCGCAAACAATCCATCGCTGCTCCCATCTGCATCAACTTTAAGGGACAAAAGCTAAAGCCGCCACCAGCATTCATCTGGCAGCGGCTCTTACCCATGCGAAGTAACCCGCTCGTCCGTCATTATCCGTCCAGTACTACTCCACTAGACTCGCGCGAGCACGTCCAATAGCGCAGCTTAGGTGATGAGGCACGATTGATACAACCCATTGGAAATACTGCCTCGACAAGACAATTCGACCACAAGTTGGCCAAGTAGCATAAGTAACTTATCAGATGGTGGTTGGTTTCCACGCTGGACGCTTGGCCTCGTAGGCAGCAATCAAATCTTCATTGCGCAGAGTCAAACCGATGTCGTCCAAACCCTCCATCAGTCGCCAGCGAGTGTATTCGTCGACTTGAAAGTTGAAGGTAGCTCCCTCACCCGTGACCGTCATGTCCTCCAAGGAAACGGTGAGCTTGGTGCCTGGATTGGATTCGAGGATTTTCCACAGGGATTCACAATCCTCTGGGGAGATAACTCCTGCTACTAATCCTTGTTTGCCAGCGTTTCCACGGAAAATGTCGGCAAATTTTGGGGCTAAGACGACGCGGAATCCATAATCTTTGAGAGCCCAAACTGCGTGTTCGCGCGACGATCCGGTGCCAAAATCCGGACCGGCCACCAGGATTGAACCATTTTGGTAGGACGGGTCGTTGAGGACAAAGGATTCGTCTTTTCGCCAAGCCGCAAAGAGGGCGTCGTCAAATCCTGTGCGAGTGACGCGTTTGAGGTAGACCGCCGGAATGATCTGGTCGGTGTCCACGTTCGAGCGGCGCAATGGCACTCCGATGCCGGTGTGTGAAATGAATTTTTCCATGAATGTTCCTCACTCATTCCTTACAGGTCAGCCGGACTGGACAGGGTACCACGAACGGCGGTGGCTGCCGCTACCAGTGGTGACACTAGGTGTGTACGCCCACCTTTGCCTTGGCGTCCCTCAAAGTTACGGTTAGAGGTGGAAGCGGCGCGTTGGCCTGGTTCTAGTTTGTCGGGGTTCATGGCTAGGCACATTGAGCAGCCTGCGTCGCGCCATTCGGCTCCAGCGTCGATGAAAATTTGGTCTAGGCCTTCTTCCATGGCGGCTTGGCGTACTCTCACTGATCCGGGGACTACCAGCATTTGGACGCCTTGCGCCAACTTGTGTCCTTTGAGGACACTAGCGGCAGCGCGCAAGTCTTCCAAGCGCCCATTGGTACAAGAACCCAGAAATACGACGTCGACAGCGATATCGCGTATTTTTTGGCCTGGCTCTAAATTCATGTAGGCCAAAGAGCGTTGCGCCGCCGCCCGATCTGTGGGATTGTCAAAGGATTCAGGATCGGGGACTTCACCGGAGAGAGGAACACCTTGCCCGGGGTTTGTACCCCAAGTGATAAAGGGCTCGATTTCGTCGCCGTTCAGCACAATTTCTGTGTCGAATACAGCGTCCTCATCCGTGTGTAGAGTCTTCCAGTAAGCAACTGCTTCGTCCCAGTCGGATCCTGTGGGTGCATGGGGGCGACCTTTTAGGTAGGCAAAGGTGGTTTCATCTGGGGCAATCATGCCAGCGCGAGCCCCGGCCTCAATTGACATGTTGCAGATAGTCATTCGCCCTTCCATGGACAGGTTACGAATGGCTTCACCCCGGTATTCGATTACGTGTCCTTGACCACCGCCGGTACCGATTTTGGCGATGATGGTCAAGATAATGTCTTTGGCGGTCACTCCGGGCTTTAATTGGCCATTTACTGTAATGGCCATGGTTTTAAATGGCGCCAGAGGCAAGGTTTGCGTGGCCAACACGTGCTCTACCTCGGAGGTACCGATCCCAAAGGCTAAAGCTCCAAAAGCCCCATGAGTCGAAGTATGTGAGTCACCACAGACAATGGTCATGCCGGGTTGAGTTATACCCAGTTGGGGCCCAATTACGTGCACGATCCCTTGATCCGGATCACCTAAAGAGTGAATTGGAACACCAAATTCTGCTGCATTTTTTCGCAAGGTTTCTAACTGCAATTTAGAGGTCAGATCTGTAATTGGTAGATCAATGTTCTTTGTGGGAACATTATGATCTTCTGTAGCCAGAGTCAATTCGGGGTGGCGAACTTTTCGTCCAGCCAGTCTGAGTCCCTCAAATGCTTGTGGGCTGGTAACTTCGTGCACCAGTTGCAAGTCAATGTACAGCAAATCGGGTGCGCCGTTTTCTCCAGCCTTCACCACATGGGATTCCCAGACTTTCTCAGCCAGCGTGCGTCCCACTCTCATAACCTCGCTTCCTGCCTTACTGCTAAATTTACTGGACAGCAGTTGATGCGTATTGTTTTCTAAGGCAACAATTGACTAAAATTCAGAACAGCGAATTTAAATCTCATCTATTGGAATGGCACTATCCATATATGGACGGTATAACGGATTCAAGTGGCGTGGGTGTACTAGACAAAGCCGCTCTGGTACTCGGAGCTTTAGAGGCAGGGCCAGCAACTCTGGCTCAATTGGTAACTGCAACTAAGTTGGCGCGACCAACTGCACACAGGTTGGCGGTAGCTTTAGAGCACCACCGTTTTGTAACGCGAGATATGCAAGGAAGGTTTATTTTAGGGCCGCGTTTACAGGAGTTAGCTTCCGCTGCTGGTGAGGATCGGTTAATTTCGAGTTCCATGCCCGTGTTGATCGCTCTGCGGGATCACACGAAGGAGTCTGCGGAACTGTTCAAACGTCAAGGGGATTACCGGGTGTGCGTGGCTTCTGCGGAACGCCAGGTGGGCTTGCGCGATTCGATTCCCGTGGGTGCGTCTTTGTCGATGAAGGCTGGTTCTGCTGCTCAAGTGTTGTTAGCTTGGGAGGAACCCGAACGACTCCACCGGGGAGTACAAGGGGCATCTTTTACAGCAACGATGCTCTCGCAGGTGCGCCACCGGGGTTGGGCCCAATCTGTCGGTGAACGAGAAGCCGGAATTGCCTCCGTTTCCGCACCAGTTCGCTCTTTGGACGGCAAAGTCATTGCCGCTTTGTCGATTTCTGGCCCAATTGAGCGCATGGGCCGCCAGCCGGGACACTTACACGGTCCAGCCGTGGTAGCAGCCGCCAATCGTTTAACTGAATTTTTGCGCACTGCTGAACAGATGGGTCTATGACCGATTGGCTTGTGCTACACAGGCTTGTGGTTGCCCGTATACACTCCCAGCTAACTTTGAGTCAAGGCAACCGCAAGTACAAAATGTTAGCAGTCCTAATTGTTGAGTGACTAACATCTTCTTGAATTTAAATAGCTCCCGCTAAAGCGGTCGCTAATTCCTGGGCCTCAGTTGGAGTCAATT
>CBCPNB010000048.1:0-11847 GCA_965120455.1 uncultured Actinomycetaceae bacterium | reverse complement strand
GAATCTGGTGGTTAGTGTTTGCCCCCATAGCCCAATGGTAGAGGCAGCCGACTTAAAATCGGTCCAGTGTGGGTTCGAATCCCACTGGGGGTACTGTGGTTCTGCGTCTTTGTCATTTCTTTGAGCGTATTTCGTGAACGCTTGTAGACTTGGATACGACTGACTGATCTGAAATTGATTGGCGAAGGAATTTGCTCATGGAAAATTTGCAGGTAGAGGGCCAATACGGAAAAAAACCCATTTTGAAGTTTCTCGATGCGCAGCCACCTGCAGAACTGGTGGTTGAAGTACTGCAAAAGGGCGATGGTCCCGAAATTGCCAAGGGTGACATGATTAGCTGCCATTACTTGGGGCAAGTTTGGAATGGTAGCGTATTTGATAACTCGTATGATCGCGGCGAAACCTTAGATTTTCCCATTGGCGTGGGCATGGTGATCGCTGGCTGGGATCAGGGGCTGGTGGGACAAACGATTGGCTCGCGGGTAGTGCTGTCAATTCCCCCACACTTGGGATATGGCGAGGCTGGAGTTCCAGCGGCAGGCATCCAAGGTGGGGACACTTTGGTATTTGTCACCGATATTGTCGGCTAACTGGTGGTAAAGGCGCGCTGTGAAACAAAAAAATACCAATGAGGAGCAAAACCCACCCAGTGCCAAGGAGGCAAAGGCGGAGCAAGATCGTGCCGAATTGAGTAGCTCGGCTAGAGCGGATGCGAGCCAGTTGAACCCAAACCAAACGAACTCCAGCCAAGCTACTGCACAACCAAAAAATCAGGCAGGCAACAAGTCGAGTCCAACTCAAACTGCTCCAAGCAATCCAGGTCAGGGTGAGGCAAGTGCAGCAACAGAGAGCGCCTTTCCCAACACCCGCATGGGGAGGAGAGCGTTCATGACCGCCAACTTCAAACGGCCTGAACCCAGGAGGTCCCAGCACAAGCGAATTTACACTACGGGATTGAAACCACTGTTGGACAAAGACAGCGCGAGCGCTCGCGCCTACGTGAGCCCGTGGATTCAGGTGAGCGCAGCCTGGTCTTGGCGCCTGTTGTTAATTGCTGCCGGACTAGTCGCCATTTTGTGGGTGATGGCACAGGTTTCCGCCATTGTCATCTCGCTGGCCTTGGCCTTGTTGTTGGCACTCTTGCTGAATCCTTTGGTAGCTTTTTTGCGTAATCGTTTGCGTTTTCCGAACTTGTTGGCGACCACGGTTGGCCTGGTCGTGGGTTTGGTGTTCGTGGGCGTCTTGATGTACGTGACTACCACGCAATTGTGGCGGCAGGCTCCGATTTTGCTAAGTGATTCCATCGAGGGTATACAGCAGTTGTTGTCGTGGTCGGGAGATACTTTTGGGGTGTCCAGTTCGGAAATTAACCGTTGGCTGGAGTCCTTTGGCGGACAGGCTTCGGCGTTGATTAGCGCCAATTATTCGACGATTGCCTCTGAAGCGGTGAGTTTGGCCAGGCTGTTGTTGGATTTGGTGACCGGGCTGCTGATCATGGTGTTCGTGTTGTTCTTCTTGTTGAAGGATGGGCGACAAATCTGGATCTGGTTTGTGCGTTGTGTGCCAGAGCCATGGAGAGTGCCAGTACACGAAGCCGGAGTACGAGGTTGGTACACGTTGACGGCGTACGTGCGAACTCAGATTCGCGTGGCTGCCCTGGATGCGGTAGGAATTGGTTTAGGCGCGTTCTTCTTAAATTTGCCAGCTGTTATTCCGATTATGATTTTGGTGTTTTTGGGCGCATTCGTGCCAATTGTGGGAGCTTTCTTGTCGGGTGCGATCGCAGTGTTGATTGCTTTAGTGACGCAAGGCCCGATGCAGGCTCTGATCATGTTGGCAGTGGTGTTGTTGGTGCAATTCTTGGAGGGACACGTTTTCCAACCGCTGCTGATGTCCAATGCAGTGTCGCTGCATCCAGTGGCCACGGTGCTAGCAGTCACCGTGGGAACTACGGTGGCGGGAGTGACGGGAGCGTTGTTTGCAGTGCCAATAGTTGCTTTCTTGAATACCGTGTGCTTGTATTTGCATGGCCATGACCCGTTCCCAGAATTGGCTACCAAAGAGACGCGGGCTGGAGGTGCGCCGGGAACTTTGGGCGAGCAGCTAGCGAAATCTTACGGCCAAGAAGTAGAAAAGTAGACGTGCAGCTGTCTCCAGGCATTTTCCTAGTTGCTACATGTGACGCAGATAGATTTGGGTAACGCGGTGATTTTCGCTCTTGTGGAGTATCAGTGTAGCTCTAGGGCGGGTAGGCAGGATGTGGTTGATTAAATTTGGCATATTGATGGTATCCCATAGGCTTTTGGCGATCCACTTAGCGTCTTCATCGGAGAGCTTGGCGTAGGTTTGAAAATGGGAGAGCGGATCGGTAAAGGATTTGTTGCGGAGCAGCAAAAATCGCTCTATGTACCATTGTTCCAAGTTCTTGGGGCTGGCATCTACGTAGATGGAAAAATCAAAATAGTCCGAGAGAGCCACACCACGTTTGTGTGGCCCGATTTCTGGCGGATCGAAGACGGTTAGACCCTCTAAAATGAGAATGTCGGGCTGTTCGACGACGATTTTTTCCCCGGGCACAATGTCGTAAGTAACGTGGGAGTAGACGGGAGCTTCTACGCGAGGGGCGCCACTTTTGACAGCGGACATGAATTCGAGCAGTGCCAAGTTGTCGTACGATTCGGGGAAACCCTTGCGGTCCATTAATCCGTGGCGCTCTAAATACTCGGTGGGATAGAGGAAGCCGTCCGTGGTGACCAGGTCGACGCGGCGAGTTTCGGGCCAGCGCGAGAGCAAGAGTTTGAGTAGACGGGCGACCGTGGATTTGCCGACTGCAACAGAGCCGCCAATGCCGATCACGAACGGGGTGGTGCGCGGGTTGGCGGGCTGTAAGAGGGCGTCCATGGCTTGGCGAGTTCTGCGGTAGGAGTCTACGTGCAGTTGTAGCAGGGCAGCTAGCGGGCGATAGATGATGTCGACTTCGCGCATATCGATGGGATCTCCCAGTGAGGCGATGCGGGCAACGTCAGCTTGGGTGAGGGGCAATGGCGCTGAACTGGCGATTCTGGCCCATCGATCTCGACTAAATTGCTGGAAAGGCGAGTCGAGGGAATTGTCGGTCACGTCGAGCATTGTTCAATTATGTAACATTAGGGTCATGTGTGGAATTGTGGGCTTTGTGGCGGATCAGGCCAATGAGCGGGCTCGGACAGTGGTGATGGATGGGCTGGCTCGTTTGGAGTATCGCGGTTATGACTCGGCGGGCTTGGCGTTGCTGGGCGAGGGGATGGAGCGGCCTTTCGTGGTGAAGGCGGTTGGAAAACTGCGAAATTTGGCCGCTAAGTTGGAGGCAATGAGTGTGCCGTGTGCTTCAGCGGCGATTGGGCATACTCGCTGGGCAACTCACGGTGAGCCTTCGGAAGCAAATGCGCACCCGCACGTGTCTGCGGACGGGCGTTTGGCTTTGGTGCACAACGGGATTATTGAGAATGAGGACGTGCTGCGAGCGCGTCTGCAATCTCAGGGAGTGCAGTTTAGGTCGCAAACTGACACTGAGGTGGCGGCTTTGCTTTTGGGTCAGTTGCTAGCTGATCCGAATTTGTCGCCGTGGCCAGGGAAAATCGCAGGCGTCAGCGAGGCTGAAGCGCTGGTAGTGGCTCGGTTGATGGCAGCGATGCGGCAGGTAACCAGCCAGATTGAGGGCACCTATACTTTGTTGGCGGTACATCGGGATGCGCCGCAGGCGATTGTAGCGGCACGCAGGTCTTCGCCGCTGGTGGTTGGTTTAGGCGAGGATGCGAATTATTTGGGGTCGGATGCGTTGGCGTTCGCGGATTATACGACCCATGCCTTGGAAATCGGTCAAGACCAAGTGGTGGCGTTGACACCAAGTGAAGTGCTGGTGGTGGATCATTTGGGGCAGGTGGTTGAAGCCAAGCCTTTTGAAGTGGATTTTTTGCGCGATCGGGCTACCAAAGAGGGCTTTCCAACTTTTATGGAGAAGGAGATCAACGAGCAGCCGCGCGCAATTCGAGATACTTTAGCGGAGCGCTTGGATGCGCGTGGGGCACTGACTTTGGATGAGTTACGGGTGCCGGAAACTATTTTGCGTTCGGTGGAGCGAGTGACGTTTGTGGCTTGTGGTTCTGCGGCTTATGCAGCGCAGGTGGCTAAATATGCGATTGAGCATTGGTGTCGGATTCCCGTTGAGGTGGAGTTGGCTCACGAGTTTCGCTACCGCGATCCGGTAATCACTGAGAAGAATTTGGTGGTGGCGATTTCGCAGTCGGGGGAAACCATGGACACGATTAAGGCGATTCGCCATGCTCGAGAACAGGGAGCGCGGGTGTTGGCGATTGTCAATACCCCAGGGTCGACGGTTGCGCGCGAGTCGGATGGCGTGTTGTTGACGCACGCGGGGCCAGAGATTGCGGTGGCGTCCACAAAAGCTTTCACCGCGCAGATTGCGGCGGCCTATTTGTTGGGTTTGTATTTGGCGCAAATCCGGGGGAATAAGTTTTTGGATGAAATCGGCGACTATGTATCCAAGTTGTCGCAGATTCCAGATAAGGTGCGCCAAGTATTGGAGAGCGGCGAGCA
Source organism: uncultured Actinomycetaceae bacterium (assembly GCA_965120455.1). GTDB lineage: Bacteria > Actinomycetota > Actinomycetes > Actinomycetales > Actinomycetaceae > Scrofimicrobium. Next base: position 7,251 of record CBCPNB010000048.1, on the reverse strand, counting down.
AGTGCGCCAGGTGGCGCGCAGTTTGGCTGACGCAGATTCGGTGATTTTCTTGGGTCGCCACGTGGGTTTTCCGGTGGCAATGGAGGGCGCGTTAAAGTTAAAGGAGATCGCCTACATTCACGCGGAGGGATTCGCGGCAGGCGAGTTGAAACACGGACCAATTGCTCTGGTTGACGAGGGACAGCCGGTAGTGGTGGTAGTGCCGACCCCGCGTCGCCCTCAGCTGCACCAGAAGGTGATTTCGGCAATTGAACAGGTGCGGGCGCGGGGAGCTAGGACGATTGTGGTGGCAGAAGAGGGAGATAACTCGGTGGATGTGTTGGCTAACGCAGTGTTTCGAGTGCCGCCTGCGCCAACTTTGTATTTGCCGTTGCTGCAGGTGATTCCTTTGCAGATTTTTGCGTGTGAGATCGCCACTATGCGGGGATTGGATGTGGATCAGCCGCGCAATTTAGCTAAATCGGTGACGGTCGAATAGCATTTGGGACTGGTTTAGGCCAGTTGGAAAGGGGTGAGCTAGCAAATGTCGAATCGGCGCATTTGGGACTAGGCACATTTAGGACTGGGACACTAGAAAATGGAGCAGGAATCAAATTTATCCGTGAATGGTGGGAGTGTGCAAGAGACCAACAGCGAGCAGATCCAACCTGAAATAATGCCGGTGACGGTAGATGTGGCTTTAGCTAAACGCCATTATCGAACGCCAGGCGCGTTGGATGATAAGTACACCCGGGGTGTAGCTTTGCTGGCTGGTGGTTCCGAGCGCTATCCGGGTGCGGGCTTGTTGAATGCTTTGGGTGCGGCGGGCACGGGTGTGGGCCTGATCCGGTTTGTGTCGAGTCCCCGATCGACAGATCTAGTGTTGCCGCGGTTGCCGGAAGTGGTGTTGGAGGTTGGCCGATTTCAGGCGGCTCTAGTTGGTTCGGGTTGGGATTGCGCGCGTTTGGGTGAAGCGCAAAAAGTTGTGGCGCTGGCTGCCGAGCTAGGTGTGCCACTAGTGGTAGATGCGGGAGCGTTGTCTTTTGCTCGGAGCTGGCTGGAGCGTTTTCCTGGCTTGCAGATGGTGTTGACTCCCCATGTGCGAGAGGCGGCCAACTTGTTGCAGGTGGATCCCACTTGGGTGGCTGCAGATTTGGTGCGGGCATCACAGCGGCTAGCTGACCAGGGTTTTACGGTGTGTTTGAAGGCGGCTGCAACTGTGGTGGCTAGTCCCGGTGGACAGGTTTATCGTTATCGTGCGGCGAATGCTTGGGGAGCTGTTGCTGGAGCTGGCGATGTGTTAGCGGGAGTAATCACGGGCTTGTTGGCGCAGCGCCAGGCTGATCGAGAGCGCGAGCAGGCCGCTGGCGGGTCTACCCAGGTTGGCGGTGATTTTGCTGGGGCTAGTGGGCAGATGCTGGCTGATGGTTGTGCTGAAAATGTTCGCGTTGATAACCAGTTTGACAATCAATGCAGGCAGGTTGTTAGTAGTGGCGAGTTCGCTTTGGTTAGTGAGCACGAGAATTTTGCTTTAGCGGAAATTGTGGCGGCTGCAGTATGGCTGCACGGCGGTGCTGCTCACCTGGCTTCTCGCTCAGCAGCCAAATTCTCCGAGCACTCTGCATCTACTTTTGCGCTCGAATCTATGTCTGCACTTGGATCTGCATCTGTATCCGAGCCTACGCCTAAGTCTGTATCTACTTTTGAACCTGTGTCCCTGGCTGAATCTGCATCTGCATCTGTTGACTCCCTTTCTGCCCCGATTGTGGCTAGTCAGATTGCCAGCGAGGTTCCACGCGCAATTGCATCCATATCTCAGACTTCACAATCTACTCCAGAAACTTTGTCTGCCCCTAAAGCGCAGGCAGATTTGCCTGTGCCTGCGGCTATTTTTCCGTTGACAGCTAGGGTTGATCTGGATGCGGTGGTGGCGAATGCCAAGTTTTTTGCCGATTTAGCGCCAGCTTGTTCACTAATGGGCGTGGTGAAAGCGAATGGTTACGGGCATGGAATGTTGCCGGTGGCTCGAGCGTTGCGTTTAGCGGGAGTGTCTTGGTTTGGGGTTTCTCATTTAGATGAGGCGATTTTGTTGCGCCAAAAGTTGGCTGAGTTCGACGATTCGACGGCTGCTCAAAGGTTGCGTGCTGGAAGCGGACAGTCGACAAAAAACTCGATGGTTGAGGATCGGGCTGTCCACTGTTTGACTAGCTATTCTGCTGGTGACTCGTCCAGTGATGATTTTGGTAGTTCGTTCAGCAGTTCTCATAGTTCCGCCAGCGATTCTCGTAGTTCGTCTAATAAATTTGCCAAAGAACCGTTCCTGGCTCCATCCAGGTCAGAAGATTCGCTTCTGTCCCCATACTCCTCTTCTGTTACGCCGATTTTGGGGGAGTATGTGCACAAGCCCAGAATTTTGACTTGGCTGGTAGACCATGGTCAGGATTTGCGGACTGCTTTGCTGGCCGATTTGGATTTATCGGTGTCCAATGAGCATCAGCTGCGTTCGATTTGTGACGCAGCTGCGATTTTGCGTGCCCACATAGCATCCCCATCCGCTCAGAAACTGGGCGATAGTCAAAGGCAAAAGCTGGGCGACACTCCAACACATTTGCCTGCACGGATTCATTTAAAGGTGGACGTGGGGATGAGCCGCGGAGGCGCTCAACTGGATGATCTTCCACGTCTAGTTTCTCAAATTGCTAGTGCTCAGCAAACTGGTGTGGTGACTTTGGAGGCGGTGTGGGGGCATCTGAATTGTGCGGATGACCCGGATGGGATTGGTGCCCAGATTACTCTCCAGGAGATCCAAGTTTTTAACAAAGCACTGGAAATCGTCCAGAGCGCGGGTTTGACTCCCAAGTTGCGGCATTTGGCGGCCAGTTCGGGAGCTTTATGGCATCCTGCGGCACGTTTTGACCTGATTCGTCCGGGAGTTGGGTTGTACGGGTTTTCTCCTAACCCAGAGTCTCGGCCAACGGATACGGGAGCGCTACAACCGGCGATGACTTTGTCTAGTCGCCTAATCCAGGTGAAACATTTACAGTCCGGGCAGGGCGTGTCTTATGGCGCTACTTTTGTGGCTGAGCGGGCTCAGTGGGTGGGGTTGTTGCCGTGTGGGTACGGGGATGGGATTGCCCGGCAGGCCTCGAATCGGGCACCGCTGTGGGTAAATGGTCGTCGCAGTCGTATTCTTGGGCGTGTCTGTATGGATCAGATTGTGATCGACTTGGGGGAGGGCAAAGAACCGTGGGCGCAACCAGGAGATGAAGTAATTCTCTTTGGTTCAGCAAAAGCTGTTTCTTTGCGGCAGTCATCTGCTAAAGGTGCTGCGGTTAAGGCTGGTAGTTCTTCAGTCAGTGCTTCTGAATCTGTCGATTCCATTGCCTTAGCGGCTGATTTTGTTGAAACGATTGCTGATGTAGCCGATTTTCCGACGGCTGATGAGTGGGCGAAAGCTTCAGATACCATCAACTATACGGTGACCACTTGTTTGCCGCCTCACGTGCAGCGCGTTTACATTGGACAGGTCGCCAATTTGTTAGGGTTATCCCACTGAGTGATCTGTGCGAAAGACTAACTAGATTTACCTATTTGACTAGATTGAGTGAGTTGACTAAACCGGGGTGGGTCGACCAAATTGAGTGACAGACCGGGCGAACCAAGAAGGCGAGAAGTGGACACAGTGCTGCGAGTCCGCTCCAGGGGAGCGGAGCAAACGCGTTTGATTGGTGAAGCGTTGGGTTCCCTAGTGCATCCAGGCGATTTGATTATTTTGGATGGCTCTCTAGGAGCGGGAAAAACTACGTTCGTGCAAGGCGTGGCTCGGGTGCTGGATGTAAAAGGACGAGTGACTTCACCCACGTTTATTGTAGCGAGAACCCACCGCGCACAGGCGACGGGGCCAAATTTGGTGCACGTGGACGCGTATCGTCTCTCCAGTGAAGAGGATTTGGAGTCCGTAGACTTGTTGGATTCTCTGGCAGACTCGGTGACTTTCGTGGAGTGGGGACGCGGCAAGGTCGAAGAATTAGCTCAACAGCGTCTGGAAATCGAATTTACAGCTAGCGGCAAGACCGGTGAAATCATAGCTGCGGACAATGATTGCGAGTCGCGTTGGCTGACGTTTATTCCGGTGGGGGAGATCTGGGTGCAGCGCCTTGAGCAATTGGCGCAGTTGCTGGAGGATTACCGTGCTTGAATTAGTATTGGATACGTCTATTTGCACTGCGGTGGCGATTGTGGCTGATGGTCAGGTGGTGGCCAGGCAGACTCAAGTCGGGGGACGCAAACATGCGGAGCTGCTGACACCGTTGATTGAGGCTGCTGCCAGCCAGGCCGGTTTGCCTACTCGTTTGGTTGAGGCTGGTTTTGACCGGATTTTAGTGGGGATTGGTCCTGGTCCTTTCACGGGTTTGCGTGCGGGCTTGGTGACGGCGCGGGCTTTGGGGTTTGCGTTGGACGTGCCCGTGCTGGGAGTGTCCACTTTGGATATGTTGGCGCGCCGAGCTCTGGACTTATTGCAGCCTGACGGCAATAGGACACAGTTGGATGCTTCCTGGTTAGAGCTAACCGCAGGTGATTGCCCGGTGTTGGTGGTATCCGATGCGAAACGCCGCGAAGTGTATTGGGGTTTGTATCGAGCTTTGGGTGCTGACGATGTTGAGCGCCTGGATGGACCAGATGTGTCAGTCCCCCTGGATTTGCAACAAGTTTTACGTCAGCAGCAGATTGTTTTAGCGGGTCCAGCAGCGTCGATTGTTTGTCAAGCCCTGGAATTGCAGCAAAATCGTAGTTGCAACAGTGCCGGTGGGAAAGCGGGTGACAACACTATTTCAATATGTGACATATCTCGTTTGAATGAGGTCTTAAGTGTGACTGCGACAATCACGGCAAATGCGTCTACTACTGAGAACAGGGCTGTTACTGAGGATAGGTCTTGGGGAAATATCTCTGCGGAACGTACCTCTGTGGAGAATATGGACGCAAAAAACGTAGTGGTAGTTCTAGGGAATTCGAAACCACAGGATGTAGATGTGGCAGTTTTGTCCCGGATTGTGGATGCGCGTTTACAAAAGCTGGGAGTGTCGGCTGAGTCGCAAAGTTGGCAAAATCCAGAGATACAACAGCTTTTGCAGGATAATTTCCCGATTAAACCACTTTATTTGCGTCGCCCGGACGTCCACCAAAAGTCGAAGAATTTTCTGAACTCTCCAGCAGAATCCACAGAGCCACCAACTGTCGCACAGTTTTTTACCCAATCCTCTTTACGTTTTGGTCCCTTAGACTTGAATGATGCAGCGCAGATGGCGACTTTGGAACAGCAACTATTCACTGGGGAGGCTTGGAGCCAGGCTTTAGTGGAAGAGGAGTTGCAATCCCCGTGGAGCCACTATTTCGGGGTGTTCCACGCTGGAAAGCTGCTCGGCTATGCCGGCTATAAGGGAGAGAGGGAAGCCGATTTGACCACAGTGGCGGTAGTGCCGGAAGCTCGCCGTCGAGGTCTGGGGCGTTCTCTACTCGAACTGGCGTTGGCGGATGCGCGAAAAAATGGTGTGACAAAGATGGTCTTGGAAGTTCGCACTAGCAATCTGGCTGCACAGCGGCTTTACACTTCGCTGGGTTTCCAGGTGGTGAATACTTTGCGGGGCTACTACCAAAATCCCCCGGAAGACGCTCTATTGATGGTTCTCAAGCTAACTAATACTGCGAGTAACGCAATACGAGTGTGATGGTTTTGGAGCCAGACACTGATAGGCGTTTCCTATTTCGTAAGTCCTACTTTGATTTATTCGTGTTTAATCCCACTGTTTTGCACCCAAAACCAGCGTGTGATACGAATCGCAGATAACGCGATTTTTTGGCTTTATTCCGTGTAAAAATTTCCCTACGCAACTACCTGCATCCACCAAATTTGCTCACTTTTAGATATTGGACTCAGCCGGCTTTCAGAACGGTTTTTAATGGGGACTATGACCACAAAATCTGTTGTAAAGGCCAGGAAGCGGCGAGCGTGGACCACGTCTGTTTTCGTGAAGCAGATGATGGCACTCTCGGGGCTTTTCTTCGTGTTGTTTCTGCTTTTCCATGCTTATGGAAATTTAAAGATGTTTTTGGGGGCTGAGGCGTATAACGGTTATGCCGAGTGGCTAAAAACTGACGCCTTTTACCCGATTTTTCCGCACGGCGGATTCATTTGGGTGTTCCGCGTGATCATGGTTGTCCTCATCCTAGTGCACGTCGCGTCGGCGGGGCATGTCTGGATACAGTCCCGGAAGGGACGCAAACAGGGTTATGCGGTGAAGAAGAATGCAGCGGACGCTTATGCGGCTCGCACTATGCGCTGGGGGGGAGTGTGCCTGCTGCTTTTGATTATCTTCCACTTGCTGCACTTTACTACTGGCACGATTACGACTGGGTTTACTACGGCTGATACTCCTTACGAGCGGATGGTGGCGGCTTTCCAGATTCCATGGGTGTTGGTGGTGTACGTGGTGTTTATTGCGATTGCTACTTCGCATGTGGGTCACGGGTTTTGGTCGGCTTTTCAAACTATGGGGTGGGTGCGCAAGGATACCCGTAAGTTCATGGTGTGTTTGTCCGGGGTGATCGCGGCAATCATGTTCTTGATGTTTTTGTTGCCTCCATTTTTCATTGCTTTCGGCGTGATCAGTTGAGATAGGGCGGAAAGAAAATGAGTGAAACGATTGTGAAGGGTCTCTACAAACAGGGATCGGATATTGCTGACACTAAGGCACCAAAGGATGTGCCTTTGTCTCAGGCATGGACAACTTACAAAGAGCACGTCAATTTGGTGAATCCAACTAACCGCCGCAAGCTGCGCATCATTGTGGTGGGCACTGGTTTAGCTGGTGGCGCGGCAGCTGCTTCACTGGGCGAGCAGGGTTACAACGTAGACGCGTTTTTTTACCAGGATTCGGCGCGTCGGGCCCACTCGATTGCCGCCCAGGGGGGGATTAACGCGGCGAAGAATTACCGCAACGACGACGACTCGGTGTATCGCTTGTTTTACGACACAGTCAAGGGCGGGGATTATCGGGCTCGCGAAACTAACGTGTACCGTTTGGCGGAGGTTTCGCGCAATATTATCGACCAGTGTGTGGCTCAGGGCGTTCCTTTTGCCCGCGAATATGGGGGTTATTTGGATAACCGCTCGTTTGGTGGCGTCCAGGTGTCGCGTACTTTTTATGCGCGTGGGCAAACTGGTCAACAGTTGTTGATTGGCGCCTACCAGGCGTTGGAACGCCAGGTGGC
>CBCPNB010000047.1:0-14619 GCA_965120455.1 uncultured Actinomycetaceae bacterium | reverse complement strand
TTTTGTATTATGTGGTGGCCGGGGTTTTGTATTTTGTTGGTCGGCGTGGGGTTAAAAAGCGGATTGCGTTTATGTCTGAAGTAAGTGATGAACAGGTGCAGGAGTTGTTTGATGGGAATAGGTATAAGCGTTGGTTCAAAGGAGCAAACTATGGTTTGTTCTTTCTTCCAACTACAATTCTTTGTGCAGCAATTATTGGTGCTGATGACGGTGATTTATCTACAATTGGTTCTGTTAGTGGTTATGTTTGTAATTATGTGGGTGATTACTTTACGGAGCCAGACACTGCAGTGGTCACTTATGTGAACGAGAGCGAGCATATCGCGCTTCACTATAATAGGAATACTCCAGATTACGCGTATTCTTCTTCTTACCGGTTAGTGAATTTTAGAACTAGTGATGGCGAGTTTTTAACTTTATATGTGAGTAGTTCTTATCATTTAGAAAAAGTTCGTACCTTTGAGAATACTCAAATAAGCTATAGAAAAACAAACAACATGTACGCACCCTAAAACAAGGAATGTATACATGTTCTGGAATATTGCCGTATCCTTACTCCATAAATATATGTCAGAAGAGCTGGATGCCCCTGCACCGCAAAGTCACTCGTTGCTCTAAGCACAATACGTGCAGCAGTTCCGCGTCCACCTACCGTATCAGACCAGCTATCAGAACCGTCAGTATCAGTCTCATCCTCTAAAACATCAGCATTCAAATCACCATCGAATTCCCAAAAATCAGAATCCCACTTACCAACTCCGAAAATTTCAAGAACCATTGCTACTAATAGTCACAGAAACCCGGTCAGACTGAAAATTGCCCATCGTCATGGAAATATAGCAAGAAGAAGGATACAGAGCTGCCACCGACAAAGCCTCATTGTCAACCAACACCGCCCCCAAACAAGTATCAGTGATAGAAACACTCTCCGTCCCCTGGCCGCCACTAATAGATTCCAACACGCTGGTAATTGCCGCACTGCCTGAAGGACTTTTATAAATAGGATTCACCGTATCCACCCCATGCGGCCAAATTCCCAACACACTAATCGAAATTACCTCCCCCTGTACCACACGGCTAGGCATTTCTAAACTAATCCCCGTCAACCGCTGCAAAGGATAAGCCGTAGACACCACCGCTGAATCTTCCAAAGTGTCACTAGTATGACTGCTAATGTAATCCAGCCAGTCTTCCAAACCAGTCTCGTCAGTAGGAATCCCCTCAGATATTTGAATTACCCCACTTACAGTAATCGGATTCCCCGCAGTGATAGTCGGAACAGTAAAAGTCCAGGCGCATTTCGCGCTAATAGAAGTTTGAGCAGCAGAATGCGCTGACACAGACGCCCCGGTTTCCGTTCCACTCCCCGCTTCTACCTGCCAGTCAACAGTGGGACAAACCCCATCCTCTGTCAACAATGAATCCATAACTTGTCCACTAATGGATTGATTATTAGTTTTAAAAGTTATCGAATAAGTCAAAGTATTTTTATCCGGATCGAGTTCTAATTCCCGGCCGATAATCAGTCCAGAAGGCAAAACATTATCTTCTATAGTTGCGCTAGCAGCAGTTAACAACTCGGCAGTATCTCCTGCTGTTTGCTCCCGATTGACAAAAACCAACACCAACACAGTAACCGCAACAATAACCGCTAAAGCACTTCCAGTAGCAACAACCCAAGTTTTCTTGAGTCGACTTTTAGCAGCGGATTCATTAACTTTTTGGGACTCAACGATATCTTCCAACACTTCATCGACAGAACTGCCCTTGTCTGCACTGGTGTGCAAAACAGTTTGTAAACCAGCATCGACCAGTGGAGGCAATTCCACCTTGGGAAAATTATTGTTTGGCGTAATTCCTGGTTGAATGGATTCATCGGCTTTTGATTGGTTTAGTTGGTTCGGGTGAGTTGATTGAATTGACCGATTTAGCTGACCTGGTTGACCCGATTGATTTAGTTGATAAGAGCTATCCAATTGGCTCGACTGACTGACCAGCTTTGCTTGGTCTGCTTTTTTTGTTCGCTTGAATGGGTTGAATCGATTATTTTTTGATTGCTCTATTTGACTTTGTTCTTTTCCTTTACTCTCTATTCCGGTAATATCCCCTTCCATTGTTTTCGCAGGACGCAATACTGTCGCAGCCGGAATAACAGTCGAATCGCCTTGCAATGGCAAAGCAGGTAGATCTATTAGAGCACTTTTCAGCTCAAGGAGCTGCTCTAATAGTTGCGCAGCGTTAGGACGCTGCCCAGCCTCTTTGCTTAGAGTGGTCTCAATTACCTGCCAAAGTCTCTCGTCCAAACCAGTAATCTGTGGCGGTTTAGACTCCAAGTGGTGTCTGGCAATAGCAAACGCATTAGCATTAGGAACATGAAAAGGCGTCTTTCCACACAGTAACTCGTATAAGGTAATTCCAACAGCGTAAATATCCACGCTGGGTGCAACAATTTCCCGTTCAATCAATTCTGGCGCCATGTAATATGGCGTACCAACCAATTGAGTAGTACTATTTTGATTGCCAATAATCTTCGCTATACCAAAATCTGTCACTTTGACCGTGAATAATTTTGATTCTAGATTCGAATTACTGGATTGAGAAATATTTGAACTAAAAACATTTATCTCACAATTATTCAGCTCGGTATTATCTTTAGTGCCAGGACTACCACCGAAACCAGAAATGATAATATTGTCGGGTTTAATGTCGCGGTGAACTATATTCTTTCCATGTGCTTCATTGAGAGCATGGAGAACTTGGATTACAATCTCTACCGCTTCACCAGCGGGTAGAGTTTTTCTCTGCTCCAAAATATGGCGCAAATTATCGCCAGGTAAATATTCCATGACGATCCCCAAGTGTCCTTGATCTGAAATCAAATCGTGGACCCTTACCACGTGGGGATCGCGCAATTGTAAGAGAGTTTGTCTTTCAGTAATAAATCTGGCAATGATTTCCTGGTCGTTTGCGTATTGTTCGCGTAGAATTTTTATAGCTACTGGCTCATTACTGGCGAGATTTATTCCCCGATAGACTATTCCACTAGCTCCCTCACCAATTATTTTATCTATTTGATAATTAGCGCCAAATCTAGAGCCTACTCCAAAGTTTTGACTATTCGAAATACTTTTATACTGTTCCATCTTCTACCCCAAATTCACTAAGTCTGTGCGCTAATTCTAGTTGCAGTCTGAATCAAAGTAGGCTGTCCGTTTGCCACCGCATACCCTCGGGCAGTTGTCATTGCCACTGGAGCTCTTCTGGGAATCCTGGCTCCTAGAATATTTCCGTCAAAATCAATTGCCGGCTGCAGCAATAATCCCGTGTTTGATTTCTTTAATTCGGCTATCCAAGTGCCGTATTGGTTCCGTAATTCGTCATTGCGCCCAGCTGCCACAATCAAGACAGGCCTGAACGAATCAGCTAATATCTGCATGAGCATCGGATTGTTTCCCTCAAGCTTGGTGGCGTCGTCAATCAGTAGTACCGAGAATGACTCTGCCATTTCCATATCCGTCAGGCAGGCATTCAATTGATTATGCGGAAAAACTTTCGCGTTTGTCGGCAAACTACCTGGAGACATAAAAGGAGAGCGCGGCGAACCAACAGCATATATTTCTACCTCGTCTCCATGGTCGTGGACAAATTTTTCCGCAATCGCCAGCAATACCGACGATTTTCCACTTCGAGCCGGGCCAGAAATTAGAACGTGCTCCCCCGGGAAAAGCTCTAAGCAATATTCGCTCAAATCCTGTTCGCAGATTCCAATCGGCAGCTTGATTCTCTCACCACTGATTTCAACCTTCGAGCTCAACTCGCCTGGATCCACACTACTAGGAATGCTGCCGATCAAACTGGTCGACCGCAATCCTGGCCACCTATTTGTCAACAAAGTGACTATATCTGGTGCATTAATCTCCGGGATGGCAATCTGTGTATGGTGCTTGGAATCTGAAATTACGCATCTTCCGGGGATAGATTGAGGCGGACTATTTTTATCTATCCCCAACATTGTATAATCGTATCTTTCTACCAAGTTAAATACCCATTTTTGTTTAGCTACATCACTAATGGCAGCAGATAGTGATTTTACCGAACTGACCGTAGCCACACAGTGGATTCCCACCGCTGCTCCAGTAGCCCACACCTGGTAGAATCCTTGTATCAAACTCCCCCATTCTAAGTCGTCGTACAGTTTATTAGTCATCAAAGAATCAATGAAAACTAGTAGCTTTGGATGACTTCCAGGATGGGCATTTCGTTTTTCTAATTCGGTTATTAAAAATCTTAGCGCTCGCTGTTGTGATTCCCGGTTACTCGATCCACCTTTGATATAATCGGTTACATGCGGCAACTCTGATAATTCACCTAATTTACTGCCGCTAAATTCCATAAAAATAAAATTGCAATCTTGGGGTGAAAATTTGCTCGCAGCTGATACGGCTAAGCTGCCCAAAGCAGTACTGGTTCCACTGCCCGGCATACCAATGAGCAACAGGTTGCCTTTTTCCAGATCCCATCCGGTCACGTATTGCAACTGGTGTTCTGGATCGTCACTCACCCCCACTGCAATCAAAGTCGAGCGACTAGATAGCGGCGAAACACTAGTGATCCCCAGATTTGAAGACAGAGAAAATTCTCCGACTTCTTCGTCACTAGTTTTCTTACCGTCTAGGACAACATTTGCATCCGCAGTCGCACCAATTGTTGCACTGATAGCAGCATCAATTGAAACACTATTTCCTCCACCACTCTCAGCCCCATTCCCAACCAGAGCAGTATTCGCAATAGCAGCGGGAAACCACAAACTTACTTTTTCTCCCAAAGGTTCCGGCCAAACCGGACGCGGCTTTTGATACCCTAAATCCGCATTAGCACTCTTAATAGCCTCTATCAACAAATCCAAATCGGTCGCACTGTTGTTACTTTGGGAAATAGTTTTCGGCGCTTCCGGCGCTGGTTCAGCCAAGCGCACCTCACTGACAGTGGCTTGCTGATTCAAATCAGCAGTCTTGCCCGTAATCAAAGCAGTTTGAATTGCAGTGATATCAGACTGTCCCAGCTTTATGTAGGCACGCCCTTTTTGGGTTCTGCCAATATTAGCTGCGTCAGGAATTCCAATCACATTGTTGGAATCAGTTTTACTTTGCACTCTTAGTGCTACCCGCATATTGGTATTAGCAAGAATATCGTCGTTGATTACCCCTTCTGGCCTTTGGGTAGCCAAAATCATGTGGATACCCAAGGTCCTCCCCACTGCCCCAATTTGGACGAGCGACGACAACACTTCTGGATATTCCTTAGCCAATTGGGCAAATTCGTCAACAACTAACAGCAACCTGGGCAATGGTTCACGCGGATTAGTGGCCAAATAAGCATCTAAATTGTCTATATCTTTTCCGGCGGCAGCAAACTTTTCCTGCCGGTAGCGCATTTCCGCCACTAAAGAATCAATCGCTCGTTTAGCCAGAGCCGGATCTAAATTGGACAATGTGCCGATAGTATGAGGGAGCTGATCCAAGCTAGCAAAAGCAGCCCCACCCTTGAAATCGACCAAAACAAAAGTCAAGAACTCGGGACTAACCCTGGCGGCTAGCCCAGCCACTAGAGAACGTAACAACTCGCTCTTACCCGACCCGGTGGTACCACCGACTAAACCGTGCGGCCCGTCTTTGACCAAGTCAATGGTGTAGATTCCGTTTTGATCCACTCCCAAAGGTACATCGTAGCGGGTAAACTTCTTCCACAAAGCAACAATATCTTTACCGTTAACCTGGGGAGTTAATCCCAACAACTCCAATAGGTTTGTCAAATCTGGCAAAGAGGCCGCCGGGTTGATGACTTCTGGGTCTTCGTACCTAGCCACGTGCCGAACCCATTTTTCTGTTGTCTCGACACTAATCGGTGAACTAATAATTTCATCAATCACCCAATTTTCCTTGGGGATCGTCAAAACCGCTTCGCCATCCGCTTTGGCCTCAATCACCGTATTACAGATTGCCGGCAGTTGATTGTGGTGAGCAGCAATCACAATACCGCTAACCGTTTGCAAACCAACTTTCTTGCCACTAGAGGTATAGGGCGGAGTGTAGTCAAAAATGTCGCGCAGCACATTTTCTCTCCCCTCGAACAAAGCCAAAGCATCGACTACTAGCAATAATGCCTGGCTGGGCAAATATTCCAACTGGTTTTTCAGCCCCTGCAGCAAGGTTTTGCTGTGCTCAAATTCCAACCCCATCCACAGATCATCTAAATTTGTGCCCCCTTGTCGAAAATGCGGCAACCACGCACACCAACGCCAATGGTCAGCATTTGCTTTGTCGGTGAACACGCCCATGGATATATCAGCAGGCCCACTATTGGTAGCTAGCTGCAAAATGAGTGAGCGAGCTATGCCCAGAGCCGCCTCCCGATCCCCCCAGATTCCAACTACTCCTGCCTGGAAATCCACTTCAATGGGAGAAACTTCTATTTTTGCCGACTGACGCAAATTATCGGCTCGCTCTTCCAATTTAGAACCAGCGTTGACACCATCTACTGGCGGCTCATACGGAATTGTCCCAATCCCCAGCCTAGCACACAAAAAATCGCTATCTTTTTCGCGCACTTGCCATAATTGCGGGGCGGATAAAACAATTCTCTGTAGGCAAGTAAAAATATCCGGTATCTTCTCGTTTAGATAATTCCTTTCAGTTATCGCTGCTTGTTTTATACTTGCAGCAAATCCTTGTAAATCTTCGATATATTTCTTCTCTACCTCTTCTTCGCTCTTTTTGGCTTTCCGTTTTTGACTATACCAAGTTAAGGCTGCAGTAACTGGTGAAAGTAGAGCAAATAGAGCAAATCTCCAAGAACCAGTAAATGCCACCATTGCTCCAGCCATAAACAGGGGAGCAACAGCTGTTACCCAAGCAAATTTTCCCGCTTTTTCTGGGGAAGACATTTTGGGAATCGTAATTTTGTCAGCCTTGCTCGGAAGCCCATTGCGTGGAGGTCGATTGAACTCTAACTTATACGTTCCTTTGATGTGAGTGGTGGTAGCGTGCTGCGGGTTGGGATCTACTCTTTCTATCCGCAAACTAATGGTTCCTAAAGTGATGACGGATTCATCTGTAGCAATCAAGCCTTCCTCATCGGGAGAAATTTTGATCCCATCCAAGTAGGTTCCATTGGAAGAATTATCGTCTTTGACTAAAACGCCGTCATTTACTCCTACCAGTGCACAATGCGACCAAGAGACTAGAGGTGAATCACAGACAATATCCACGGCCGGACTTCTGCCTACTCGAAGTATGTCTCCTTCTTGTAGTTGGTAGCTTTCACCTGCATTATTTCCGCCGGTAACCAGCACTCTCCAAGAAGTGGATTTTTCAGCTCTGGGCTTGAAGATACCGGTTCCAGTTTCGGTGCCAGCCTCAGTTTTGACCTTAGCTTCTGACTCGCTTCCGCCCGTACCTAAATAGAGAGAATCCACGGAATTCGAATCAGGACTTTGGTTAGCTACCGTGGATCCCTCTAATAGTGGAATTTCAAATAGGCGCGTATTCGGTTTTACTTCCCGCCCATCTACCCAAGTTCGCTCCCAGATACGCTGATCGAGATTAGCCAGTGAAAGCAAGTCGTAAATCGTGGCGTTATTGTTCAGAGCATTGGCGTAAAACAACCTGGATTCGCCATTTTCTTCAATTACAAACCGCAAAGTTATTACCGCCTTAACTCAGCCAAGTTATCCGAGTTCAACGCCTTACCCAGCGATGCGCTTACTTACCCATCTCCCGCTTCGTTTCGTGCTTGCTAGCCATCAATCCTGACTAACCGCTGACCAGGTGATTCTCTGGGTATAACCGCCGCTAGAACTCACCTCCCCAGTCACCGCCGCCTGGACGATATAGGAGGCGCGCACTGACTGTTCGGTACTGGAAAAATCCAATTTTTCCGACACTGGGCTAGTTTCTGGATCTAGTTCTAGTTCGTAGAAGGCAGCGGTTATTGCTTCCGGACTAGCATCCTGCGCATTAGCCGCCGCCTGCACCACTGCAATCAGGGCATCGTGTGAGGCCAAGTCGGCGTAATCCCCGTATTCACTAAAGTCAGCGTCGGTGGACAAAGAAGCTACCCCAGTTTTTCCCTTCATGAGGGTGATGGCATAGTTGAAGACTCCCGCTTTGTCCCCAATTTGTGACGATTCAGCGGCCAAGCTGACGTTATCTGCTACTCCTACTGAATAAACTTCCCCCAAAAGGGAATAACTATTGAGCATGGCCTCATTCAGGGTGTAGTTTTGCGCTTCATTGGTGGTGATAATCGGTACATCGATGCCGCTGCTACGCATTCCGGTGATCAAAGTCGCTACGTCAGTTCCAGAGGCATCGAGCATGACGCATTCGAGGTACTCTTGATTAGTTTGGTAGTACTCGACGAGGTATTCAACGATCTTTTCCGTTCCTCTTTCAGAGCGCTCATTATCTGCAGTAATTACATACGACGTGGCGATCCCAAAGTCGCTTCCACTATCTATAGCAAGCGTAACGTAAGCAGAAAATAGTTCGTCATCTGAGATCAGCAGGGAACTGCTACAACCCAAGGTTTCAGCTTGTTCAATCATCATTCCCGCCATTTCTTCGGGGCTGAGATTATAAAACCAAGCGTCTGCCTCGGTTTCGAAGCGCGGCTCGTAGGGAAAAATCACGGGAATTCCCGACTCGGCAGCGGCTTCAGCTAGAGCCCGAGTGTGGTCTCCAGTGGTTAGAGCGATAATTGCTCCTGCTCCGTCTTCTGCCAACTGGGAGACCGCAGAGCGAGCTCCCTCTTCGGTTCCATTGTCGGAAACCACCCCCAGGGTGATTTCCATGCCGCTTTTTTCTAGACGCCAACGGGCAACCGAAACTCCCTCCCCATTTTTATCCCACCCTAGGCCTTCGCTAACTTCTTCGGTGTAGGAAACCACAACCCCAATAATTAAATCGTCGGGAATATCCTCAATCGAAACGCCGGTGTCGAGTTCTACAGTCGGCAAAGAATAACTACTTTCAGTCATTGGTGTACGCTCGTCGGGCTGTTGGTTCTGCCAATACCTCACTAGACCAATAACGAAAGCTATGATAACTAGGATCGCGAGCGCGAATATTGCTGTCCCACCTAAACCAGACTCTTGTTCTTTACCCTGACTGTCTTTCGCGTCAGCTTTTTCTTCGAGTAATTCTGCAGGCGGGGTTTCCTCTGTCCCTGTCGAGCCAGGAGAGCTCCAGTCGTTATTTTGGGTTGCTGGTTTACCGTTGCTATTCATGAGATCATCCCTATTTAACCGAGTAATTACCCTAATTACTAGGCAGCTCGAAGATCATCAGCAGCTAGTTTCCTAGGCAAATAATCTTCGAGCTTGCTTTATCTACTCTTTAGTGTTTGCCTCCACCAGATGATAGGAGTACGAGCTGATCAACATGGTGCTGTCCCAAGAATTGTCCGTTCCTTGTTCCAATCTGGCTAAGCTCGTTTTGAGAACAGCTGCGGAGAGGAGATAGTCGCTCAATAGTGCACGCTGCTCGTTTTGGTAGTCGACTACTTGCATACTCGATTCACCCATATTTGCCCCAGCCATCAGCAGTTGGCCATTGGCGCTGGCGATGGCTCCCAATAAGCCGCCGCCACCAAGAGTGTTCTCCCCGATATCAGCCAAGACTTTTTGGATATCCTCAGCCAGCAGGTCAGATACGCTGGTCGCATCAGCAGAGGCAGAACTGAGCCTATCTGTGACATACACGGAATTTTCCTCTAATGTAGCCACAGTTTCGTCGCCCAGGTTTTGGTTCGTTTCTTCCACAACCTGTTGCGTATTGGTTAGGCTCAAAATCCCCGTTGTTTGGATTTCGTCAGCTGAAGTAGTCAGTTGTCCCGATAAATCGGTGAAAAACTCCAAGCTGGTGCCTTCCAAAGCGGCGAGAGTGTAATCAGCTTGTTCCAGAGTCGTATCGTAGTTGCTTTCATTTTGCAACTTGAGACTTTCCAAATTATCTCGCAAAGAGTCATTTCGCTTGGAAAGCAATCCTGCTATCTCAGAGAGTGATTCCTCAGTTGCTGTTAGCCCTTTGAACACACATTGAATTTGTGAAAGCTTTTCGTCGGTATCTTCACTTGAGCTAGCAGCCTGTGAAATTGCTTCCTTGATCGTAGCTAGAGATTGAGTGACACTGCCAGACTCCCCTAAGTACTCATCTACTACTCCAGTGATATCGTCAACCGCATCAATGATCTCGCCAACAGCAGTCCCTGCATCAGATGCATAACCACCTATTCCCTCTAGTTCTGCCTTTAGAGAATTGGATAAAGGAGTAGAAGTTGCTTCCGCACCATCCGCGGCACTAATCGAACTTTCGTCACCGCTATTACATGACAGGGTTTTTTGTAGCTCAGCTAGAAGAGCTTCGGCGCTGTCTTCCGATACTTCCTCTACGGATACATCTTCGAGGTCGAAGTCGCAAATCTTTGCCTCTACCTTTGTCACTGTCTCTTCATAGGTTTTGATTTGACTAACTATGCCATCTGCACCAGTTATAGTTTCCAATTGAGAAGAAAGATTATCTACTGCGCTAGATGCCGTACTCTTTGCCTCCTCTAGGCTGGTGAGCACGGACTCACCGGTCAGTCTATCAAGCTCTCCCGATAATTCATCTAATTTCTCTTTTACTCCTTGGATGGAGATACCAACCATTTCTATCTCGATAGACGCGAGAGATGATTCTAGTGTTTGCAAGCTATTTCCTAGAGACTCTTTCAACTCATCTAGCTCGCTGGCGATACCCACATACTCACTGTAATCGTCATCTAGTTTTTCATTGAGACCAGTCATCCCCTGCTTGGCAGATAGCAATTGACACGTCAGGGAAGCAGACTCCTCCCCATCAGAACTACAAGTGTCCACACTTTCAGGAGAGCCGATGTAAGCGGTGAGTTGATCAACCAGAGCACTGTGACAGTTCTCTGCGGCTCCAGCATAGGCGTCCAGACGAGAAGACAAATCGTAGACCACTCCCATTACCCCATTGGAGTAGTCGGAGTCGCTGTTCTTCGTAACACTCATTTCACAAGTGACACTATCGACTGTGTAGTCTGGGGAAAGATAATCGGGGTTACCTAGCAATTCGCTGACCGTACTGGTTGCCTGGCTGAGTTCGCTCACTATTTCTAGACCGGTTGTTTCCATCAACTGGTCAAAAGAGACGGATAGTGAATCGAGAGTAGTAGAGAGAGTCTCCGCTTGCAGCAAAATACTGGAGTGAGCTGAATTCAAGTCAGAAATAGTTTGAGTACCGATTGACTCCCCCGCGTTGGATAGCAATGCGTATGCATTATCCAGAGCGGTTCCAGCGCTGGAGAATACTTCCCCAACCGAACTCAACGCGTAGAGCGTGTTGGCAACCAGCTCCACCTGATCCGAACTAGATGTTCCCGTTCCCACAGATGTATCACTGATCCGGTAACCAGCTTGAACCGCAATATTGAAATCGGGAACTTGGAAGTCATCTGCATCCACCACTAAAGTAAACGTAGTTGAGGAAGACAGATAAGGTGGAGCCAAGATACTTGCCCACTGCATCACGGTAGTTCCTTGGTCTAGCGAGGACACCACTCCATTTGATCCACCTAGATCGCTTGTCTCGCTACTATCACCGCTATCTTCGTTCGTTGACTCTTCATCACTAGCGGTACTAGCAGAGTTATCACTGGAATCACTGGCATCCGCTGCACTGCCGTCATCGCTATCATCGCTATCATCGAGAATAATTTGCCCGGATTCTACGCTTTCTAACTCGGCTGTCCCAATGACTGTCAGCGGAGTATAAACCATCGTATGCTGGGTAACAGAACCCCCGTTTACGTCAGCACTGATTCCTTCAACAACTCCAGTGGTGTTTTGGATTTCGAGGTCAATCCGCACCAAACCACTAGCACCATTTAGTTCCTCTAAATTGGTTTTGGTCGCTCCACTAGAATCGGTGTAGGAAACTAATATTCGAACAGGTAAGTCGGCAACTACCTCTGCCAGCTCGGATTCTGTAAGCGAATCCATATCACTATTACCAGTGGAAATACCTTTTATCGTTCCATCTGCGCCGATAGTTACATTGACTATGCCGGATTCGCCTTCGCTATCTGTCGAGGCCGAAGCAAACCCTGCATAACCTAAGATTGTGCTCAAGACCATGACAAAAACGACAAATAGTCCGGTCATTTCGAATGAATATTTAGCGCGACTCTTACTCAATTTACGCTCCACGAACCGATTATTTTCAATCATTGCATTACTTTCAGCCAACTTGCTGATCCGTGCTCTAGAGGTTTGTCAGGCACACCAGCGACACTCCCATTAGTCTCGCTGCAAGTATCGTAAACACACTATTAGCGTTAACCGAATATGCGTCCACTATCTGTACATACGTAGATAGTTATCTAAAATCTGCATAAATGACGGCAAAGCGACCGAGTAATTATCTTGGATGTATAAACAACAGTTGTAATTACAGCTGGTAATTAAACAAGTAATTACAACCAGTTGGAACTAGTTAGAACGGCAACATTTGATAGGTAAACCAGCCCAAAGCTAACTCTACGATCAAAATTCCAATGATTACTGTAACGGCATAGTTCCCCACCTTGCCACCCCGGCTTTTTCCTTGTTTGGCCGACCAGATGAGCCCCCCAGCCGTGATTGCCCCAAACAATAAACCACCGACATGAGCCTGCCAAGAAACATTTGGCATCAAAAATCCGTACAGCAAGTTGATACCAATCAACACCATCAGGGAAGTACTAGGCAGATTGAGTTGGCGCAAACTAACCACCATGGCTCCCAAGATGCCGTACAGTGCCCCAGATGCACCTACCACGGTGACTAGAGCGCTAGAGGGCACGATTAGTGCCCAGAGCGACACGAACAGATTTCCACCGATCGCACTCAACAGGTATAGGCAAGCAAACCGCCAGTGTCCCATGGTTCTTTCCAACAGTGGTCCCATGAAAAACAGCATCAACATGTTGAACAACAAGTGGAAGAACCCGCTGTGCAAAAATCCGGCAGTAACTAAACGCCAGATTTGCCCGCCCAACAGCGGGGAATAGGCAAAAGCATTGTAGAGTTCGGCGCGCATGAATAGACACAGCACCCAAATCAGCACATTCAACCCCATCAGTGTCCACACCACCGGGTATTCTGCAGTTTTTCCGCTGATTGCTCCCCCAAAAGCCGAGTAGCGGCGCTGAGCGCGCTGATTCTTCTGGTGGCACTCCCGACATAAAATGCCCACTTCAGTTTGGACGGCGCATTCAGGGCAGGCCGGGCGATTGCAGCGTTTACAATAACCAATCGCAAACGAACTCGGGTGGAGCGGACAGTTTTCTTGGCGGGGCGCATACTGGGAAAATTGCCCGTAGGATGGATAACTCATATTTGCCTACTCGTCCTTTAGCTCGCCTCTACTGGTTTGACCTGACTTTTATGCCGCTAATTTGCGGATAGTCGCTCGGCCTGTTGCCCTGTCTAACAATTTATGCTAGGCAACAAACGGGCAGTGCACCTTTTCACCGTCAGCTGAGTGCATTCGGGGTATTTTGGTGGGCGTTTTATTCGACTATCTCTATGCTTTCGATAATCGCATCGGTTAGTGGTCGATCTTGTGGATTGGTGGGCTGGGTCGCGATCGTATCTACTACTTTCCGGGAGTTGTCGTCGCTTACTTTCCCAAAAATTGTGTGCGCGCCATTTAACCAGGGGGTGGGGGCAACTGTGATGAAAAACTGCGACCCGTTGGTTCCCTTGCCGCGGACTCTGCCCCGATTGGCCATTGCCAACAGGTAGGGCTCGGAAAATGTTAGCTCAGGAGTGATCTCATCGTTGAACTCGTATCCAGGTCCACCGGTGCCGGTCCCGAGCGGGTCTCCGCCTTGAATCATGAACCCGGAAATTACTCGGTGAAAAATCACGTTCTGGTAGAGAGGCTTACTGGTGGCCACCCCGGTGCGTGGATCCGTCCACTCTTTTTCGCCTTTGGCTAGGCCCACAAAGTTTTTCACCGTGTGTGGAGCCTGGAATTGGAATAGCTCAACGCGAATGTCACCGTGGTTTGTGTGAATTACTGCTTCCATAGACTCCTATCCTAGTGGGTTAAATTTATGCGCGTTTTGAATTGGATTTCAGGTTTTGCTGGCAAAATGAAGTGAGTTGATTATGAAACTATTCTTGGAGGATGATTTGAGCATTTGCCGAAAAATCGGGTTAGGGTTGACTCTGGCCGCTACACTCGGTGCGGTCTATTTGTTACGCAAGCGTTCTCGTCCCCTTGGGGATCCTTGGGCCGAGGAGTATTGGGCGAACTTATCTGCTCCCGATGATTTGCCTAACTTGCCGGTGGAAACTGCGTCGAACACAGATAGTACTGCTCCTAGTGCTTCCACTTTTACTGCTGGCGCCGCCTCCGCTGACGATACCACCAACGCCAACTAGGTTTTCTGTATTTGCACAACGCATTGGTGCTGCCATTTCTGCTGACGGTTATACACGGTGACCCTGAATACTGTCTAGGTCGCGCGCTTGGTGTTGCCGTTGCTCACATATACACTCTGGTG
>CBCPNB010000046.1:0-35019 GCA_965120455.1 uncultured Actinomycetaceae bacterium | reverse complement strand
ATTCCCCAACCTGGCACGCATATTTTGCAGCACCGGAATTCGGTCATTGTCCAGTGCATCATTCAACAACTCCAACAACCTGTACATTCGTTGCTTCCAGTCGTGGAAGGTCCGATACGTATTAGACATAGCCTCAGTTGGATAATCCTTCCAACACAATTCGTCAGCACGCGGCAAAACAAACCTTTGACTCAGCCGCAACTGTTCACGAACCTCCAGAGTGCGAGCCACCCCATGAGACATCAACGCAATCACCGCCGCATCCACAGCATGATGCCGCCTATCAAAACGCGTTTTCTTACTGCCGCCAATGAAATGAATCTGTCCTTCAATACCAGAAGCTCGGCGAGCCGCCGCAGTCACCGCCCCCTTAAACACCCACACTTTGGTTGTAGACTCATCCTCGGCAACATCACTCGAATACTTACCGCGATTGAAATACCAGTCAATCCGCCGATGCAACTCATCCGCCATCCACGCAGTTGACTCAATCGAACGATTATCAATCTTCGGATCCGCATCAGTGCGCTTCAAGCGCAAAATCACCTGCTGTTTAAAATGCTTCTGCTGCTTCGAATTGCAAACATTCCCCTCAAACAAGAAATTATTTACCCTCTTCACAGCCTCGGATAGAGACACACCACGCTCAATCGCCTGAGGAGTATTACACCAAACCGCAAACGGCCAATTAGTTTTTGACCGGTTACACTCGCCACAAACTGCCATCAAATTAGTACGCGTATTCGTAGAACCAGCCCCAGCACGCGGAACAATATGATCCATCTCGGCCGTATGAAAACTCAACTCTCGGCCACAATACAAACACTGACTATTCTGGCGCTGGATCGCCTCAATTTTGCGAATTGCTGACTCGTCACGCGTTTGACCATAACCCTCGGCCAGCAATTTTTCCTGCAAACTCTTACGGAACTCCGTGCGCTTGCCCAACATCCACTCATATTCACTAGCATTCTTGCGCTGCGACTTCACAGAAGAAAAACCATCGCGCACATGCTCAATCTGAACGGTTACCGGAGCACCCCACCTGGCCTGACAATTCAACAAATAACGATTGACAATCTTCAACACCCGATCGACTGCCGGATTGCCAATCGGCTCACCAACCGGATCCATCGGCGGGCGCCAATTGTCATCCACATTGAAAACAGCCTTGCGAGCCTCATGCAAATCATCTTCCGTAGTCAACATGCGCTCAGTGAGCTTACGCAAAGTTTTCTCCGAATAAGCTGCCCTACCTGCAGGCAAAACAATTTTGTCCAGATCCCCTAATTGATCCTCATCCAGTTCGTCAATCCACTCCAGCGCCCTAGCAAACTGCTCCTCGTCACGAACGGCATCAATATCTACCGTATTCGACAATAATTTAATCATCACCTCTTGGTCGGCCTCGTCAACCTGGCCAAACCACGCCAACAACGACTTCCCCAACTTTTTCTTTTTGCTTTCTCCACTACTGGAGAATTCGTAGGTACGAGTAAACTAAGTCAACGTTGGAGGACGCGAAGTAATCCGCTCCTCACCATCATTAGTTTTCGACCCTACACCCTTTAGTTGAGAGCGATTCAATCCCAAAACATCCGCTATATCCGCCCACGAATGATCGTCAGTACCCCAAGCCTCACATAGAGTCTCAAATACTAGCTGGCGCTCTTCTACGGTTAAAACCTGTGGGCCATCAGTTCTGTCAATCCGCAGATTCGTCAAAATATTCATAATCCGATACTTTTGAAAAGCTAGCGATGCTTTCAAAGCTCGCTTCTCTTTCGGATCTAGCGGATCTCTACCGACACGTCTTTCAGCCGAGCCCTTTGGAGATTTTGCCTCGAAAACTACTGCAAACAAAGGCTTCCACTCTGCTTCTGCTATTCTTTGCGTCGCAAAAATCTGTAGTAGTTCCTTCGCGTTATCCTGTTGGAATAAACGCACCGGCAAAACACCCTTTTTTCCCTTATTAGCTGCAGTACGCAACCGCAAAGCATCCGGGCAACTAGAGGCATCAATCGCCTCACGAACCAACTGTGCCGGAGTTAAACCAGATAGGTTAAGTTTGTCAGCCGCCTCCTGGACATTGTCGAGCAGCTTTTCGTAGTGTTCCGAATAAGTGGGAGAATCCAACAAAGACTCCCACTTATGGTAGGGATTACGCCAACCACGGTGACGAGCCATATGCCGCACAGCAATAGCAATCTTCTGTTTTCTCTCCGCTTCATCCTCAATAAAACCATCGACCAACTCGGCTCGAACCATCCAAGGCTCGAACGCAGAATTCAAATCATTAGTATCGACCAGCGGATAACCGGCTTTGGAAAGTAAGTCGTCCAACCTCTGTAAACGTTTGCGACGACGATTGCGCATTCGACGAGTCCGGCGAGCCACTCCTGAAACAGCCAGGCGACTCTCCCCGGATTTGTTTGAATTTGGATCAACTCCACCGTCGTGAATGTTTGTTTGACAATTCAAAAGACGCAGTGGAAATCTATTCTCGTCCACCTCAATCGCTGCCAGTCCAGTCGAGTTTAGCCCCACGTCGATGCCCACCACGTAGCGCTTCTTTGCTTGTTTACTGGACATTGTCCCTCACCACCAACTTCGTTGTTTACAACCAACAAGTACACTCCACCCAGCACGGATGAAGATTTATTTACCCTCGTATACGTATATATGTATACATCCTCTAGCGTGGATAAGGAATGTTTGTTCCGCTTAGCAACTAACTTAATCAAAGCTCTACTTGTCAGTATGCCAATCAACTAAGAATTAGAAAAATGAATTGATTTTTACCCAAAAAAACACAAACATTTGTGACCTAAGACCCATGAATCTGCTACAGTCTTAACACAGCGATTTTGCTGCGAGAGTCCCAAAGAGCTCTCTACACACAATTTGCAACAATGATGTGCAACTGAAAAAGAGGTCTGTAAAATGAACAATCCGGCTAGCGAAAGCTACCAACTATACATCGGCGGCGAATGGGTGGATGCATCCGACGGCGCCACCCTGGACTCGTATTGCCCAGCCAACGGCGAAAAACTCGCCACCATCGCTGACGCCACCCGCGAAGACGTAGACCGCGCAGTTGACGCCGCCTGGGAAGCCTTTAAAACCTGGAGCAAAACCGACAAACCAGAACGCGCCAAAATTCTCAACAAAATTGCCGACATCATCGAAGAAAACGGTGAAAGACTCGCCCTACTCGAAACCCTGGATAACGGTAAACCAATTCGTGAAACCCGCGCCATCGATATCGCCTACTCAGTCGACCACTTCCGCTACTTTGCGGGCGTACTTTTGGCCGACACCGGTGAAGCCGACATTCTGCCCGGCAACATGATGTCCCTGGTGCTACATGAACCAATCGGCGTAGTCGGCCAAATCGTGCCCTGGAACTTCCCCTTCCTCATGGCCGCTTGGAAACTAGCACCAGTACTAGCAGCAGGAGACTGCACGGTATTCAAGCCCTCTTCCACCACATCTTTGTCAGTGCTGGAATTGGCCAAACTGACCCAAGATGTGATCCCTGCCGGTGTATTCAACGTGGTGACCGGACGTGGCTCTAAGTCTGGACAATACATTTTGGAGCACGAACGCATCTCCAAGCTTGCCTTCACCGGTTCCACCGAAGTGGGACGCGACGTTGCCAAAGCCGCAGCCGAGCGTCTAATTCCCGCTACCCTAGAACTAGGCGGTAAATCCGCGAACATTATTTTCCCAGACGCCCAATGGGATATGGTCATCGACGGAGTTCAACTGGGTATCCTGTTCAACCAGGGACAAGTGTGTTGTGCGGGGTCACGGATTTTCGTACACGAGGACATCTACGACAAATTTGTTGCCGATGCGGTCAAAGCTTTCAGCAAAGTCAAAGTAGGCCTCCCTTGGGAAGACGACACCCAAATGGGTAGCCAAATTGACCAAAACCAGCTGAAGAAAATCCTCAGCTACATTGACATCGCCAAAGCAGAAGGCGGCAAAGTGCTTTGCGGTGGCGCCCAATACACTGAAGGGGAGTGCGCTAACGGGGCCTTCATGCAGCCAACCCTGCTAGAAGTTCCCGGCAACTCCTGTCGAGTCGCCCAAGAAGAAATCTTTGGTCCCGTTGCCGTAGTGATCAAATTCAAGGACGAACAAGAAGTCATCGACATGGCCAACGATTCGGTTTACGGTCTCGGGGGAGCGGTATGGACCCGCGACCTGAACCGCGCATTCCGCGTGGCGCGCAGCATCGAAACCGGCCGCATGTGGGTCAACACCTACAACCAGATTCCTTCCGGCTCACCCTTTGGTGGCTACAAGCAGTCTGGAATCGGGCGCGAAACCCACAAAGTCATGCTGGAACACTACTGCCAGACCAAGAACATCATGATCAACCTCAACGAAACGCCCAGTGGTTTCTACCCGCAACAATAAATAAGGCGTATGAAGTGATGTTGGGGTAAGCCCAAAAAAAGGGGAGTGCAGGTGTAGCAGCTACCTGACGGCAGCAGCACGGTCCCACGTAGGTGCAGGAAAATTCCGGACAGGATCACGTCCGTTTCCTGGCTTGCCAGCAAAATGCGTGTTTGAAGATGCACGCTATAGACAACTAGAGCAAGATTACAAGTCTCGAGCCTCCGGGTTCGAGACTTGGTGCTACACTGAACTAATTTTCCAGCTGAGCGCTATTTCATAGCAACAGCTAGAAGCTCGTCGTCGACTGTACGACGAACGAACTCAGGTTTCGTCAAACTCTGAACAGCTCCTGAAGCCAGAGATAAGAAGGAAAAATCCACCAGTAAACAGGTGCACTGAACAAGCACCACCGACACAACGTAAGCGGTGGAGCCAACGGGACTCGAACCCGTAACCCCCTGCTTGCAAAGCAGGTGCGCTACCAATTGCGCCATGGCCCCAAAAACCAACGAACCAGCCAACACTAAAAGCATCAACCGGCGACAGGCAAGCAAATCACAAACAAAAGTGGGCCTAGCTGGGCTCGAACCAGCGACCTCAGTCTTATCAGGACTGCGCTCTAACCAACTGAGCTATAGGCCCGCGCACCAGAAAACTCTAGCTAATTTCTGGCTCCAAAAGCAAAAATATCCATAAAAAATCCACGTGATGTTTCTCAACTTTAACATCCATCGGGGAAGAGCATCTATTCGTCCATCAAAGTCACACGAACTCCGCCCACCAAACTGGAAATCACGTTGTACAAGAACGCCAACAACACCCCCAATGCAGTAAACAAAACTACATTCAAAACTCCCACAATCACGGCATAAGATATAAATCGCGGCAAGCTGACATAACTTAACAAACTAGTCAACGACTCCGCACCCAAGTCACTCAAGAAATTCTCAATCGCGCCAAACACGCCCACCATGTTCAACACCAGCCAAAACACCAGCGAGCAAACCACTAGCGCAATACAAAGAGCCACAGACAGCAAAAACGAAGTTTTCAACACCGACCACGGATCCACGCGCGTCAACGTCAAGTGCACGTGGTATGGCTGTCCATCCACCAACTGTTTTTGACCAGGCTTAGTCTTATTAGACATCAGTTACATCCCCCTGCAGCATTTAGCTCCAGCGCACCAGCAAAGCCACACCAAATTAGGCGACATTTTAGCTCCAAGCGTGCAATCACTTTTCCAGCTCCCTAGTTAGCCTAGTTAGAGCCTACCCGATCCATTGTATCCTTAGAAAATCCCGCCATTGGCTTAGAATCTCCCGCTGTGGAGTCAAGCATAGAATCAGTTGTAGATCCGGTTGCTAGTTCAACTTCGGATTCATCCCCCTCAGAGCCAACAGGGGAGGAATCAGAATCAAGCCCGGAACCAGAACCATAGTCAGACTCAGCACCGGGGTTAGCAGAATTAGAATCCGTTGCAACTCCCAGACCAGAGTCAGACTTCCCCTCAGCAGAATCCTCACTTTCATCTGCCTCTTTCAAAGTCACCGCAATAATCCGATCCCCTGGATCCGGTTTCGCAAAAATCACACCCGAAGTATTGCGCCCAGTAGAACGAACATCAGCCGCATTGACCCGCACCAATTTGCCAGACTCCATGATCACCATAATGTCCTGGTCAGCGCTAGCCACCAATGCACCCACCAACACGCCACGACTCTCAGTCAAAGCTGCCACCTTGATGCCCAAGCCGCCACGACTCTGACAACGATACTCGCTCAAAGGCGTGCGCTTCGCATACCCACCATCAGTGACCACCACTAAGTCGGCATCTGGGCGCACCACCTCCATGGTCAACAACTCGTCGCCATCTCGAAACTTCATCCCCCGCACCCCAGAAGTGGAACGCCCCATCGGCCGCAGCTGCTCGTCATTGGCCGAAAAACGAATCGACATGCCCTGTTTGGACACCAAAATCAAATCGTCAGTCGAATTCACCAAATGCGCCGACACAGTCTCATCCAGCCTGCCAGAGTCATCTTCACGCAAATTGATGGCAATCAAACCGGCTGTGCGTGCAGAATTAAACTCCTGCAACTTGGTTTTTTTCACTTGTCCACTGCGGGTTGCCAACACCAAATATTCAGCCTGATCGTAATCCTGCAAAGCCATCACCTGAGTGATGTGCTCTCCCTGCTGGAACGCCAACATATTCGCAACGTGGCCGCCCTTCGCATCCCGAGCACCCTCCGGGAAGTCATAAGCCTTCGCTCGATAAACGCGACCCAAATTGGTGAAAAACAAAATCCAATCGTGAGTTGAAGTCGTGAAGAACTGCGCCACCTCATCGTCTTCGCGCAAACTAGTTCCCTTTACCCCCTTGCCGCCACGCTTTTGCGCCCGATACGCCTCAGCCGGGGTGCGTTTAGCAAACCCTTCGCGAGTAATCGTCACCACGACTTCCTCTTCAGGAATTAGCTCCTCATCGGAAATATCGCCGCTAAAAGGCACAATCCGAGTGATACGCTCATCCCCATACTTTTCGGCAATTTGGGCTAATTCCTCAGAAATAATTTGCCGCTGCCGATCCGGGGAAGCCAAAATCCCCTGCAACTCCTGCACCCTGGCAGTGATTTGTGCATGCTCATCTAAAATCTTTTGCCGCTCCAACGCACTCAAACGACGCAACTGCAAAGCTAAAATCGCATCAGATTGCACCTGATCGATCTGCAGCAACTCCATCAAACCGCTTCTCGCATCGTCAACCGACTGCGATGCTCGAATCAGCGCAATCACCGCATCCAATGCGTCTAAAGCCCTTAGATAACCCTCTAAAATATGCAAACGCTCGCGCGCCTTCGCTAAACGAAATTGCGTGCGGCGCACAATCACCTCAATTTGATGCTTCACCCAATAGTGAACGAACCCATCCAAACTGAGCGTACGTGGAACTCCGTCCACCAAAGCCAACATGTTCGCCGGAAATGAATCCTGCAATTGCGTGCGCCGATACAAATTGTTCAACACAACTTGCGGGACAGCCTCCTTCTTCAGCACAATCACCAAACGCTGCCCATTGCGACCAGAAGTTTCGTCACGAATATCCGAAATCCCCTGAATTTGGCCACTTTTTGTCAATTCAGCAATCTTCGTCGTCAAATTATCGGGATTCACCTGGTAAGGCAAAGACTTGACCACCAAACAAGTGCGGCCATGAATTTCCTCAATCTCAACTTCAGCGCGCTGCACAATCGCTCCTCGACCGGTGCGGTACGCCTGTTCAATCCCTTTTCGACCCAAAATCGTGGCCCCAGTTGGAAAATCAGGGCCCTTGATGAACTTGAGCAGAGCCTCCAGCAACTCTTCCCTGCTTGCCTGTGGATTTTGCAAATACCACTGCACACCCGCAACCACCTCACGCAAATTATGAGGCGGAATCCGCGTCGCCATACCTACCGCAATGCCTTCGGAGCCATTCACCAACAAGTTGGGAAAGCGCGCAGGCAACACTACCGGCTCTTGGGATCGACCATCGTAGTTATCCTGGAAATCAACCGTTGACTCGTCAATATCGCGAACCATTTCCATGGCCAGCGGATGCATTTTACACTCGGTATACCGCGGCGCAGCCGGTCCTAAATTACCCGGAGACCCAAAGTTCCCCTGCCCATCCACCAGGGGATAGCGCATCGACCAGGGCTGCACTAAACGCGCCAATGCATCGTAAACAGACGAATCCCCATGCGGATGATAGTGCGCCATCACGTCGCCCACCACGCGCATACACTTGTAGTAGCCAGCATTGGGTCGATAACCACCGTCGTACATGGTGTATAAAATCCGGCGGTGAACTGGCTTCAAACCATCGCGCACATCTGGTAGAGCCCGACTGACGATCACGCTCATTGCGTAAGCCAAATACGAGCGCTGCATCTCGTTTTCCAGATTCACCGGGTCGACAATGCCGCCCGCTGCAACCATGTTTTTTTCATCCGCAGACCGTTGGATATTTTCGTCGCTCACTTACTGATCTCCTCAAGGTAGCGGAAAGCCGCCAATTGATTGCGTTATTGGTAAATTGCATCGACTATGCGTCAATGAAACGCACGTCGTGAGCATTGCGTTGAATGAATCCGCGGCGAGACTCCACGTCATCTCCCATAAGAATCGAAAAAATTTCGTCAGCTGCCGCTGCCTCACCAATTTCCACCTGCTTGAGAATACGGGCAGCCGGATTCATGGTCGTTTCCCATAGTTCCTGGTCATTCATCTCACCTAAACCCTTGTAGCGTTGAATACCACCCTCTTTGGGTAGTTTCCTGCCGCTTTCCAAGCCTTTAGCGAGCTGACGGTCGCGCTCCTTGTCTGAGTACACAAAATCGTGCGGAGCATTAGTCCACTTCAAACGATACAAAGGGGGAGTTGCCAAATAAATGTGGCCTTCTTCTACCAGTTGTTTCATGTAGCGGAAAAAGAAAGTCATCAACAAAGTGTTGATGTGCTGTCCATCGACATCCGCGTCAGCCATGACAATGATCTTCCAGTAGCGCAATTTGTCGATGTCGAATTCCTCGCCAATACCGGTTCCGAGCGCACCAATTAGAGCCTGAATCGTATCCGAGTTCAACGCCCGATCCAGCCTAGCTTTTTCGACATTCAAAATTTTTCCACGCAACGGTAAAATCGCCTGAGTCTGCGGATCGCGGCCTTGAACTGCGGAACCGCCAGCAGAATCACCCTCGACTATGAATAGCTCCGAAATTTGTGCATCGCGCGAAGAACAATCGTGCAGCTTTGAGGGCATCGACACGCTATCTAACGCCGATTTTCTCCGAGTAGCTTCGCGAGCTTTGCGTGCCGCCAACCGGGCGGCCTGAGCGGATTGTCCCTTTTGGACAATCCGCTTTGCCTCAGCTGGATGTTTGTCCAGCCATTCCAGCAATAGTTTGTAAACTTGAGTTTGGACAAAGGATTTAGCTTCGGTGTTGCCCAGTTTGGTTTTGGTTTGTCCCTCGAATTGCGGGTTACGCAACTTCACGGACAACACGGCGGTTAAGCCCTCGCGCACGTCGTCTCCTGACAAGTTTTCGTCCTTGTCCCGCAAGATTCCGTGTTCCCGCCCATACTTGTTCAGTACTGTGGTCAGGGCTGCTCGAAAACCCTCCTCGTGGGTGCCTCCCTCAGTAGTGTTGATCGTGTTTGCATACGTGTGAATCGACTGAGAGTAAGCCGAAGTCCACCGCATGGCCAACTCCAACGACATGGTTGCTTCGTCGTTTTCAGTGTCCAAGTCGATGACTTCATCCGCTAGTGGTTGAACTTTCTTGGTGGCATCAATGTACTCGACGTAGTCGCGCAACCCGTTTTCGTACAGGTAAGAAACCGTGTGACCCACGCGGTGAACACTCTTTTCAGCCGCCTCCCCGCCAGCAATTTCATCTCCTTCTTCGAAGGTGTCTTCCCGCAAGTCGGTCAGCGTGATGCACAACCCCTTGTTCAAAAATGCCATTTGTTGGAATCTTTGCCGCAGGGTCTCAAAGCTGAATTCTACTGTCTCAAAAATTTGTGGGTCGGGCCAAAATATTTGGGTGGTGCCAGTTTCCTGGGTGGCCTCACCTCGCGTCAATTCAGTGACGGGCTGACCGCCGTTGGCAAAACTTTGCCGCCACACGAATCCATCTCTGCGCACCTCAGTTTCAACCCGGGTGGATAACGCGTTTACCACTGAAATACCCACGCCGTGCAAACCACCCGAGACAGCGTAACCGCCACCACCAAATTTACCGCCAGCATGTAAAACGGTCATCACGACCTCGACTGTGGGCTTACCTTCAGTGGGGTGGATACCCACCGGTATACCCCGCCCATTGTCGGTGACCCGAACGCCGCCATCAGCTAAAATCGTGACTTCAATGTGCGTACAATACCCGGCCAGTGATTCGTCGACAGAGTTATCGACCACTTCGTAAACCAAATGGTGCAGGCCACGTTCTCCCGTTGAGCCAATATACATTCCGGGGCGTTTACGGACTGCCTCCAGACCCTCTAGAACCGTGATATCCGATTCCCCGTATCCTTGATCCTTGGGAATCTCACCCAAGTGACCATGACTTGCGTCTTGTGCGTCAGTCACACTTCCCCTATCGCATTCGATACGTTTACTCAAAGAAACCCGGTGATTTCGCCCTTTTTGCTCTTGTTGGCGGCCGGACAAGCTTTCTTGTGACAGTGCCTATTCTAGCAAATTGGGGTGTTTTTGGGTTTGCTTAGCGAGTTTATCCGTAAGTGTCGCGTGGACCTTTGCCTGCAATCGAGTATTTGCCGCGTTTCCAAGAACGCGGTTTTGGTCCATGGATTCTGATCTCTTCAATTGCAGCGCTACCGGCAACTTCGACAATGTTTTTCTCGATTTGGGGCAGCAAGATTCGCAGTTGTTCTGCCCAGGTTGTCGAGTTTGTCTCAATTTCTAGGACTTTTTCCGCAGGTGAGGTGACTTTAGTGTGTTTGGCAATTCCTTCGCCAACAATTTTGGGCCACACTGCGATGATCTGGGAAGTTTGAAGGCAATCATTCCAGCTGTTTTGGCGAACAAAATTAGTCAAAATTCGCGCCAGTGGTTGTGGATCCCAATAGCTAGGTCCAGAACCGGTTGGAGTAGTAGCTAGACCTGGCCCAGCTTGAATCATCGTGGGAATGTGTTCTCTGGTAGCAGGGGACAGTGGGCCGGGTATGGAGGTAGCGACATTGGATTCATTGGTTTGAGGATTAGTTGCAACCGAAGCGGTATTGGCCGACGAAGAATGAGAAACGGACATCGTAGATATCGTAAATATTGCCGGTGTCGCTGCTGCGGATACTGCAGGGATGGCAGATGTTGCAGACATTGTGGATGATGCAGCCGTCATGGATGTTACAGATACTGCTGCTGCCCCAACTTTTCGCGGGTGCCACGAACGCCTTACTTGTCTAGTTTCCACTCCAGCAATCTCGGCTAGAGTTCTCTCAGCAAATAAAAATCTGTCACTTGCATTTGACGGTAAGACAGGGGTATTCACACCGCCTCCACCTGGCTTATTCCCTGTGCGTTCTTAGTTACTTTTAGCCGTTTTGCCAACAAGTCATCTGGCACATCTGCGGGTACTGCCGCTGTGATTAACACTTGGTCGAATGCCTCTAGTTGTGCGGCCAAAGCTTGGCGGCGAGCTGAGTCCAACTCGGCAAATACGTCGTCTAGGATCATCACCGGAACATCGTCTGGCATAGTTAGCACATTAGCTTGCGCTAAACGCATTCCCAAGGCTACCGACCAGGTTTCACCGTGACTGGCATAACCTTTGACCGGCAAGTGATCCAATTTGAATTCCAAGTCATCTAAGTGAGCTCCCACCAGATTTTGTCCCCGCTCGATTTCTTTCTTTCGTTTTTCTTGGATTTCCGTCAAATATAAGGGAGCTATCTCGCCCACTAGTTGAGCCAAATCGGCTTGGAGAACTCCCTGCTCGATGCGCACCATTTGTGCTGCCGCCGCAACTGCCGCCTGGATCCGAGTCTGAGCCATTTTATAGCTCAAACTCACCTGTCTGCCATCTTGAGACACCTGGCTATAGGTGGTTGTCAAAGCGGCATTTAGTTGAGTGCATACGGCCTGGCGCAAAATCGCTGCCAGAGCCGATTTTTGAGCTAATTGCTCATCCCAAACTTCCAAAAAATCGGTAGTAGCCTGTACACCCCAGTTGTTTGTGCGCAACTGTTTGAGAGTAGCTGCACGTTGCGCCAATATTTGTTTTAGTTCGGCTCTAGTAGACACAAACACCGGATGCAACTCTGTAATAACGTTGTCCATAAATTGTCTGCGCAATGTAGGTTCACCACGCAACAATTGCAAGTCTTCGGGAGCAAATACTACTGTGCGCAAAATTCCCAACAGATCACGGGGAGCTACTTTCGCCCGATTCAACCTAGCTCGATTGGCACTCCCGCGCACTAACTCTAAATCCATCACATACGTGCGTCGATGAGTCTCCACTTTTGCTCGCACCACTGCGGCTCGAACCTCTTGCCCGTCCGCAGGCTTTCGCATCAATGCACTATCAGCACTTACCCGATGCGACGAAAAAGCCGACAGATAAGCGATAGCCTCAAGCAGATTAGTTTTACCTTGCCCATTTTGGCCTTGTAAAACCACAACGCCCTTTGGTAATTCAGTTACTAAATCCTGGTAGGAGCGAAAATTATTCAAAGCTAAGTTGCTGACCCACACTGTTACCGCTTTGTGTGGTCAAACGCCAACGCGAATCGGCATCAACAGGTAGCGAAAACTCTGGTCACTTTCAGCTTCTGGTTCGTCTTTTCCAGTGATGACAACGGCTTTACTGGGGTCACTAAACCCGAAATTGATGTAGTCGCTCTTGAGTGCTCCCAGTCCAGCCCGCAAAAAGTCAGGATTAAAGGCGGCCAAAAACTCTTCCGCTGAGCCCGTTATAGGCACGAGCTCTTCCGCTTGGGCAGTATTTCCCTGACCGGCTTCTAGCCGCAAATTATCTTTTTCAAAGTTGAGCCGCACTGGAGTTTTATTTTCCACCACCAAGGCCATTCGATTCACTGCATCTAGCAATTCTTGACGCCGACAAGTCATTTGAATTGGCGTCTGTTCAGGAAAAAGTCGCAGTACCTGTGGATATTCTCCATCCATCAGCGACGAAGTGGCTTTGCGACCCTCGCACTCAAATCCCACCAAAATTGAGCCAGTTTGATCCGAATCAGACACCATCATGTGGATTTGCCCGGTACTGGTCATCGACTTGGAGATATCGACTAGAATTCGGGCTTTTACCAGCAATTCGACTTCGAATTCTGGATCAACTGGCTGCCACTCTAGCTCCCGACATGCCAAACGATAGCGGTCAGTAGCCAGCAAACGAATTTGGTTCCCCTTGATTTCCAATTTGATGCCGGTGAGCATAGCCAAGGTCTCATCTCCAGAAGCGGCGATAGCAACCTGACTAATGGCGTTGGCAAATTCTCTTGCATCTAAGGTCCCACGCAATTGCGGTAATTCGGGCAACCTGGGGTAGTCATCCAACGGCATCGTTGGTAGCACGAAGTGCGAGTTGCCACAAGTTAGCTCAACTTGGTTTTCTTTGGTCTCGAATGTGACCGGTTGTTTAGGAAAAGCCTTGCAAATGTCCGAGAGTAGTCGACCTGGTACCAGGACTTCACCACCCTCATCCATATTGGCCTCAATGGAAGCATGCGCTGAAATTTCGTAGTCGTAGGACGATAGTTGCACCAGCTGGTCGCTAGCTTGAATTTTTACAGCAGCCAAAATCGGGATGGCCACTCTTTGGGGAACAGCTCGAGCCGTCCACTGCACTGCTTCCGCAAAAACGTCGCGAGGAACTTGAAATTTCACGAACACTCCTTGGACCTCGCAAACACTCCTTGACCAAGGAGCGGCGATAGGGGACAAGCTACCAGTCAACCATTCTAAAACAAACGCACCTCCAGCAAGTGTGATTTGAGAAATTTTTGGTTGTCTGTGGCCTTAAAGACGTTAGCGAATTTTCCGGTTTCTTTGTAGCCAGGTGTTGAAATTGTTGATTTGTCGACAGTGGTGTCTGGGTAAGCGATTGGCTGAGTAGTTGGGATGAGTGACAGCGCTAGCATCACCATCATTCCAACTTAGTCCGGTCAATTGATGCTAAGAGGGTGGTCAGTTGGTGAGTAGGTGTAGTGAGTGGAAGTTGTGTTTCAGGAGTGCCATCGAGAGGGCAACGTACGTAAATTTTTGTCCCCTTAACGTTAAGTTTCGTCGTCATAGTAGGGCCTGTGGAAACTGTGGAAAACGCTATTTTTAGGCTGAAAGACGCTAAAGTGCCTGTGGATTAAATTCGAAAAACTGTGGATGAAAATGTGGAAAAGTCGGCAAACCTGTGGAAACTCGTTTGGGCTTCGTTAAACTTTCCACAATTCTCCATTAGTTATCCACAGAACGCCTAGGAGTTAACCACAGGAAAAGGCACTATTCCACAGGCCTGTGGAAACAAAATTTGGTTTGTTTTTTACTCTTTATTTACTTTATATCATCAATCTGTTTTCTATTGCTTTACTCTAGTTGTCCATCGAGATAGCCAATTTCCCGACCCTGGTTTCTGGCCTCTTGTTTGATGCGTGTAGTCAGTTCGTTGATGTGGTTGTACATCTCGGCTTCTTCATTCATTTGCTCTTTGATTTTTTTGATTGCATTGATGACAGTGGTGTGATCGCGCCCACCAAAGCGTTCTCCGATTTTTGGCAGAGACAGAGAGGTCATCTCTCGACACAAATACATGGCGATTTGTCGCGCCGTGTTGATAACTCGCGTGCGGCTGCGTCCAGTTAGCTCGGTGATGGGGAGCTCGAAGTATTCGGCAGTTTTCCCTAAGATCAGTGTCGAGTGGATCACCGTCTCTTCGGGGTTGACCACTAAGTCTTTTAGCGCCATCCTGGCCAGATCTTCGGTAATGGGTGATTTTGATAAATTGGCATAAGCCCCAACCCGAACCAGCAAACCCTCTAGTTCGCGGATATTTGAAGAGGCATGCCGAGCGATATAATTTGCGACTTCATTGGGAACTTCCAGACCCTCGGCGGCAGATTTCATCAGTAGAATTGCTGCTCGGGTCTCGGTTTCAGGCGGCTGTACGTCCGTGAGTAGCCCCCACTCAAATCGTGAAC
Source organism: uncultured Actinomycetaceae bacterium (assembly GCA_965120455.1). Taxonomy (GTDB): domain Bacteria; phylum Actinomycetota; class Actinomycetes; order Actinomycetales; family Actinomycetaceae; genus Scrofimicrobium. The sequence goes on along the minus strand of CBCPNB010000046.1, from coordinate 19,890 downwards.
GCAACCTGTCTTCCAAGTCAGGCATGGATTTTGGCGGTAAATCTGAGGTAATTACAATCTGCTTATTTGCGTTGTACAAAGAGTTGAACGTGTGGAAAAACTCTTCCATCGTTTGTTCTTTGCCTTGAATGAATTGGATGTCGTCAATTAGCAGCAGGTCAACTGCACGGTAACGGTGCTGAAAATCCTCAATTTTGTCTTGGCGAATTGAATTGATGAAATCGTTGGTGAACTCCTCAGAATTCACGTACTGTACGTGCAATCTTTGATTCAGTTGGATTGCATAGTTGCCAATCGCATGCAACAAATGGGTTTTCCCTAGACCAGAGCCGCCGTAAATGAATAGTGGATTATAGGCCATAGCTGGTGCTTCTGCAATAGCCTCAGCTGCAGCATGGGCAAAACGATTAGAGGGTCCAATGACGAAACTTTCAAAAGTGTATTTCGGATTTAGACCAGCTTTATCGGCTAAACGTTCGCGTTCCCCAGGGGTGAGCAGAGGTGTGCGCTCCTCGTGCCTACTTCTGGGTTTTTCCTGGCGTTCACTACTTTTTCTGGTAGGAGATTTAATTTGGGTAGACTCTGGATTAGTTCTTTCAACAGGCTTTTCCACAGTTTCCACAGGTCGGTTTTCCACAGTTCGTACAAAGGGGTGTGGAAAACTCTCTATTTTTGGACTAGTCTGTACCGGGACAGTTGGGGGACTTTCCAGCGGAGTTTCAACAGTTAGAGCGATTCTGACTGGGCAGCTCAAAGCTGTGGATAAATTGGTGGTAACGAGCCCAATTAAGCGACTTTCCACAAGGTCTTTAATCCACGAATTAGGGGTGGAAAACAGGACTGTGGATTCAATTCTACCCAATGGTTTAATCTGTTCCAAAGCAGCCATATTTGCTGGATTGACGCCAATTTCGCGCAGGTCCTTCAGAGTCTTTTCCCACGCGATTAGCAGCAGCGAGTCTTGCACCAAAGCACCTCCTTCCACACCCTGTGGATACTCGTACATCTACCTGTGGATAAATCTGACGGACTTTTAGACTACTCAAATTCGCCTCTATCCACACCCTGTTGAAAACCCTGTGGATTTCCACCACTGAAATTACACGAATGTAGTTGCTAGGAGCTAAAAAGGTTTTTCTTGTATTCATCTGCTGACAACTTCGCCGAAAGTGTGATGCGTAAGTCACTTGTTTTCCTTAAATCCACAGATTTTTCCACAGATGGGCTTATCTTGCTCTTGTTCGTCCCGGATTTCGGGTTATCCACAATCATGAAATGTGTCTAAGATCTCACTCCTAGTCCACTTTTTGGGTGGTGTCGGATCGCTAATTTTTTGTGAACTATTCCGGCTACACCGACGGTTAGATCACCAGCGAGTAGATCGTGGATCTCCGGAGTGCTAGATTCTGTTTGCACAAACCGCATTGGCAATAAATTTTGTGAAATGGATTCCAAATCTTGTGTGATGGGGAAAAACCAGCAGAATTAGAGTAGCGTTTACACGTTGTTGAGTATCTAGGAGAATGCTGTGACTAAGCGTACTTATCAGCCGAACAACCGTCGTCGTCATAAGGTGCACGGTTTCCGTTTGCGCATGCGGACTCGTGCGGGTCGAGCTGTGCTGGCCAACCGTCGTCGCAAGGGGCGCAACCGTTTGGCGGCCTAGTTCTCGTGCTGTCTGCTCCTAACCGCATGGTCGATAGCCAGGAGTTTGTGGAAACTACCAGGAAAGGCGCTCGCCAAGGCAATCGCAATTTGGTGGTCAGCGTGTTGGTGCAGCCGTTAGAACCTGGGTCGGAGCTCAAACGAGTGGGGTTTGTTGTCAGCAGACGGCAAATCCCTAAGGCTGTCGATCGCAATAAGGTGAAGCGGCGTTTGCGCCATTTGATGCGCGAGCGGATATCGTTTTTGCCTGGAGGCAGTAGGGTAGTGGTGAGGGCAATGACTAGCTCACTGGAATTGGATTATGGGCAACTAGGTCAATCTTTAGATCGGGCATTGTGGCCTGCACTACGTCAAGCTGTGGAAAAAGCTAGATTTTCTCGCGATAATTAGATAGAACAGTCAGAACTCGACACTTGATATCCAGAGTTGTCTCCGATGAGAAAAGGTGCAGGTTATACTGCAAAGCCTCTGATTTGGTTGATCCAGGTGTATCAAAAATATTTGTCGTCTTGGCTGCCTGCCCGTTGTCGCTATTATCCAAGTTGCTCACAATATGTAGTTACCGCTTTGCACTGTCACGGACTGTATAAGGGGTTTGTTTTAGGTTTTTGGCGGTTTTTGCGTTGTAATCCGTGGAGTTTAGGCGGTGTTGACCACGTGCCCGAAAAAGGGAGATGGAAGTCTCCCCAGTGGCAGCCGCCGGATGATTGGGTAGGTCACGACCTGGAAAGCTCACTGAGATAGGCTTTGACCAGCTAGAGTTATACGGGGTGTACTCGCTTCTAGGGGTACTCTAACTAGCTTCTTGATTTTTGAAGGAGTCGTTTGTGGACCAGATACTCCATCCGATCATTGTTGCATTCGCCTGGATTTGGGTGCGACTGCACGATTTATTGGTCTTGTTGGGAGTCCCAGATGGCTCTGGAATCGGCTGGATTCTGTCAATTGTCGTATTAACGGTGATTGTGCGTTTTGTGGTTTTACCGCTCTACATCAAGCAAATGAAATCAATGCGGATGATGCAGATGATTCAGCCAGAGCTAAAGAAGCTTCAGGAAAAATACAAGGGTAAGACCGATCAGGTTTCTAGGCAGCGCCAGTCGGAAGAAATGATGGCATTGTACCGGAAAAGCGGTTTTTCGCCCTATGCTTCGTGTTGGCCGATGCTGATTCAGCTACCATTTGTTTTTGCGCTTTATCGAACTATTTACGCAGTTGAACAAATTCGCAATGGCACTTATAGCTACTCTTCTCTAGGTCCTTTAGATGTCACGATCGCAGAGCAAATCAACAACTCCAGCTTTTTTGGAGTAAATCTTAATGAAACATTCAGTTCTGTTTCAGGGTTTGCAGATAAATCGGTTTTCATTGTTTTCACCATCATCATGGTGTTAGTGCAGTACTTCAGTATGTTGATTTCTGTGAAGCGAAACACTCCTAAGCAAGCTGATCCAACAAATCCAATGGTCAAATCGCAAAAACTAATGCTCTACATACTGCCGCTAATGTTCGTGTTCACGGGTTTAGTGCTGCAGGTAGGGGTGATGGTGTACACCTTGACCACTGTTGTATTTGCCTTCGTCCAACAAGTAGCGATTATCAAGATAATGCCTAATCCAAATTCTCCCGCCTACTTTGTGTTGCGCGATCAGCTCCAAACCAAATATCAGGCTTGGGCGGTACCTTTCTTTGACAATTTCAAAGAAGAGAAGCAAAGAATTTCTACTCAAGGTGAAGAGGCTTTAGAACAGTTCTATGCTAAAACTTTAGCAACGGTGCAAAGTAAGGCGCGCAAACAAAAAGTTTCAAAGAAGTTTCCAGAAGATTGGGCGGCTCGCGATCAATTAGACATTTACCAGAATTTAGCTTACGACTCTTGGAGTCAAATTCCAGATGACACTTGGTTGACTAGCGTAGCTCGCGTGAAAAAACGCGAAGCTGAACAGGCACAAGCTAAACGCAGACAAGCCAGGCATTTGTCGCGAGAAGAACGAATGAAGCAGCGCCAAAAAGAGCAAAGCCAACAGCAAGCCGACCTGCGCCGCCAGGAACGCCAGGATAAAGCTAAGGCAAATGCTCGAGGCAAAGAGTTGACTCCTGAAGAAGTTGAACGCCGTCGACAAGAACGTCAAAAGCAGCGTCGTGAGGCAGCTAAGAAAAACCAAAACAGGAAGAGCAAGTAAATGAGCGAACACATAAACCAGCTTGAAGAAGAAGGCGAAATTGCAGCCGACTACTTAGAAGAACTACTAGATATTGCTGATTTAGATGGCGATATCGAAATTGATGTAGAAAACAATCGCGCTTGTGTGGCCATTGTGACTGATAACCCGGATCGGCGTTTACTGCAATTGGTCGGTGAAAACGGTGAAGTGCTGGAGGCTTTACAAAGATTGACTCGGCTGGCTGTGCAGCAAAAAACAGGGGAGCGCAGCTGGTTGATGTTGGATATCGCTGGATTTCGCAAAGAGCACAAGCGCGAATTGCAGCGTTTGGCACAAGAAGCGATTGAAAGAGTCAAGGCGGGAGAGGAAGGCGTCGAGTTGCCTCCGATGAATCCCTTTGAGCGAAAAATCTGTCACGATGCAGTTAAGGAAGCCGGTTTATTTTCCGAGTCCGAAGGGGTAGTGCCGAATCGGTTTGTGGTGGTTTATTCCACTGCGGCAGATGACGTGGGCGAGTTAGATGATGATGTCCAAGGATAGATTGAGAGCTGTTCGCCAGTTTGGGGATAATCCCGAGGGGAGTAGTGAGAGTGGGGGAGAGAAGGAAAATAGAGAGGATAGAGAAAAATCTCCTGACCCGGGTATTGAGTGCAAAAGTAAAAGCGGGTTGCTTGCCACAGACGGTTTAGCTAGTCCAGACAAAGGGGATAAGAGCTTAGCTCCGGTTTTGGAGCAACCAACCGAAGTGGTTCGTTCTTTATTTGGTGTGAGTTTTGGGGCAATTGAAGAATTTGCCAACTTATTGGCAACAGAAGGTGAGTTACGGGGTCTAATTGGCCCCAAAGAAGTGGAACGCATCTGGTCTCGGCATATAGTCAATTGTGCGGCATTGTTGCAATTTTTGCCCAAACGTGGCGTAGTGATGGATGTTGGTTCAGGAGCTGGGTTGCCCGGCATTGTGCTAGCTGTGGCTAGACCTGACCTGGAAGTGCGCTTGGTCGAAGTGATGGAGAGGCGCTGCGACTGGTTAATTGAAGTGATGGAGCGCTTGGGATTGGATAACGTTGAGGTGATTCGGGAGCGTTCGGAAAATCTCGGTAGAGCGGATCGGGTTGAGGTGGTGACCGCCCGAGCGGTGGCGCCATTGGATAAACTACTTCGTTTGACTTCAAAATTGATCGCACCAGGTGGTCAATTGTTGGCCTTGAAAGGGAGACGCGCTTACCAGGAAATTGAAAAAGCTAAAAATGAATTGAAAAAGCGTCATTTACAGGCGGAGGTATTGAAGGTTCCCTCGGTGATGGATGGAGAAATTACGTATGTGGTTCGTTGTGTTAGGACACAATAAATAGTTCGAGCAGGTAGGCTTAATGGGTTAGTACATTAATGCGGTCGACTGCATGGGAAAGGATGGTGTCGTGACTGTTGAAGGCTCTTGGGATAGTCCTATCGCACAGCAGATTTCGCATAATTTTCAGGCACTGTCCAAAATTGAGGGAGTACAGTTTCCAAAACCGTCCTATCCGATTGTGATTTCTGTAGCTAATCAAAAGGGTGGAGTTGGCAAGACAACTTCAACGGTAAATTTGGCGGCTGGCTTGGCGCTTGGTGGCTGGAATGTAGTGGTGATTGATTGTGATCCGCAGGGAAATGCTTCAGGGGCGTTGGGAGTGCCTCCTTCCTTAACTCCGGTAGGTACCTATGATGTGTTGTTGGGCGATTTGCCATTAGCAAAAGTGTTGCAGCCTTGTCCCGATTTGGAGGGAGTACTGGTGTGTCCAGCTACTCCTGATTTAACGGGTGCTGAGGTGGAGTTTGTTAATGTTGTTGGCCGCGAGGGGCTGTTGCTGCAAGCGATTGAACGTTTTACTGAGATGAATACGGGGGTGGACGCAATTATTTTGGATTGTCCGCCTTCGTTGGGAATGTTGACTTTGAATGCGTTTGTTGCTTCGGATGGAGTGTTGATCCCAATTCAAACTGAATATTATGCGCTCGTGGGTTTGTCCATGTTGGTGGATACAATTAATCGAATCAGGGAGTCTTTGAAGCCTAATCTGCAGGTATTTGGAATTTTGTTGACCATGGTGGATAGGCGCACTAAGTTGGCCAATGACGTGGTTGATGAGGTGCGGGAACATTTTGGGGATATTGCCCTGCAGGTAGAGATTCCGCGTTCTGTGCGAGTATCTGAGGCACCTAGTTACGGGCAGACAGCTATTACTTACGACCCTCGGGGTAGCGGAGCGATCGCATACCGAATGGCTGCTCAAGAGTTGGCGCAGCGGCTAACTCGAATTATGTAGGAGGCATGATGGTTGAATCGAAAAAGCCGATACGCAGACGAGGTGGTTTAGGACGGGGAATTGAGTCATTGATTCCTTCGACGCAGCGTGAGGAAAGAATGGTTGACTCCGTCAAGCCAATGGATATATTTTTTCCACCGCGTCCAGGGGAGCAAGGGGTACAAAAAGGGGGGTCTGCCCGAGATTTGTTATCTCCTCGGGTCGATCGAGCTGGACGAGGTAGTAGCGAGGGAAGCGGAACTGGTAGAAGTGGGAGTAGCAGGAGAAATGGGAGAAGAAGGGTAAATCAGAGCGGAATCGAAAAGGGAACGAAAAAGCAGAGTGCTATAGCAGCTCAGGCGGAAACTAGTGTTAGTACTGCAGGTGAGACTAATGCAGCTAGTGGTGCTGGGGCTAGAGTTAGGACGGTTAGCCCGAGTGGGAAATCTACACAGAAGGCTTTTGTGTTAGATGAGCAGACCTTAGACGTGAATGTTTCACGTGAAACAATTGCTACGGAGCAGTCGGGAGAGCAGAGTCGAGCTGGCAATGGTAAGCAGACTGTTGACGTGACTAGTCCGCAGACGCGTGTTGGAGTGCAAATTAGTGCGGATGATGGTGGATCCATTGCTGCACAAGGTAGTGGTCAGATTGGTCAACAGATTAGCAAAAAGAATAATGGAGTAAGTAAAGAGAATAATAAAGAGAGTGGTAAAGTAACTAACTTGAGGAGTAGTTCCAAAGAAGTAGGCACGCAGAGTCGAAAAGTCGTAGACAATAAACTAACTGCTTCAGAACCTGTTGAGTCGAAACCAGTGGATGTCCAACTTGATGGAATGCAAGCTGGTGAACAAAAGGACGAGAATCTACATAAGCCGAGCATCGACAACGGAGATAGTTTTCAATTTACTAGTACGGATACTGATTCTCTTCGTCAGAGCAAAGGTAGTAGTTCAGCGGATGTGGGCAGTGGTGCAAATACATCTGGAGCGGAGTCGGTAGTTAGTGCTGTTGTCACGACTGAATCTACTCAAGGAACTATTGACGTCAATGAGAACGCTAAAGCTATTGATATCAATCAAGAGCAGATTGTTTCACGTGAAACAATTGACGAGATAACTGACGAGGCAGATGAAGTAGCAGATGAGGGGACTGATGCCGAAACGAGCAATGACTCGCTAACTGTTGTTCCAGGAATGACGTTTGGAATGTTGAGTCCAAAGTGGATTACCCCTAATTCACGTCAGCCTCGGCAAGTGTTTTCTGAAAATGAATTACAGGAATTGTCTGAGTCTATCTCTGAAGTCGGTTTGTTGCAGCCGATTGTGGTTAGGCCGATAAATTTTGCCGATCGGCAAAATTGGCATGAACTGCTTGAGCAATATGTTGTTGACAACCCGGATGCTCGCTATGAGTTGATTATGGGGGAGCGGCGTTGGCGAGCTGCCCAGCGAGCAGATTTAGATGAGATTCCAGTTATTGTTCGTCGTACTGATGACGACGATTTGTTGCGCGACGCCCTGATGGAGAACTTGCATCGAGTACAGCTAAACCCGATTGAAGAAGCTTCGGCTTACCAGCAATTATTGGAGGATTTTAACTGTACTCAGGAGATTTTATCAGAGCGGGTTAGGCGTTCGCGTTCGCAAATTGCTAATACTTTACGTTTGTTAAAGTTGCCGCCAACGGTGCAACGACAAGTAGCGGCAGGAGTGTTGTCAGCTGGACATGCGCGCGCCTTACTTTCGGTGAATGATCGAAATACGATGGAGAAGCTGGCTAAGCGCATCATTCAAGAGGGTTTGTCTGTGCGCGCGATAGAAGAAATCGTCAAACAGATTAACGGAAGGAAGTCTACTAAAGAGCGCACTAAACGTTCTGCGTCCCGGATTTCGCCAGAAAATGCTTCGGTGGCTAGAGCAGTTGCAGACAAATTAGACACCGAGGTGACGATTGTAGAAGGCAAAGGCAAGAGCAGATTGGTAATCACTTTTGCTGACACTGCAGATTTGGCACGGATCGCCGAAATTATCGGAATCAATCCCCAGTAATGTGTTTCACGTGAAACAAAAGCGACAAGAGTGCTCTCGTTGGTTTCTGAAGGGTTTTTACTACTCCAGGGCAACGCAACAATAGATTTCTGAAAATATCTCGAGGTCTACTCCCTAACCCAAAACTCAGATGACAGGAGTCTAGTAGATTCTATACTAGATCCACTAGACTCCTGAATATTAATAACTAGATGCCACCGAGATTGGATCCGATCCAGATTAAACTATACAAATGAAATTGAATATAGCTTAGGATCGTATGCCATTGGACATGGGATACCGGTAGGTTGGTTTCAATGAGATTGGCTTGGACTTGTACGCCATTTAGACTTAGAGACTTAGACCTCCTAGACTCAAACATCAGTGAGTAAAGGAGCATAGTTCTTAAGTAAATGCCGCTCTCAAACCCGAATGCTATCCATGATTGAGTTATATTCAGACCTGAATACCGTTCGATTCCATCTCCTTGCGCACTACTTTGGCTAATCTGCGTACGCCTTCTTCAATTTCTGCAGGGGTGGGGTAACAGAAGGACAAGCGCATGTGGTGGCGGCCTCGGTCATCGTAGTAGAACGCGGTTCCCGGTACATAGGCCACTAGACCTTCAACTGCATGTGATAGCATTTCCTTTGTGTCAATCCCATCTGGTACTGTCACCCAAGTGTAAAAACCACCTTTGGGAGTAGTCCACTTACAAAAAGGCATATGTTCTTGCAGAGCAGCATTCATGACTTTCCATCGCTCCTCATACATGGCACGGAAGTTCTTCACCTGAGTAAACCAGTCAAAATCAGATAAATAGCGAGAAATTGACATCTGGCCCATCATGGAAGGACACAAAATCGCCGCCTCAGCAGCCTGAATCAACTTACGTGCCAAAAAACGCGGCGCCAAAGCCCAACCAATTCGATACCCTGGTGCAAACATTTTTGAGAAAGAACCTAAATAGATAACTCCCTCAGGCCACAAAGAGCGAATCGAAGCCGGAGGATCCTCGTGGAAACCTAACAAACCATAGGGATTATCCTCGACGATCAAAATCTGGGCGGCTCGACAGATATCGACAACTTGACGGCGACGTTCCTCAGTCAAAGTAATTCCACAAGGATTGTGAAAGTTGGGCATAGTGTACAAAAACTTCACTTGCTTGCCCCGAGCCCGCAACTCAGTGATCATGCGTTGCAAAGCATCAGGGCGCAGGCCGTGTTCATCCATCGATACGTGCCGCACGTCGGCCTCATAAGAGCCAAACACGCCCAAAGCTCCCACATAAGAGGGAGATTCAGCCAAAATAATATCGCTAGGATTTACAAACATTTCAGTTGTTAAATCCAAAGCCTGCTGAGAACCAGTCGTAATCACCACATCCTGACTCTCGGCATCGACAATACCGTCATAACGCATCAACTCGACAATTTGCTCCCGCAGAGGATCCCAGCCATGTCCATCGCCATATTGCAGAGCCCGTGCCCCATCACTTTCAATCAAACGACGCGTAGCCTCACCAATATCAGCCAAAGGCAAATCCTTCAAATTGGGCATTCCCCCTGCCAAAGATACAACTTCAGGGCGAGATACCACAGAAAAAAGCGCACGAATTTCAGAACTCTTCAAATTAATCGCTTGATCAGAAAACAAACTTACCCACAAATCCTGATCTTCAGAACGATTGTAAAAAAAGGAAGTAGACATAGGAAAATATACCTCTAGTCGAAACCGCTACCAAAATTCACGGACGCACAGAGCCTGACCCAAATCTGTAAGACGCCAGATAGTCAGGTGCAAAAGAACCCCCGTCAGTTCTCCAGCCACATCTGTGCGTCCAAAGCAGCTCGACAACCACTTCCTGCCGCAAAAATGGCCTGCCGATACGTCCTATCAACTACATCGCCACAGGCGAATACTCCCGGCACATTGGTGCGTGAACTATCGTTTTCCACTGTTATATAACCTTCACTATCCAAAGCCAACTGACCCTGGAAAATTTGCGAACGCGGATAGTGTCCGATTGCCACAAACACGCCCTCGCTAGGCAGTGTACGCTGCTCACCTGAAATTTTGTCCTGCAAGACAACACCTGTGACCTTCTCGTCACCTTCAATCGAGACAACAGTGGAATTCCACTCAAATCTGATTTGCGGATGAGCCAAAGCCCGCTTAGCCATCACTTTAGAGGCCCGTAACTGGTCGCGCCGATGCACCACAGTCACTTGGGTGGAAAAACGGGTCAAAAATAGTGCTTCCTCGATCGCGCTATCGCCACCACCAATGACCACAATGTTCTTGTCTTTGAAGAAAAAACCATCGCAAGTGGCACAATAACTAACACCCAGTCCGGACAATTTTTCTTCCCCGGGGACATCCAAACGTCGATAAGCTGAGCCAGTTGCCACAATTACCGCTTGAGCCGTGATCTCCGCATCATAAGTATGTAAAACCTTTTTGCCATCAGGCCGGGTAAACTCAACCTGATCCACATCCTCAAAACGGATTTGTGTCCCAAATTTCTCAGCCTGGATGCGCATTGCTTCCATCAAATCTGGACCATCAATCCCCTCGGGAAAACCTGGAAAATTCTCCACCAACGTGGTAGTCATCAACGCGCCGCCAGCATCTAACGCTCCAGCTAGCAAAATAGGTTGAAATCCAGCGCGAGCAGCATAAATTGCTGCAGTATACCCAGCTGGCCCAGAGCCGATAATCGCCAAGTCACATTCAATGTATTCAGTCATGTCATTCAACCGTTATCTCTGAGATTTTGGCTCGATTCAAACCTTCATCGTCTGTTGGAAGCGTAACAAATGTAATCGCAAATTGTTGAGTGTTAATCGCTTCCGGCAAATTAACCACTGTTTGCGAGTCGGTAAACTCAAAGGTGTAGACTACTTCCCCGCCGCGAGCGTCACCATCTGTGTTGATCCGGATCTGAGCTTCACCTCCTGCACCCGCAATGTCAAAAGTCAAACTACTAATTTCCGATTCACTTTCCAAATCAATCAGTAGACCGATCATAGTTGAATCCTGGAACTGGTTTACGTTGTAGTAGCGCGAATACCACTGAGTGCTAGTATCTCCGTCAAAGAGATTCTCCACTAACTCAGGATGATCCCCACCGTCGTCATTCCAGGAAAATACTGAAATGGAAGAAATAGTGGGCTGAACAGAACTAGTAGTGCTAACCTCTTCTTCACTGGTTGCACTTCCCGTAGAAGTATCCGGGTCGGAAGTATCGCTAGTAGTTTGCGAACTAGTATTTTGGCTGGTTCCTTGATCCTGTGAATCCGACTCCATTGCTCCAAACATTGGCATCAAGTTCAAAACTGCAAAGAGTAAGCCAGCTAGTAGCAATAGAATTGCAAAGACCATCATTGGTTTCGTTGGATCAAAGCTGTCTTCGTCGTCGTGATTACTGTGAGTGCTCTGAGCAGACTTATCGGTGAAGTCATCGATATGGCTATCGGCAAAGCGTGAACTGAACGAATCGTCAGAATCAGAGTCGGCAAATCCAGGTAGACTAAATCTACTCGCAGCAGCATTACCGGCGTGTTCACCCGTTGGCGAGATGCTCTGGCCACTGCTACCAACACTGTCTATACCCGTTGGTTGTCCAGAGGAGTACTGTCCGAGAGGATTAGCACCAGTATTCATAGACTCCGACTGTAGGCGCTTGCTAATCGAGACTCTCCCTGGAACAGTGGTGTCTTCTCGGGAGGAGGTAGGAATATCCAGCTTTCTGCGCAAATGTGCACTCAAAGCCATTTGCTGGGTAATGGTTTGCAGCCCGGTTTCATCTCCAGGAGAAGTGAGCTGTTCGGCATCGCCGTACATGCGAGTTTCTTCCACGCTCACTCGCGCCTCTGCTCTCACACTGGCCGCTTTATCAGAGCGCCCAAACCGCTTGGACAATACGCCCGAGACCGTGGAAACAGTTTCTGGATCAATGCGACTCAACAAGAAACAATATACGGCCACCACGATGAAAGCAGTCACGCCAAATTTCCACAAAGCATCCACAAAACGCCCACTGGTGGTTTCCTGCAGTGAAGCTGCATCCAAGAAATGCAGTACAAGCCAGCCAATTCCAGCTGAAATAGCGAATGCAATCAAATACCTGATGTACCAAACCACCAGGCGGCCAGCATTGATCGTGTGTACCAGCCTGGCAGTCCACAACAAGGCAATAAAACCTTGAGTAATTCGACAAATAGTTTCCGCTATACTAGCTCCAATAGTCCAAAATTGTGGTTCCAGCACGAAAAATAGCGTCCAGCCAACAATAACTTGTAAAATTGTGGGCACGATCCCCATCAAAAACACGGGTTTAGCGTTCTCGAATGCAAAAAACATGCGTTGTGACAACATGATGATCCCGGTTGAAGCCACGGCCGGAATCAAGGCAGCCAAAATATTGCCATACATGGAAGCAGAATGCGCATCAAAACTGGGCAAAATGATTTGCATAATGGGCTGAGCTGTTGCGATGATTACCGCTGCTGCCAAGAACGAGAGCATGGTGATCATCCGAATGCCGCCCTCGTAGTCTTCGGCCACTTTGCGCCACTGTCGATCGGCAACGTGATGGCTTATACGCGTAAAAATAGCAGTAGCTAAAGTCAAGGAAATTAAGGACTGGGGTACCATGTAAACCATGAAGCCGTAGTTGTAGGCCTGTAAGGAAGCTACTACCTCACCGGTTACTTCCGTCCAGCTAGAGGCACGCGTCGCCAGGTTATTGGTAGATAAAACGCCGACTTGACTGACCATCAGAGTAGCGAATGTCCAGCCAGCCACCTTGGAAGCAGCTTTAAAACTAGTGCCCTTGAAGTGAAAATCCAACGAAAACTTCACATTGGAGCGACGCATGGGGATCAACAAGAACAAAGCTTGAACGATCACACCCAGTGTGGATGAGCCTGCTAACACCACTACTTGGATGGTGGTAAAAGTTTCAATTTCACGAATCTCGCCAGAAGAACCCCACATGGAAATAAAGGCCACCAATCCAACAATTGCAATCACATTGTTGATCACTGGAGCCCACATGTATGGGCCAAAAACGCCGCGAGCATTCAATAACTCGCCCAGCAGGTTATATAACCCATAGAAAAAGATCTGCGGCAAACACCAAAGAGAAAAGGTGATGGCCAGCATGCGCATTTCGGGGGTAAATGACCCAGCGTTGATGATCACCAACAGGGGAGCGGCAATCAACGCTACCACAGTCATCAAAAACAAAATCGTGCCAGAAAGTGTCAGCAAGCGGTTGACGTATATTTGCCCCGATTTTTGTTTTAAAGCCCGCACAATCTGGGGAATTAAGATGGCGTCCAGCATGCCTGCAGCTAATAAATTGTAGACAGTTTGCGGCAATGTATTGGCCAACTGAAAAGAGTCGGCCACCCCCGCTGATACTCCAATTGCCGCTACCAACAGGGCACTTTTGATGAATCCCAAAATGCGCGAGAATAACGTGCCTGACGCCATCAATGCTGAAGACTTTAACAGTGATTGTTTTTTGGGGGTCGAATTCAGATCAATGACGCTGGTTTCATCCATATCGCGCGCATGATCTTTGTCAAATATATCGGCTAATTCAGGGGGGTTGGGTTTGGAGGGATTTGCTTTTTTACTCATATGTCCGCCTGCGGCCCCGTCGAATAGTGCGAATCAGGCCACCAACAAACAGCACTACGAGGATACAGCTGACCACAACCATCAGAGTGTCCTCCCAATTCGCATATACTCGCACATTCATCAAACTGGATTGGTCTAGGGTTACCCCATTGCTGCTGGTGACATTGATTTGTACAGTCACGTCAGCATTTCCAACGGCAGTAACAGGGATTTCTACAGTAGTCGAAGAATGCGGATTGAGGGTAACTGACACAGAATTTTGAGCTTGTAGACGTGGATCTGAAGTAACTAGCTCGACTTGCACCTCTAAGGGGACATCTGCTTGGCTAGTAATCGTAAAAGGCAAGCTGGCACTGGAATTGATCAGCGTTATTTGCGTTGACTCTGCTTGAATGAAATCGGAAGTTGAATTTAAGGAATCCAGAGCAATTTCGCTTTGTTGATTGATTTGTGTGGTCGCGTCAGTATCAGTCGCTGTGGCATCACTGGTTGTCGTCGATAACGTCGATAGCGGGAAAAGAACAGTGGCCGTCAAATTCAGGTAGATATCTTTGTACGAATTAGCTATCTGCGAGTTTGTGCTGCTATTGGTATCTCCTGTTGCAGAATTGGAGTTCTCTTCGGTAGTTCCAGTGGTTTCGCCAGATGCGTTGGCATCTGAACTATCGCCAGAACTGCTCGTATTAGCCTCATTTGAATCTACATCGGCAAAGTTGTTTCCAGAAAAATCGGCATTAGAACCATTGAGGTTGTTATTTTGATTTTGGTTGGAGTCACTTTGGCTATCTGAGTTTTGCTCACTTTGTTCCACCTGGCTGGAGCTAGAAAATCCAGAGGAGACAACCTCTAGAGTACTGCCCGCCCGATACAAAACCTCTACTACGCTTTGAGCTTGGTCGTATTGTGCGAGCAACTGTTCCAGAGTTTCACTAACTTCTAGGAGTGAACTGGCATCCACTGCCTCCACAGCTTGGCGCTCCACTGTAGAAATAGCCGAATCGGCGGCTTCCGATATGGAAATTCCATTTACCCACGGGTTGTCCAACAATGCTGCCAGACGAGAGTCCAAATTGGAGTCTTGCACCTCTGCTGCCAAATGCACGAACATGGTGCGTTGGTCGGATAAGTCTTCGTTGGTCAACAATGCGCTCAGAGCCCGCAATTTTTGTCGATTCAACAGTTGTTCTTCCGTGGATTCTGGATTCTCGGCCAATAATTGGGCGGCCTGACTCCACGAATCCAAAACTGTCATGCCGGCGTCATCATAGGTTTGGGTGCCATCAGAGAGTATTCGCAGCGCGGAAGTTGGCGTAACCAGACTGGAAGCAGATTGCTCTAGGCCTCGGCTGGGGGCTAAATACACTTGGTCTGTACCCAAGGTGAATAGATCCGCCCCAAACCATTGTGTGGAGGCAGTCACGTAGTTGGTCAAAATATTTGCTGTTATTTCATTTGAGGTGGCGTTAGTAACATTTTCGGAACTAGTGTTGCTAGTGTCTTCAGAGCTAGCGCTACTGATGTCCTCTGAACTAGTGTCAGCATCCTTAGAGCTTTGCGTATTGCTACCGGAATCGGTGCTGCTCGTGGTCGCAGTAGGGTCACTTACCAGATCGGCCAACTCGGGGTGACTGTTACCAAATGTATCCAAAGTTTTCGAATCGGCTGCCAACTGCAATAGTTCAGCAGCTGCACTGTCTTGACCCAAAGCAGCAGTGGCGGCAGTCAGCAAACCCAAGTCAGCCTCTCCTGCCGTTGTCACTACCAGATCGGTAGCGGAGGCCAGTAATTCATCTCGGCGGGCGCTTTGTTCATCGTTGAGGCCACTGCTATACAAGAAAGTGGGGGAGACAGCGAATGAAACTCCATCTCGCACAGAAACTGTGGAGACTGAGCTGTTGGCTTTACCGGTGCTAGTATCCACGGTGCCAGCCTGCTCGTACACCAATACTGCAATATTGGTTGTCGCCACAGAACCTGTTCCCGTGGTGGTGACCGATTGACTGTACCTGAGCAAAATCGTTCGCCCTGTCAACGTGGTTACATCATCGGTGGTGGCAGTAGTGCTCGAACCATCCGCGTTTGAATCAGTTAGCGTAACCTCCAGGCCAAAAGGCCCCCATTGCCCCCAGGATAAATAGGGAAGGGAATTAGCACTGATCTGGATAGAAAACTCTAGTGATCCATCCGCTTGATCGTAAACGTTAGTATCTGCTGTGTCGTCAACTTCTTGGTCGCCGGTAGAGCTGACGTCGCTGGCAAAGTCGCTCACACTGAAGTTAGCAATCAACGTACGAGAAAAAGAGGTAGACTCAGCTTCGCCGGTGTCGCTGCTATCTGTACCAGCGTCTATAAATGAGTCGACTTCCTCCATTGACTGCAACGGAGTTTGTGTCAAAAATACTTGCAATTGCGAGTCCGAGAAGTTTCCACTGAACCCACTGGCACTACCCGAAATAGTAATGGTTTGTCCATCTGTTAATACTTCGGGAGTCAACTCGGTGATAACTAAGGCTGGCGAAGTATCTGCCGAATTTGATGATTCGCTGTCAGCAGCATGGGAGTTCTCTAAAAATACTGAAAATCCAGTTATTCCACTAAGAAAACTAAGGGCCAAACCGGCAGTACATCCGCAAATAATAGATTTTATCCAGTAATTTCTCATTGTTTACCCACAGAATTATCAGCTTTTGATTTTGGCTGTTCAGGCTCTTGACTTACCTGCAGAGAGGTACAACCGCTTTTGATCCAGTCTCCACATCCCTCTACCTCTTCTGGCGCACTTGTCGAGGAAATACTGCCTAGACTTTGGTCACGAATGGCCTCGCACTCTCTTGGCGTTCCCACCGGGGAGATAATTTTCGCGTCGGGATACAACAAATTGTAGGCCGCTTGCGCCACTTTGCGTTCATTTGGATAAGCCAGCAATTTTTGCAGATCAGTCAGGGTTACCCACTGGGCGTACTCACCCTCACAGTCAGGGTCGTCGTTGACGGTCAAAAAGCCATGCACGTATTCCATCAAAAAATGGTGCACCGTTTTATTCACGCGAAAATTTTTCCCAGAAAACCAGTAATTGACTGTGCGAATTGAACAAATGATCCGTCCTTGGATCCCGGTTTCTTCGCGTAACTCGCGTAAAGCCGCCATTGCTGCAGATTCTCCGCGCTCCAAATGTCCTTTCGGCAAACACCACTCCAAATCGGCGGTGCGAGTTCGCCGAGCTAGCACCGCCACGTAGGGGAGGCCATCTTGGACTTTGACGCAAATACCGCCTGCTGAAACCTCGTACCTGGAGGGCGTCAAACGGGATGAAGTAGACGCAGATATCCGATTGGCAACTAGACTGTCGCTATTTTGAGCATCATGAGTCCCCCAAGGCACCATTTGTGTGCGCATGGAACGAATGCGGCGGTGATCTCGAGAACCCATGATCTAAGTCTATGCGCATCGACCTAGGACTTTGTAGCACTCGCACAGTTTGCTTTGGAGCAGAGCTGGCAAATCCATGGACTGTCAATAAATAAAATCACAGTTTGCCTAGGTTTTGCTATCCACCGGCGGTGGAAAACTGACTTAAATAGAATGAGCACGGGGTGGGACGGGCAAACTAAGGGAATAAGACAGCCAGAGAGGGAGAAAATTGGTGGATTTGATTTCGACGGACTTAGCTTTAGGCGCCCCCCAGTTGGCAGATTCTCCAGTCAAGCTGGTTGGCGCGGGTGATATTCCTACAATGCTGGCTAACGCCAAACGTGCGTTCGAGCATTTACCTGTAGAAATCATGGATTTAGCCCACTTATTCGCGGCCGCTGGACAAGAATTATCGCTGGTTGGCGGACCAGTTCGCGATGCTTTTTTGGGAGTTATTCCGCACGATTTTGATTTGACTACTTCCGCCCATCCGGATGAAACCGAGAAAATATTGAAACAATGGGCCAACAAAATCTGGGACGTTGGTCGCAACTTTGGCACAATTGGTGCTCGAAAAGGAAACTTACTGGTCGAAGTTACCACATATCGGACAGAAGAGTACGATCCGGAGTCGAGAAAACCGCAAGTGCAATACGGAGACAGCCTGGAAGGCGATTTGTCGCGCCGCGATTTCACCGTAAATGCGATAGCTATGCAATTGCCCAATTTGAAATTGGTGGATCCCTATAACGGGTTGGACGATCTAGCCAGGGGAATTTTGAGAACTCCCGCTAGTGCCACGCAATCTTTTAGTGACGACCCCCTGCGGATGATGCGGGCGGCTAGATTCGCCGCCCAACTGGCAATCGACGTGGATATACAAGTAATAGGGGCAATGCGCAAACTGGCTGACCGTCTCTCCATTGTTTCAGCTGAACGCATTCAAGCTGAATTTTCGCGGCTCATGACGGCGATATTTCCCCGTCGTGGCTTGGAATTAATGGTGTATACGGGAATTGTCGATCGAGTGATTCCAGAAATTGCCAAATTAGTGGAGGCAGTCGACGAACATGGTCGTCACAAAGATGTATACGAACATACTCTAATTGTGTTAGATCAAGCGATTGCGTTAGAAACAAACAAGGACGGTCCTTGTCCTCGACCCGACCTGGTGTTGCGGCTGGCAGCCTTGTTTCACGACATCGGCAAACCGGCTACCCGCAAATTCGAGCCCGGGGGTAAAGTATCATTCCACCACCATGAAGTAGTTGGCGCCAAAATGGCTCGAAAACGTATGCGCGACCTAAAATACGACAAGGCGACTACTGAGGCTGTGACGAGCCTGGTGTTTGGACATTTGCGGTTCCATGGTTACGGTGAAGCCAGTTGGACTGATTCGGCAGTGCGCAGATACGCTACTGATGCTGGGGATCAATTGGAGCGTTTACACAGGCTGACTCGCGCCGATGTGACGACTCGTAACCAACGCAAAGCAAATTTTTTGACTGCCGCTTACGACGATTTAGAGTACCGTTTAGCTCAACTGCGCCGACAAGAAGAGCTAGATGCCATCCGTCCAGATTTAGATGGACACCAAATTATGCAAATTTTGGGACTCAAAGAGGGGCGAGAAGTAGGACAAGCTTACAAGTTTTTGATGCAGATCCGCATGGAAGAAGGGCCTTTAGGCGTAGAAGCAGCAACGCAACGCTTATTGAACTGGTGGAAAGAGAGACAAAACTAGAACACGGTAAAGATAAGCCAGTGTGGGTGCGACCCGGAAAATTCTGCAGAGAATCCCAGTCGCACCCAGCATCTTCTGCAAAAACTTTTGCAGAAATAGAACTATGACTACCTCTGCTAGCTCGCAAATGTAGCCGGGAAAGTGGTGTTAGGAACTTTCAGAGCCGACTCCAAAATCACCGCCGCTCACACTATTGCTGGCAGCTCCAGCTGTATTGATATCCACAGCGGTGGCGTTCTTAACAGTTCTAGAGGAGTGTAGACTTTCTGAATTATTTTCCGGAATGAGTACCCATTTTTCTTCAGGTAGCCTGAATAGATAGCGGCGAATAAATGGAATTACCCACCGGTCCAAACCGATTCGACCCGCATTTGCTCCTGCTACTATAATGAATATTTGTAGCAGAATAAACTTGGGATTTTCTGACACTGTTCCGCCAAAAAAGAACGAGAAGTTCAATAGTAAAGCGAAAAAGCAAGCCAGTTGTGTGAAAGTGCCAAAAATGAAGCCCAAACCAATTGCCAATTCACCTATGGGAACCATGAAGTTGAGGAACCCAGTGGCAGGCATGGCCAAATGCTCAATAAACCAAGTAAACCAAGGATAGAGCTCACTTCCATCTGTGCCGGTGACAGGAGAGGCAACAATATTGGACATGAAGTTTTGTGCTGTAAATCCTCCGGTGATTTTTTCGAGTCCATGGCTGATCCATGAGTAACCTAAATATAGGCGAATAATTAACAAAAGGACAGCTGCAACCTTGGTTGTTCGAAGCCAGTGGATAATCATTTTTCCTCCTCGATGTGGACGTGACTATGTGCCAACTTCATTGCTGAACACCATGATCACAATCTCCATATTAGGGAGTAAATAATGATTGCGAAGCAGTTTGGTAAAATTGCTGTGCGATTATTGAACTAGAAATTTTATATATT
>CBCPNB010000045.1:0-13721 GCA_965120455.1 uncultured Actinomycetaceae bacterium | reverse complement strand
ATGGCCACCCAGACAAGCAGATTTGCCGGTAAACACTAGGTCACACTAATTCCGGGCACTCATACGCCACATACCAGTACCACTGCCGACGGTGAAGTTTGACTAAAATCCGTGGCAAAATAGTGGATATGCGTTTCTACCTCCCAGCAACTATTGCGGATCTGGAGCAGCCAGCTTTACCCGTGCACAGGGCACTAGAATTCGTTGAGCTGCCAAATGCTTCCCGTGAGGAAATTGAGGTAGCTGGTGAACAAGTTTTATACGAGGCGGCTTTCGCTTCCCTGGAACTAGTGTACAACCTAGATGCAGCTCCACTCCGAGTAGTTATTGTGGCCGAAGGGGAGCGTGCGAGTCTAGATTGGTCTAACGCGGAGTCGATTCACATTGATGGCTGGACTGGGCAAGCCCTGATCGCCCGACTACAGAAAACGAATTCTCAACTCGAGGCAGACGAGCTAGTTGCCCAAATTGACAGTGAGCCACTGGAGTGGTTTTCTCCAGTTGAGCGCTGGCAAATACTTTCCACTTACTCGGAAAATAAATAGCTTCCCGGCAAATGGATAACTAAACCTGGCCGGTTTGACTTGCGCGCTGGTTTTAGTTTCCCCGCACGCGAGTAGCTAGCTGTAAATTTCGACGAAGCGGCTAAGTAACTGGTGCACGCTGGAAACATCGTATGCGCGAACTCGTTCTTCAACGAGATGGCGATCCTCGGTTGGAAAGTAGCCAGCGTCAGCAAAGACCTCTATGCGCAACAAAATTCCAGCCAAATCTAACTCGGGGTGAAACTGGGTGGCATACAAGTTCTGCTGAACGCGCACCATCTGGCAGGGAGCTTGCTCGCCAGTAACCAATACCGTCGAGTCAGCTGCTGGTTCCAATACTGATTCGTGGTGACCAACATAGGCGCGAAACTTGTTGGGCAACACTGACACCAAAGGGTCAGCTCGTCCCGCCTTGGTTGCCGATAGGTGGGAGGCTTGAATATCTTCACTGACGTCGTAGCCAACTGTGCCTCCTAATTCATCGGTCAATAGACCTAACCCATAGCAAACCCCTAAAAACGGGAAGTCTTTGTCGATGATTTGCCGCAGCAAATCGCGCAAAAAAGTTTCATTTTTGAGCGTGGTTGCGGACTTTTGCGGTGCCGACACGTCATCTGAAGAACCACACATGATAATGCCCTGTAGAGTGTGAAAATTCACTTCAGGCATTTCCCCGTGTTCTAGGCGAACCCACTGCAATTCTGTTTCATCCAGCCCGGTAAAGCGCAGAAAAGCCTCACGCTCCGACACCGCTACTCGTTGATTTGGTCGATTGGAAATCATCAAAAATTTGCGTTTCACATGCTGATGTTAGCTGAAAGCACTAACCTGATGCCATGAGTCCTGAACGTCGTTATCTTGATGACTTGCGCCTCGCACATATTTTGGCCGACAGAGCTGACAGCGTGTCGATGAAACGCTTCTTGTCCGAGGACCTACAAGTTGAGTCCAAACCCGATCTGACGCCGGTAACAGATGCGGATCAGGCAATCGAAGAAATGCTGCGTCAGGATTTGTCTAAATCGCGTACCAGAGACAGCGTCTATGGAGAAGAACAAGGAGTAGGCGGTGCCAACTCTGCTGAACTAAATTCTCGCGTCAGCCGCCAGTGGATTATCGATCCAATCGATGGAACCAAAAACTTTGTTCGCGGAGTACCGGTGTGGGCTACTCTCATCGGGTTAGTAGAGGAAGACGAACTGGTCATGGGGTTAGTTTCAGCCCCAGCCTTGGGAATGCGCTGGTGGGCGGCTAAGGGTTTAGGAGCCCACACAGGGAGATCTTTGCTGCGCCGTCGACAAATCCGCGTATCGAAAATAGCCTCTTTGAGTGAAGCATCACTGTCATTTTCTTCGCTGGCAGGCTGGGTGGAAAAAGGACGAGCGACGCAATTTTTGGATCTACAAGCTAGCACGTGGCGAGCCCGCGCTTACGGCGATTTTTGGAGTTACATGCTGGTAGCTGAGGGAGCGGTAGATATTGCGGCTGAACCCGAGTTAGAGGTGTACGACATGGCGGCCCTAGTGGCAATTGTCCAAGAAGCTGGCGGTCAATTTACCTCCCTATCTGGCGAGCCTGGCCCCTGGGGTAGGTGTGCTTTAGCCACGAATGGATTACTGCATCAAACAGTTCTACAGCACTTGGATTGGGAGAATCGTCCCACAAAATAGAAACGAATATTTTTTGGTTTTCCAACGTAAAGTGCAAAGTAATTTGTTCCCCGGTTGAGCTCGTAATTAGTTTGTCTGAATTGTCCGGCAAACGGCGTGCGACTAGCCCGTAAAACTTGGTTCTTTGAGCAATTTGCGCGCTCGCTCTACGATGCCTGAGCGAGAAGAAACCCCGATGGTGTCGTGGGCAAAAGTAGCTGTTTTTTGCGCCCATTGATCCAGAGCACAATCTGGTTCGTTCGCTAGGTGAGTACAATTTGGCAAACAAAACTCGCTGGCTTCCAATAGTCCGGGAAAAGCTGCAAGTACGTCGT
Organism: uncultured Actinomycetaceae bacterium; assembly: GCA_965120455.1. Taxonomy (GTDB): domain Bacteria; phylum Actinomycetota; class Actinomycetes; order Actinomycetales; family Actinomycetaceae; genus Scrofimicrobium. Next base: position 11,192 of record CBCPNB010000045.1, on the reverse strand, counting down.
CATTAGTGACGTGGCTCAAGCCAAATGAGCGCATTCCCGGCGTATCCACTATCCAGCCCCTCGGCTGGAGGGGCAAAGCCACTATATTGGTGGAAGTATGACGGCCTTTCCCCGTGATCTGATTGACTGCCCCGACCGTGCGGTTGGCTTCGGGGACGAGATTGTTGACGAGCGTCGACTTGCCTACCCCAGAATGTCCAACTAGCACCGAAAAATGGTTTTCCAAACGCGAGTAAATTCTCTGGAGGGCAGAAAAATCGTCCAGACCAATGTATTCAACCAATAAGTCGAAACCACGAAAATTTTCCACAAAGGGCACAGGATTAGCCAAATCAGTTTTAGTTATACAGAGAATTGGGGTAACTCCTGCTTCACTAGCCGCTACTAAACAACGATCTACCATCCCTACTCGCGGTGGGGGATTAGTGCTGGCAGTTACAATCATCATGTAATCGGCGTTTGCCACGATGCCCTTTTCGCCGCGCTCACCCGCGTATTCCTCCAAGGAGCGCCGCAGCAGACCTTGGCGTTGTTCCACCTTGACGATCCGCGCCAAAGTGTCCTTTCGTCCAGATAGGTCGCCGGCCAAACGGACTCGATCTCCGACCACTACAGAGCCGCGCGGAAGTTCCCGAGCTTTGATGGCCTGCAACAAAGAATCAGCTATAGTAGTCGTAGTAGAATCGGCATAGAAAGAATCAGAGCACTGGCAGTCTGCTGGCGGTTCAAGAGCCACTGTGTAGCGGCCTCGATCAATTCCAATCACCAAGCCCAGTGGCGCTTTTTCGTGGCCAGGGCGGCGTTTCGTGCGTGGCCGAGATCCACGTTTAGTGCGCATCTTGACTCTGTGCTCAGGCCAATCCTTGTGTGTGTTCACCAAATTTAGCTGTCCTCGCCCAAATTCGCACAGCAGCCAACCGAGCCCACACCAAAGTTCCCATCGTTATTTGGTAAAGATGCGGCTAGCGATAGAGGTGGCGGGCAGCTGACCCCAGCTAACATGGCTTGCCACCGTTTAGGAAAATCGGGCAAAGTCTTAGCAGTGCACTCGATATCTTGTACTCGCACCCCAGGAATGGCCAAACCTAAAATCGCACCAAAAGTACCCATCCGGTGATCAGCATAGCTGTGCAAAGTCGCGGCTTGCAAAGACTTTCTACCCTCACTAAGTGGAATAATCTGCAGTCCGTCGGGCAATTCTTGTGCTTGACCGCCCACTCGGCGAATTTCAGTGACGATGGCCGCCAACCGGTTAGTTTCGTGTCCACGTAAATGGCCAATCCCGGTCAATTGGGATGGAGAATCGGCGAGCACACACAGAGCAGCCAAAGTGGGAGCTAGTTCACCATAAGCTGACATATCCATTGTAACCCCCGGCCAACGATGACCCGCTGGCGCACTGACAACTAAAGTAGTTTCGCCACTAGTATTTTTCAGCTCTACTTTGGCTCCCAATTCGCGCAGGATGGGAACCCAATATTGGCCCACTTGATTAGTTTCAGTGGGCCAATTGGGGATTTTGACACAGCCGCCACAAACTAGCGCAGCAGCTAGGAAAGGGCCGGCATTCGACAAATCTGGCTCTACTTGAATCGTCTTTCCCTGGGGTCTAGACGGGTCAGTCAACCACATTGTGCCAGTTAGCTGACGAATTTTTATGCCCTGGTCTTGCAACATTTTGACACTCATCTGCACGTAGGGACGAGAGGGCAGCTTCCCTTGCGCCACAATCACCACGGGTTCAGAAAATAGTGGAGAGGCCAGCAATAGAGCCGATAAATGCTGTGAAGAAGTCGTAGTGTCAACCTGCAACACTTTTGTGTTCGGGGCGATATCTAGGTCTACTGGCAAACCAGTGGAATGTCGGAATTGGTTAATGGTCGGTAGGTTTGCTCCAAAAGTTTTGATCGGCTGAATTTGAAATGGCAAAAATCCGGGCTGACCAAAGTATTCAACGTTGGCCCCCAAATCTGTCAAAGCCGCCAAGAGCGGTGCTAGTGGCCGCTTTTTGGCGGCTTCATCTCCATCGAAATCGGTGGCATTGTTGGCAAAGGCTGCTAGTGCTGGCCCAAAGCGCATCACAGTTCCAGCTAGCCCACAGTCGATTTGACCGGCCGTTTGCAGTTTTACCGGCGGAGTAACCACCAAAGTGTCAGTGTCCCTGCCCTTACTTCCCGTCGTTGTACCTGCGGTCGCATCTTCAGTGTTGATCTTATCCGCTGGGTTAGTCGTTTTGGCTGGGTCGGTTGTCTTTGCCAGGTCGACTGGATTAGCCGCAATTTTTGCGCCAAAACTTTGCATTGCGGCAGCAGCTAAAAGCGTATCGCGGGCAGCTAAAGCTCCTCTAATCTGCACAGGCCGGTCAGCAATGGTGGCAATTACTAGCGCGCGAGAAGTTTGAGATTTAGAACCCGGCAGCTGCACGTAGACATCTAGTGGTCCACTAGAAACTGGTGCGAGCCACGAATCCACTGGAGTTACTTCACTAGAGCTGTGACTAGACTCGTCCTTCGGGATTGTTTTACCCTTACCAGGTTCATCAGTTTGGCTCATTCTATTAGCTTTGTCCACTGCTATTATTTCAGCAAGACTGTTTGCTGAGACTGCCCTACTGGCCGTGTCGCTTGGTGTTGTCGGTGTGTTGCTGGTAGCTAACTGCTCCGCCCGAGTTTTATCGGCTGCTAGTTGATTATCATTCATTGCTAGTTTTGGGCTTACTTTGCTAGCCAACGCACTAAGGTGACAGGAATTTGAATTATTGTCAGTAAAGCTCCAGCAGTTTTAGGGGAAAATTTCAGCCAAACTGCTCCTGCGGCCACCACTTGTACCGTGCCTAGAGCAATTGACAAGTATTCTGCCGTCTTTTGGTCAACTTGAGGCAGCTTCTCGCTGGGCAAAGCCTTGTAGGCAGTTTGGAATTTTTCGGCGTGCTGCTTGGAATTTATGATCGCGTCACAGCCTTCTTTAGCCTTGGAGATGGCAAACATCTGGCGGGATAGGCCTCGAATCAATTTCATAGTTGGTTGTCCTGTAATTCTAGCAAACGAGTGAATCTCACTAAAGTGTAGTAGATGCAGTTTACCTAAATGCCACCTTGTGCAATGATGGGGGACGTTGCAAAAGATACAGTACGCTCAAAAGGAGGGCGAAAATGAGTAAGCGCGGACGTAAGCGTCGCTCTCGTGCAAAGAACGCTGCCAACCATGGGAAGCGTCCAAACGCGTAAGGGATTATCGCTATCCAAGCTTTGCTGGCCGACACACTATCGACAGTGCCGCTCATTTGTCGAGGTACTGTATCGATGGATTTGTGTCGGTCACTCCCTTAACTGGCTCCCGCCCTTTTAATCTTTTTCTTTATCGTTTATTGCTCTTGCGTGTCTCTAGTCTTTTTGTTCTCTTTTCTCTATCGTTCCTGTAGCCGCTGGTTCTGTTAGTGGATCAGATAGGTCAGAGGAATTTCCTAGCGCACTTTTCACAACGGAGTAAAAGCGGTAGAGTAGCAAGCACTATGGACAGTGACAGATGCGGTCGAAATACCGACCGAGACGAATCTCAACCTCCTGATAAAAGTGACGAAGACAATAGACGGGTGCGAATTGAGCGGGGCTTCGATGCGCTCGTTCGATTTCACTCTTCCGGTGAACGAAGTTCTTTTTCTACTTGCAGCACACCTGTAGATTTTCTAGAGTCGGCTACTCTTTCCCAACGTGAGCAAACCAATTTTCGGGTTACTTTCCTATCTCGCGTCCGGTTGTTACGCGATACAAGCCAACTTTTTGTTTCCAGTAAATTCCCTCAATCCCGACGAAGGGGTAAAGCGTGTTGAGCGACATTTTGTACTTAGTGTTAGGAGTTGTGCTCACCCTGGGAACTGCCGTGTTCGTGGCCGCCGAATTCGCCTTAGTGGCATTAGACCAAACTTCCGTGGAAGCACGAATCCAAGCAGGCGACAAACGAGCTAAACCAGTTCTCAAAGCCCTCAAAAGCTTGTCCACGCAACTTTCTGGGGCACAAGTTGGAATTACTTTGACCACTATTTTGCTGGGTTATACGACTCAGGTGGCGCTGGCCGACTTGTTGGGTGATGGTTTATCGGTTTGGCTCTCTGCTGCCTTGGCGGTAACGTTGGGAACCGTTATCTCGGCGCTTTTGATCAATGCATTTTCGATGCTGTTTGGCGAGCTAGCACCAAAAAACTTGGCATTAGCAGAACCACTTCGCACTGCTAAATTGGTCACCCCCTTGCAGTTGGCCTTTAGCTGGCTCTTTCGTCCGATCATTCGGATGCTGAATGGGTCGGCTAATGCTTTGCTGCATCGCTTAGGCATTGAACCAAAAGAAGAGATTTCTTCTGCTCGCTCAGCTAGTGAACTAGCGTCACTGGTTAGGCATTCAGCTGACGAGGGTACGATGGATGAATCCACAGCGAACTTGTTCATCAACACCATCACCATGGCAGAACTAACCGCCCAAGATGTGATGACAGATCGCGGGCGGATGACCACGATCCCCTCTACGGCATCAGCAGCTGATTTGATTGATTTAGCTCGCAAAACCGGGCACACGCGCTTTCCAGTCACGGGAGAGAACACTGATGATATCGTGGGGTTGGCGAATCTACGTCGAGCCATTGCCGTGCCTTATGAGAAACGCCAGCAAGTGCTGGTAACTAACCCAAGTGTGTGTGTATCTGCGCAAAAAGTGCCAGAGACCCTGGGGATTGCTGGCTTGTTAGCTGAATTGCGTCGAGAAGGCATGCAAACTGCCATCGTGGTGGACGAATATGGCGGGACTGCGGGAATGGTCACCCTAGAAGACGTGGTGGAAGAGATTGTCGGTGAAGTCTCCGACGAACATGACAAGCGAAAGCGTCGCATTCTAGAGAATACAGATGGGACTTATCTGGTGCCAGGAACTTTACGTCCAGATGAGTTGGCTAATTTACTTGACATCCAGGTGGAAGACGACGGACCATATGAAACTCTAGCCGGGCTGATTATGTACAAGCTAGCCAGAATGCCGCAATACAAGGACAAAGTGGAACTAGATACTTGCGCACTGCAGGTGTCGCAAATGAGTGGACGGCGAGTAACCCAGATTTTGGTGACACCTAAGCAATCTGAGGAATCGGAAGAACAGGTGGTGTTGTGAATCCGGTTTTAGGGATTGTACTGACAGTCCTACTATTGGTCATAAATGCGTTTTTTGTGGCCGCCGAATTTGCGGTTACTTCTTCCAGGCGAGCCCAAATCGAGCCACTGGCTGAAGCTGGCAAAAAAGGGGCAAAATATGCTCTTTATGCGCTAGAACACGTGTCGTTGATGTTGTCGATTTGTCAACTAGGAATTACGGTAATGTCCACGTCACTAGGAGCAGTGGCTGAGCCAGCAATTGCTGATTTATTGTTAGGGCCATTTGAGTCTGTGGGGCTCAGTGAAGCTGCTGCTCACGCAGTAGCATTCGTAATCGCCTTGGTGTTGGTCTTGTACTTGCACGTAGTGTTTGGCGAGATGTTGCCTAAAAATATGACTATTGCCGAGCCACAAAGAGTTTTGTTGTGGACAGCTCCTTTACTGGTGCGGATCGGTCACGTTTTGCGTCCAATTGTGGTGGGGTTGGATCACATTGCGAATTTTTTTGTTCGTCTCTTTGGGGCGGAGCCAAAAGTTGAAATCCAGTCGACTTACACTGCGCAAGAGGTGGCCTCAATTGTCGAAGTATCTCAACAAGAGGGCAAACTCAGAGATGAACTAGGTCTGCTATCGGGCACACTAGAATTTTCAACCGAAACTGCCAGGTCGATCATGGTGCCACGGGATAAAGTCGTCACGGTACCGATTACTTCGACTCCAGCAGAGATTGAAAAAGTAATTGCTGAGCGTGGATTTTCTCGCTTTCCGGTTACTGATGAGCAAGACCGTGTCGCCGGCTACGTGCATTTGAAGGATCTGCTACATGCTAGCGAACAGCAGCGCCAAGAGCCGATTACGCAGAAACACTTGCGGAAAATCGAACGCATTGGTGCGGACACCGAATTGGAAGATGCGCTGCGGAAAATGCAATCCACTGGCGCCCATTTAGTGATTGTGGAGGATGCGGAGGCTGCGGATACGCGCGATGTGGGCGTGTTGTTTTTGGAAGACGTATTGGAAGAGCTGGTAGGTGAAGTGCGGGACATAATCCAAGCCAAAACTTCTAGAACCTTGTCCTAACGAAACGGCAAATTATTAGCAAAGAGGTACGATGATTCCGGTGGCAGCTGCACCTTGCCCAATTGTGTTGGCACATCGAGGAGGAGGAGCAGAAGCCCCGGAAAATACTTGGCAAGCATTTCGCCACGCCAGTCAGATCGGGGTAACTCATTTAGAGACGGATGCCCAGGTGACTAAAGATGGACTGGTCGTCTTGACTCATGATTTAACTTTACGGCGCACCTATGGGGTAGTCGGTCAAGTGAGCGACTACACTTACCGAGAACTGCTGCGATTTCGTTCAGCTAACGGTGAACAGATGCCGTTGTTATCTGATGTCTTGGGTGAATTTCCGAATTTGTATTTTAACTTAGATGCAAAAACTGATGAAGTGGTAGAGCCTCTATTGCAAGTAATTGCTAAGGCCGATGCGTTTGATCGAGTACTATTGGCCTCCTTTTCTGAGAAGCGCTTGCAGCAGATTCGCAGTCAGTGGGATCGCCCAGATTTAACTACTTCTTTGGGAGTAGGTGCGGTAGTGCGACTATGGGGTGCGACCCGAACGCTAACTTCGCCTGCGGTTTGGAGAGTACCAAAACGCGACCAACACGTACGTGCCGTGCAGGTGCCAGAAAGGAAAGGAACTGTTCGTGTGGTCAATCGCCGTTTTGTAGATACCTCACATGCTGCGGGGCTGGCAGTGCACGTTTGGACGGTGAATGATCCGGCTCAAATGGCTAGATTACTGGATTTGGGGGTGGATGGGATTATCACCGATTACCCTAGTCGTTTAATTGACTTGTTGAAAGAACGCGGTCAATGGCTGGTAAATTAGTGTAAAGTTTACAGCGTTGTTACTTGGCCCCAGTAGCTCAGTGGATAGAGCGTTCGCCTCCGGAGCGAAAGGTCGCAGGTTCGAATCCTGTCTGGGGCACAGTTGGCTTGGAATCGATGGACTTGTTTTTCCTTCTGATCTATCCGGGACGTGTGTCAGCTCGTTGTGGATGCTTGTCCTAGCCCTGTTGTCTGCCAAGCCAGATGGGCGCGCAATTGGTATCCACAGAACTGCTCACATTCTGTCAATAACTCACTACCTATGGTTTATTTCACAAAAATAGATGAGTGGGACTTTCGGTACTGGTATTTCCCGTATGATACCAACGATTTGCAACATATTTATTCGACATCGGATGTCTAAAAAAGCCAAATATATCTAGCTAGTTAAAAGTTCCGTTCGTTGCACTCTATGGGTATGCCTCGCCGAGAATTGCCACAAGAATGGCTTGAGTATACCCGTATGGTTGGCACGAATATTCAGCGAGCCCGAGTTCGTCAAGGATATAGCCAGGAACAGGTGGCCTATGCAGCTGGATTATCGCGTTATTCCCTACAACTATTTGAACGCGGTTGGGTCAGCAAAGACCGTCCAGCTAATCCGCAATTATCCAGCATCATGGCAATAGCCCAGGTTCTGGAAGTGAGTTTGGATGAACTTCTCCCAGAAAAATGGCCTCTATTGGTTCAGGGCGAGCCAGTTCGACAGAACCAAGCAGCAGATGGGAATAAAGTTTAGAGGTTAGTAAAGCCAGAGAATAGCGAACTCTCAGTTTTGGTTCACGGGCTTTGACTTTGGTTCACAAAATTTACATAAATTTCGCGGTTAGCCCAGAGATTGACTAGTCTATACGGGTGACACCAGAAGAATTAGCTGAACTGATCCACCAAATGTTGGTTGCTGCAGTGAATGCAGGCGAATTAGAGTTGGTGGAGGCGGATATTCCTCAACCTCCTACGGTGGAGCGTCCCCGGTTGCGTGAACACGGCGACTGGTCCACGAATGTGGCCATGCAATTAGCTAAAAAAGCGGGGACTAGTCCGCGCTCAGTGGCTGAAATTCTGGTGCAGCGACTATCCGGGGTCCAAGGGATTGCTAGCGTGGAGATCGCGGGTCCAGGTTTCGTTAATATCCGGTTGGAGGCAGCTGCTTTGGGGGAGCTGCCTGCCACAGTTTTGGAAGCTGGAGATAGTTATGGACAAAACCAAGAGCTAGTTGGTTTGACTATCAACTTGGAGTACGTGTCGGCTAATCCCACTGGTCCGGTGCATTTAGGGGGAGCCCGTTGGGCGGCGGTTGGCGATTCTTTAGCCAGATTGCTTAGTTTTTCGGGCGCCCAAGTGGTGCGCGAATACTATTTCAATGATCATGGTGCCCAAATAGATCGTTTTGCGCGCTCTTTGTTGGCTCGGGCAAAGCAAGAGGAGCCTCCCCAGGATGGTTATGGCGGTCAATACATCAGCGACATTGCTGCTAAAGTGCGAGAACTGGCCCAAGAAGCTAGTGAAGTAGATCCGACAACTTTGCCAGATACCCAGGCACTTGAAGTATTTAGAGCTCGCGGTGTGGAGCTAATGTTTGCAGAAATCAAGGAAAAACTCCGTGAATTTCGCACCGAATTCGATGTGTTTTTTCACGAGCAATCCTTATATGATTCTGGAGCGGTGGAAAAAGCTATAGCCGAATTGGGAGAGCGTGGCCATACCTATCAAAAGGATGGAGCCTTGTGGTTGGCAGCCACCAAATTTGGGGACGACAAGGATCGCGTGCTCATCAAATCCAATGGTGAAGCTGCTTATTTAGCAGGTGACGTGGCTTATTACGTGAATAAACGCCGCCGGGGGGCAGACGCGGCTGTGTATTTGTTGGGAGCCGATCACCATGGCTACATTGGCCGAATGATGGCAGTGTGTGCTGCTTTTGGCGATACTCCCGGCACCAATATGCAAATCATCATTGGGCAAATGGTGAATTTATTGCGGGAGGGACAGCCGGTGCGGCTTTCGAAGCGGGCTGGAAATGTGGTCACACTCGACGACTTTGTGGAGGCGGTGGGAGTAGATGCGGCCCGCTACTCATTGGTGCGAGTTTCAATGGATCAAAATCTAGATATCGACTTGGATTTGTTGGGTAAGCGTACCAACGACAATCCGGTTTACTACGTGCAATACGCTTATGCCAGGACGTGTTCGGTGGCTCGAAATGCTAGTGAACATGGCGTCAAGCTAGGTGAAACTTATGCGGCCAACGTATTGGATCATCAGGCTGACCAAGAGCTCTTGGGAGTGTTGGCGCAATTTCCATCTACCTTGGTGCAGGCGGCTAAAATGCGCGAGCCTCACCGGGTGGCTAGATATTTGGAGTCCTTGGCGGCTAGCTACCACACTTGGTATCAGCAGTGTCGCGTCACACCGCGTGCTGATCAGCCAGTTGAGTTAGGACATGTAGCGCGTTTGTGGCTTAATCAAGCCGTGGCTCAGGTGTTGAAAAATGGTTTGAATCTGTTGGGGGTAAGCGCTCCCGAACAAATGTAGTTGCGGCAACAAGTGTGCTGATGGCTAAATACAGCTTTAAGCTAGCTAATTGGAGAGTAGCTCTGCGTTGGTCACTCGTTCTACAGTGCTGAGTGACGATTGGTTCCAAAGTCGGTCTGAAATTTTTTGTCCCGGGATTCGATTTCGCGTTGGAACTCGTCCGTCCAATTGCCAAATGGTTCGTGAACTAGGCAATCGTTTGAAAAACGATGATCGTTGGTGACTTCGACGGTACAAAACGAGGGAATTGTCAGATCGACGACTGGGGAGGTGCGCTCACATTCGGCGATGATCAAGGGCTGGTTTAGACCAGTGAATTGGTCAATCACCCAGCCATCTTGGTCAATCCACACTCCCCAACGACGCTTGGCAATGGTGAGGCCGCCGAGCAGACTCATTTCTATCCCTACGCCAATGTCGATTTCGCGTTCTGCTTCGTAGCGAGTTCCGCCATTGCCTGGACCTTTAGCGGTCAACAAGCACAGGTCAAATTGGTTTTCAAATAAAGAGATTGCTTGTTTTTGATCGATTTCTAAAGGCAACTCTAGTTTGGGGGCGGAGGCTTGCAGGCGTAGCCGCAACCCGTATCCGGCAGCTGCTAGAAAATAAGTTTGTACGATCACTTGTGGCCTGCTATTCGCCAACAATGTGTCAGGTAAGTGCGAGACGAAAAAACGCCTCTCGAACTCAAACTCTGAAGTAGCCTGCTCCATGATCTCAGACTAGTTCAGAAAATAAACAGGGTAAACAAAATAAAGAAGACCAAAGCAACTGGAAGAGTTTTGTTGTCAGCATTCTCTAGCCAGTAAACTGCTGTGACTTTTAGCGCAATACTGCAAAATTTAGTAAAATAAAGGCGGCAAACTTGCCTGCGTGAAAAGATTGCTGATACCATGGGATCTCGATGAAGCGAGCGCTTGGGTGCGTTGCCCAGCGGACTGCGCCGACAATACGGCACTCACTGATGGCAATTATTCTTCTTGCTGAGGTGTTTCCCCTTATTCAAAATTGATTGAACAGGCCTGTTGTGTCTGTTTGTTCGGATAAATCGGTCTAGTAAGGACTAATAATAAACATGGAGCAAAGCATCGAACAGAGCCAAGCTGTGGATTTGACTCAGATGAGGCTGGTCGATTTGCAGCAGATTGCGGCTATGCGAAAGGTGCGCGGATACCGCAAAATGCGCAAGGCAGAACTAGTTGAGGCTCTACAAATGACCTCTGCTGGAAGTGAACAGCAAACCTTGGTCACCACGAATGCTGGTGTGAGTATCGATACGAATAGCAGTGAAGGTTTAGGGGTGCGTCGACGTCGACGGGTCGTGGAATCTGCTACCAGCGAGCCGCACGGCACTTTACCCGAAGTTTATGCCGAGGTGGAACAGCACGTTGAAAAGTCTTTGGAAGAGGCGCGTCAAGCTGAACAGGATGCGCAGGAGGAACAACAAAAACGCAATGCGGCGGCTCTCGAGGAGGTGGCAGAAGACCTAGAAAGGATGCTACCTAATCGACAAGAACGTAGCGATGATCGCTATGGTGACCGATACCATAATGGTTATGGCCGATACGATGCCAAGCGAAGTGAACCCGCAGAACACGTAGAGCGCGTGGATAAGGGGGATTGGTCGGGG
>CBCPNB010000044.1:0-10363 GCA_965120455.1 uncultured Actinomycetaceae bacterium | reverse complement strand
CTCTGATGGGAAAAATTGGACTGATCCAACAAGATCCGGAGTCACAGGTATGTATGCAGCGTGTTGGCGACGAAGTGGCTTTCGGCCTGGAAAACCAGGGAATAGCTCAGGAGGAAATTTGGCCTAGAGTTCGCGCCGCTCTGCAATCAGTGCGATTGGAAGTTCCGTTAGATTGGCCAACTGCAAACTTGTCAGGTGGGCAAAAGCAACGCCTGGCCATTGCAGCAGCGCTGGCGATGCGCCCTGGACTGCTGCTGTTAGACGAGCCAACTGCTAATCTAGATGCAGCCGGAACCCTGGCTGCAGTCAACTGTATCGCCGACGCGCAAGCCCAAACCGGCTCCACCACTATCGTAGTCGAGCATCACCTAGAACCGTGGATTGATTTCGCTGACCGAATGATCGTCCTCACTAAAGAGGGAATTGTAGCCGACGGAGACCCAACACATGTATTAGAAACCCAAACGGATATACTGCTAGCCGCAGGTATCTGGATTCCTGGACAAAAAACACTAGATAAGGCAATATCTATACTCGCAGAAATATCTACATCTAGGGCACAAGCTACGCCTAAGACACTGGATCCCACGCCAGAACCAACTGCCACCTACACCGCTCCCTGCTTGGAGACTATCGCACTGCAGCCCGGATACCGGGCGGATGCGCCTATTCAAACTGATTTGAATCTCCAATTTTTTCCAGGAGTCAGCACCTGTATCACTGGAGTAAATGGAGCGGGCAAAAGCACACTAGCTCTGACTCTAGCCGGTCTGTTAGAACCCCTGAGCGGTAAAATTCAAGTCAGTCCTGAAATCGCCGGTGACCTGTCGCCAACTGATCTCCACAACTGGAAACCGAGCCGGCTCTTAGGACGAATCTCCATGGTGTTCCAAGAGCCCGGCTACCAATTTGTGGCCAACACGGTTAGAACCGACTTGGCAGTAGGGCTCAAAGGCCGGGGTCTATCCGAGCCAGAGATAAATGCCAAAGTAGAACGCGTCCTCGAATCTCTCAGTCTCAAAGATCTAGCTAACGCTAATCCCTTCACCCTGTCGGGAGGCGAAAAACGGCGTCTGTCAGTGGCCTCAGCCTTGATTTGCGCACCTAAAATCCTGATTTTAGACGAGCCGACTTTTGGGCAAGACCGCAACACTTGGATTGCCCTGGTGAATCTATTGCGCGAAGTAGTCGCCCAAGGCACCACCGTCATTTCTATGACCCACGACGAGCTCTTCATCCAAGTAATGGGGAAGAAAGTCATCCATCTAGAGGCTCAACCTCATCCAAAGACTCTAGGGCAAGCAAGTCAGAGCGAGCTGGACGCCCCTAAATCAGCCACAAAAACAACTCTCCAGATGGCTCCAAACATAACTCCTCGAACGACCCCAAAGATAACCTCTCGAGCAACCTTAGGAGCAACCTACGCAACTAATAGCCTCACCCAACAACCTCCAGCACCAATCGACCTAGTCAATCCCGTCATCCAAGCCCTAGGTCTGGTATTCATGACCATTCCCCTGGTTTGCACACTGGATTGGGTGTCGCCCACCGTTGCCTTGGTGCTAGAAATTTTCTTACTGCCGTTTTTGCGGCTAAAACCACGTCAAATTCTGGCCCGAATTTCCATTTTGCTATCCATCGCTCCCATCACTGCGATTTCACTGCTGTTGTACGGGGACCCAGAAGGTCAAACTTTTTGGCAATGGGGGCCTATCCTCATTTCTGAAAACTCGGTGGCCCTAGCCATTTCTATAGCGCTGAGAGTCGTTGCCATCGGCATGCCCAGTGTGCTCGTTCTTAGCAAGCTAGATCCCCTAGCCATGGCTGATGGCATGACTCAAGTGCTAAAAATGCCTACTAAACTAGTATTTTCTTCAGTCGCTGGCCTGCGGATGGCTGCCCTGATGCGCGACGACTGGTTTGCGCTGCAGCGAGCCCGCCGCTCCCGTGGAATCTCCGATCGTAACCCGCTTAAAGCTTTCCTGCGTAACGCTTTTGCCATGCTGGTTTTTGCCTTACAAAGAGCGGATACACTTTCACTCACCATGGAAGCTCGCGGACTAGGAAGCGATCAGGTACGCACAAATGCTCGGGAATCCACTGTCAGCAAAGCAGATGCCATCATGTTGGGAATTTGCATCTTAGTCCCCGTCATTGCTTTAGGTACGGCTGTAATCACCGGACATTTTCGCTGGCTTGGCCTCTAACTGTTGGTAAGGAGACAAGAACACGAGATACACATTCTTTGGCGAGGCGAAACAGTGTCACCAACAAGAGCCAGCTTCACCAGCACGAACGATATCTTTGTAGAATGGAAACAGCGTCGACGGTGAACGGCGAGCATAAGCGCACAGTTACCAGCAAGAAGCAGCCTCACTCCCAAAAACTCCGCTATCAGCAATCACAAAGCAGCGCCAACCACCCGGCGTGCTTCTTCTTGTACCTGCTGCAGATGTTCAGCACTGACAAAAGACTCCGCATAAATTTTGTACACGTCTTCCGTACCTGAAGGGCGCGCCGCAAACCAGGCGTTCTCAGTCACCACTTTCAAACCGCCAATTGCTTCCCCATTACCTGGGGCATTGACCAACTTGGCTTGAATTGGCTCTCCAGCTAGATAGTCTGCCGACACATCGCTAGCGGACAATTCGGCTAAACGCGCTTTTTGTTCTTTGGTGGCTACCTGGTCAATGCGGTGATACCAAGATCGGCCAAAACGAGACACCTGCTCCCGATGCCAGGCAAAGGGAGAGCGCCCACTAACAGCCATGATTTCACAGGCCAATAACCCCATCACTATGCCATCTTTGTCAGTAGTCCATACAGTGCCATCTTTGCGCAAAAATGATGCTCCTGCCGACTCTTCACCGCCAAAACCCAAAGAGCCATCTAACAATCCAGACACGAAGTGTTTAAAGCCCACCGGGACTTCCGTTATTTCCCGGCCTAAAGCTGCCCCCACGCGATCGATTAAAGAACTAGACACCAGAGTTTTCCCAATTTTGGCAGATTGGGGCCAATCTGGGCGATTTCTGAATAAGTATTCGATTGCTACCGCTAAATAGTGGTTCGAATTCATCAACCCGTCTGCGGTCACGATTCCATGGCGATCCGCATCCGCATCATTGCCTAGCGCAATGTCAAAAGGAGCAGTCCCATCAGTCCCACTTGGAGCAGGAGCGCTCATAGCTACCAGCTGAGAGTCGCCCTCACCCTCACCTAAATTCTCCGTCACACCGGGCTGCATCTTGGTCAAAAGCGATGCCATCGCGTAAGGAGAGGAACAATCCATACGAATCTGCCCATCCCAATCCAAAGTCATGAATCCCCACTGTGGATCCAAAACTGAATTGAGGACTGTCAAATCCAGGCCGTAGCGTTCGGCAATTGCTCCCCAGTAATCGATAGCTGCTCCTCCCAGCGGGTCAGCACCAATTCGCAGACCGCTTTCGCGAATCGGATCAAAATCGATCACCGTTTCCAACTGCTCTACGTAATCAGCCAAAAAATCGTATAAATGCACGTGGGGAGTGGAAGATACATCTGCAATAATTCGCCTAGGCAAATTACGCCATTCTCCTTGCAGCAACTGGTTCGCGCGCCTAGCAATCCACTGAGTTGTTTCAGTTGGAGCTGGCCCACCAGTGGGTGGATTGTACTTAATGCCACCATCAGCCGGCGGATTGTGCGAAGGAGTAAGCACAATCCCATCAGCCAATCCACTACCACTTTGGCGCAGCTTGCCTGGAGCCCTATTGGCCCGCAAAATCGCTAACGACACAGCGGGAGTAGGCGTCCACGAACGACGAACATCCACATAAGTTTCAACTCCCGCCGTCACTAACACTTCCAGAGCTGTCCGCCAAGCTGGCTCAGACAAAGCATGCGGATCGGCTCCCATAAATAGAGGGCCATCAATACCCTGCATCCGCCGATACTCCACAATGGCGGCAGTGATTGACAAAATGTGCGCTTCGTTGAACGTGCCCTGCAAAGATGAGCCACGATGCCCTGAAGTCCCAAAAACTACTCGCTGTGCTGGATTTTCTGGATCAGGCACAATGTCGTGATAAGCACTCAACAAGCGATCGACGTCAACTAAATCACTTGGTTCCGCTAATTTTCCGGCACGCTCATGCATTATTCTTGCCTTTCAGTTCCTCACTTTTAAGGCTAGTTCAGGTGAACTTTAATTTATATCGCCGCCCGCAAGTTGACACAGACAACTTGCCAGGCCAATGTCACGTACCCTGCTACCATGGGTAAAGCAAGTCGACGCAAAAAAGTAGATCCGGCGAAACTGAAAAACTATCGCCCCCCGATTCCCTTCGTTAGGCGCCCTTTTGCGGGCTTGGCCTGTGAACGCCAACTAGTGGCGATGCGTGAAATCATTCCCTGTGCCACTCTAGGTGCCCAGACTAACGAAAAATATGGGAAGGTCGAGTTTCAGTTCGTCACTTTGTTGCCCGATGGCGCTGGAGCCATGGTGCGCCCTGACGGTCAAATCCTGGTCGGTCTACAAACTCGTTTTAACACTGGGGATATCTCTCACGATGTAGCAGCGGCCGCGCTAGCGGCCATCGCCTTGCAGGAAGCCAATGAAACTGGCGTGGCCAAGTTTGACGTACGCGATTCTAGTCCGCGTCTGCAAGATATTTTGGGCGGATCTGGCCAAATGGAAATTACTGACACATTTGAGTTCTGGTTAGACCCGACCGAAGAGACCACACCTGAGCGCGAGCGCGCTTTAGAGCAAAACCGCGAAGACATGGTGCCAACTCAGGCTATTCCTGGGGTAGAAAGCATGTCTTGGTGCTCAATGAACAACAATTTTGTGCGCTACGTGTTAGATGTAGACGAAGATAGGCTATTCACTGCCCTAGCTAGGTTGCAGGCAGCCAATCAAGCTGCTTTGGGAGCTAACTCGAAGTTCGTGGGTGCATTTCGCGCTTGTGGGATTGCTGTGCCGGTATTTCAGGTGGATGCTGCAGCTAGTGTCGAGGATTTGACGCTGCCTGCCGCCGAACTGGAAAAAAACCTCCAGACTGCTCTAGCTAAGGACGAGCCGTTGACAGCAGATGAAAAGCGAGCTCGAGCCGGGTTAGTGTCGAGGCAAGTTACTTTGCGCTGATCGTATTTGACACTCGAATCATCGATGGAATCCTGCTGGAGCGAGACAACTTGTCTTGCATTGATCGCACTCGACACAATTGTGACGAAGCTGTACGGCAACCGCACCTGATTAAGCTAACTACCTACCAGTAATCTGGTAGCGTGTTCTCCCGGTATTTACAGTTACTGAGGTTGCCCGGTGCCCTAAAGTTTTCGATTTTCGGACTAATCGGGCGTTTTCCCATGTCCATGATGGGGATTTCTACCATCATGATGGTGCAGTTGCTTTACGGAGACTACGGTCTGGCTGGTTTGTTGACGGCAGTCGTCACTTTGGCTTATGCGATTGGTGCACCGATTTTGGCAAAACTAGTTGACAATTTTGGTCAGGCCAAGGTGATGCTCCCCTCTATCACCATTTCGATTATGTCCACAGCACTAATGGTGTTAGCAGCACTAAAAACTGCGCCTCCTTGGGTTCTGGCGGTGTTGGGAGTAATTTCAGGAGCGACTTCGGGTTCGATTGGCGCTTTGGCTCGCACCAGGTGGCCCAACTTGGTGACTTCTCCTCAACAAATTCAAACTGCTTACGCGCTAGAGGCTGCAATCGACGAAATCTGTTTTGTTTTAGGACCCGTGATCGGCACTGTTGCGGCCACAACCATACATCCGGTGGCTGGATTGGTGTTACTAATTAGCTTATTTGTTGTCGGGGGATATGGGTTTTTGTTGCAACGCAGTACTGAACCCAAACCGGTGCCAAAATCACTCAAAGTAGTAACCGGCAAAAAGACTCGCACTTTTACGCCCTTGTTGGGCATGCTAGCTATAACTTACATGGGGGCGGGAATGGTCTTTGGCATCAACGACATTGCCGTAGTGGCCTTTGCCAGCGAACAAGGTTATCCAAGTCTGTCGGGCACTTTGTTGGCGATCATGTCATTTGGCTCTTTGGTGGCGGCCTTACTGTATGGTGCATACAACTGGAAGCTGCCGATGTGGAAGCGCTTCATTTTCGGAGTGTTTTTTATGGCGGTTGGAGTGAGCACTTTTGCGTTTGCTCAAAGTCTATGGGTAATGGCACTCGTACTGTTGGTGACGGGTTTGACCCTGGCTCCAACGATGACGAATGTGAATACGATTGTGGAGATGGTGACGCCAAAAGAGAATCTAACTGAGTCGCTGACTTGGCTGTCCACCGCCATGTGTATCGGCATCTCCTTGGGGTCGGCTCTAGCCGGGACACCGGTGCAAAATAGCGGTTCACACGCAGGGTTTTTGCTAGTGATTTGTGCAGGCTGGGTTATGGTTGGCTTGGCTGCCAGCGGCCTGCCCTTAGTGAAGCGCCAGACTGAGGCAACTTTGAGTCAGCGTCGCCAACACCTGACGGAGGAACTTGTCTAATTTTATCCAACATCTGACGTCCTACATCCAGTCAAAAGTCTCGTCTTCGTGCCCTTCAATGGCCACTTCCATGTAGGCAATCCACACGTCTACTGGCCAATCCGCTCCATGGAATTGACTCAAACCGCCAATATTGGTCAGTGACTCACTAGAGCCATCTTCACCAACTTGGTACATGCTCACGGTAGTTGTGTAGGAGGGCGTAAACCCAACGAATTGGGCCGACAATTGGTCTTCGGAGGTTCCGGTTTTACCTGCAACTTCAATCCCTAAACTGCTTACTTTAGAACCAGTACCGGATTCAGTAGTCACGGACTGCAAGGCGGGCATAATGGCTGAAATGGTTTCAGTGTCGAAAACTCTCTCTTTCGAGGTGTCAGCCGTGTAATACACGTTGCCATCAGAGTCCAAAACGGTGCGAACAATGTGGGGAGTAACCCTTTCCCCACCGTTGGCAAGAGTAGCGTAAGCATGGGTAATGTCAATGTTGTGCGGAGAGGCATATCCCAACACGTTAAGCAGGCTTTGGTCGAGCCCGCTGGTATCTTCGGGAATACCTGCATCGATCATGGCTTGGTAACTGTTGTCCGCTCCTACCTCGTCGTTGAGACTCGCATAAACCGTGTTCACCGAATTTTGGGTAGCTGTCACCAGTGAAATGTAGCCCCACGAAATATTTTCATTGTTGGACACTTCTAGGTTGTAAAACGTTTGAGGCGAAGAGCCATCGAAGAGATCCCACACGCTTCCCCCGCTTTCCACGTAGGGGATGAGTGCAAATGGCTTAAAGGTAGACCCGGCCATGGCAATGTCTTGAGTAACCGCATTAGTTTGCACGGTGTTGTAGTCGCTACCCGCATATTCGGCAACAATCTCTCCCGTCTCATTGTCGATGGAGGAAAGTGCGATGCGCAAATTGTCGGGAGTGTCCTCGGGCATGACTTCAACTGAAGCTTGCGCCGCCTGCTGCAACTCGTAGTCGATAGTGGCAATAATGGTATATCCACCGGTTTCTAGGTCTTCTGCACTGAGAATGCCTTCATTGATCAACTCGGTTTCAATTTGTTGCATCAAGTACGGTTCCCAGGCTTCAGAGCTACCGGTGGCGTCATCTGGGTCAATGGTTTCGGGAAATTCTTGTGCGTCTGCAGTTTCTTGGTCGATATATCCGTCAGTAACCATCAATTCCAACACTCGCTCCCAGCGCAGCTCAGCTTGATCAGGATCGAGGGCTGGATCCCACATGGAGGGAGCAGGAATAATGCCAGCCAACATGGCCGCCTCGGAAACAGTTAAATCTTCTGCCGACTTGTCAAAATATGCTTTAGCAGCGGCTTCAATACCGTATGCACCACGCCCAAAATAAATCGTATTGAGATAGTTGCCCAGAATTTGGTCTTTGGATTGCTCACGGTTAATTTTTAGAGCCAGAATTACTTCTTTTACTTTTCCAACTATGTCCGTAGTAGTTTCACCCACGTAATAGTTTTCAACGTATTGTTGGGATAGCGTTGAACCACCTTGCGTACTATTTGAAGTTAGGTTATTCCACAATGCACGTGCTAAGCCCTTGATATCTATGCCAGAGTTTGTGTAGAAAGTGCGATCCTCTGAAGCAACCACAGCGTAGCCCACGTAATCTGGCAGAGTGCTCGTGTCGATGACCTCACGATTGATTTCGGAGAAAGTGCCCATCAAAGTGGAGCCATCCCCGTAGTAGACGTTGGTGGTTTCAGCTACTGCAAACTCAGATGGTTCGGGAATATCGGTAGTAAAGTACAGCACGAGCAAACCGGTAGCCCCAGCAATGACGCACCCTAAAAACAAGAAAACTGCGCTCAAGCACAGGCGTTTGCAAATTTTGCGTCCTCTGGACTGGACCTTGGCTGGTTTGGACTTGCCCTTTTTAGTGGTACTCACAACTTTGGCGCGGGCCGCACCGGCTTGGCGAGCGGCGGAAATATTTCGAGTTTGGACTTTGCGTGAACGTAAATTAGTAGAAGATCCGGCTACTGTTGACGAGATTCTCGCAGAATTCTGACTAGTTCCCTGACCTGGCTTTTGTCGCCACAGACCAGCTGGAGGCTGTGCGCCTACAGGTTTAGTGGATGCTGTTCGCCCCAGATTGGTTCTCTGCACTGAATTTTTGGGGCTAGAAGTCCCAGAATGCGGGTTTGGGCGGGTTCGACTAGCGGAGTTGCCTCCAGCATTTGGCCGAGGGCGTGCCGAACCAGTCTGGTTAGCTCCTGTCCCCTTGGCGTTACCGGTAGAGCTAGAATTGGAGCTATCTTGAACTTTGTGCCACTTGAATTGGTTCGCCACACCTGCCTCCTGTTTACCTTTAGACACAACCACCTCTGGTGCATGGAGTCAAGTTCTGATCCAACAATTCAGGTATTTTTCGGGGTTGTTACAGCACGATTAGGCACGAGGTTTCAGGGTAAATTCAAGTGTTTAAATGACTGACTTTGTACTGATTCAGGACAACTCGAACTAGAGTCATCCACCCGTTGTAAGCCAACATGATGGCAATGAACACAGTGAGCTCACTACTGGTGGTCAACCCACTCGACTCAGGGTTCCGTAGACTCCACCAGAGGATTCCTCCTAGCACTGGCAGGTAGGCAAGCACCATGGTGACTGATGAAAATGCCATGTATTTGGTTTTTCCTGCGCCAATGAGAATGCCGTCTAGAATGTATGCCCAGCCGGATAGGGGCAAAAAGATACCTATCACCAGCAAAGCTTTGGCAGCACTAGCTTGGACTTGGGGGTCGGAATTGAAGTATTGGGGAAGCCAGTGACTACCAGCTATCAACAGAATTCCTAGACCAAGAGAGGAGAATACTCCCCAGATAATCAGTTTTCTGCTTCCAGTCTGAATGACTTCCTTATTGCCTGCCCCGACTGCAACGCCAATTAAACCTTGAGCAGCGATCGCGAGTGAATCCAAAGCAAATTGAAAGATTTGCCAGATTGAGTTAGCAATCTGGTTGGCAGCCAGCGAAGTCACTCCAATGTAAGTGATGGCAGCAGTCGTAGTTAAAATCGCAGTCCTCAAAGCGATGGTGCGTACTAACAAGGGGATACCTTGGCCCAATGAGCCGACAATGCCAGTTTTACTTGGTTTTAGGCTGGCTGACAGGGTTTTTGCTTTGGCAACTATTGTCCAGGTCAGCGCTATGGCCATGCCACTTTGCGCCAAACTAACCCCTAGTCCAGCACCAACTATCCCTAGGTCTAGGCCATAAATGAAAATTACGTTAGCAGCTACATTCCCTAAAGCGCCAAAGAATAGTACTCGCAGTGGGGTTTTTGTATCCAGCAGACCACGCAAAATTCCATTTGCCGACAAAATGACGAACATGCCGACTAGACCAGGACAGCTAGAAAGCAAATACAGCCAAGCTTGATGCGCCACTTCGTTGCGCGCACCCAGAAGCCACAAAAGCGGTTCAGCCATCGCAATGAGTGCGCCAACCATAACTACGCCCAACGCTCCGGCCAGCCACATGGACTGGATTCCAGCTTCGATAGCCTTCCTGTTGCTGCCTGCGCCAACTGCTCGCGCAACCGAACTGGTGGTTGAATACGCCAAGAATACGAATATACCCACTACTGTGGTCAAGATGGTGGAAGCCAAGGACAGACCCGCTAGCGGAGTTTTTCCTAAATGGCCGATCATCAAGGTATCGATCAGGATCAGTAGGGGTTCGATTACTAGTGACCCTAAAGCTGGCAGGGCTATCCTCAAGATAGCTTTCGCAGAAAAGTCAATAGTTGCGGTTGGGGTAGGTGTGGGAGTGGCGGCCACTGGTTTACTAGCTTCATCAGGTTTGCTTTCTGG
>CBCPNB010000043.1:0-39294 GCA_965120455.1 uncultured Actinomycetaceae bacterium | reverse complement strand
AGCCCACGCCGTTCCGGAAATCCGGCTGTACCCCCAACGGGATTTGAACCCGTGTCGCCGCCGTGAAAGGGCGGTGTCCTAGGCCGCTAGACGATGGGGGCCTTTGGTTCAGCTGTCCCGTAGGGACTCTGAAAGCATACGCAAAAACACCCCACAAAGCAAATGCAAAACAGTGGCCTTTCGCTCAATTTCTAGGTGTCCGATTGCGGGAGCAAGCTCTGAGGGAGTATCACGCATCGACAGGAATCCTTCTTTCAGTCCACTTGCACGTGTCGGTTAGACAAAATGGCGCAAAACTTGCAAAAAATAAAGGCATGGAACTACTACAAACCGCTCTTTGGGGTTTAGGCGGGGGAGCACTCGGAATCGTCATCGGGGGAGCCTGCCTGATTCCCCTAAAACTTTTAGGCCGTCGCTACAATTTGGTGGCCCAAATCATGCGCCGCACCAGAATGTACTGGCTGGTGTTGACGGGTCTACTTTTGACCCTGGTGTTATTCGCCTTGAATGCACCCACAGCCGCTAGCGAGGGCAGCGAAGACCTGTTCAAATGGTTCGGCTACATCGAGCACATTTTGGCGGTTTGTATCATTTTTGCAGCCACGGCCCTGATTTATGCAGGCGTCGGCGTTATTGAAGAAATTGCTAAACGCTACTCGGCTGACACGCGCAGTTCTCGTCGCCTGGAAACTCAGGCTCAGGTGGTCCAACGCATTTTGCGCATTGTGGTAGTCGTCCTGGGAATCGTCTTCGTTCTGTTGACATTCCCAGCCGCCCGCGCTCCTATGGCTTCGCTACTGGCTTCAGCTGGAATCGTCTCGGTAGTGGCGGGAATTGCTGCCCAGTCTACCCTCGGCAACCTATTTGCTGGACTCCAACTGGCGTTTACTGACGCAATCCGTGTGGGTGACACTGTGGTAGTTTCCAACAATCAAGGTATCATCGAAGAAATAACTCTATCTTATGTTGTAGTACGCCTGTGGGATGAACGTCGTTTATTGATGCCTTGCACAGAATTTACTTCCAAAGCTTTTGAAAATTGGTCACACACCAGCCCCAAACAACTGGGAACTATCGAACTGCGGGTGGATTGGAGTACTCCAATTGGCCAAATCCGCGAACACGCAAAGGAATTAGTTACTCACAGTGATCTGTGGGATGGGCGCAAATGGAGCGTTCAAGTCACCGAATCAGACGGCCAATCCATGCTGGTTCGCATCGTCGTTTCCGCCGCCAATCCGAGCAAACTATGGGAGCTGCGCTGCTACGTGCGCGAATCGCTAATCAAATGGCTAGTTGACGAAGTCCCGCACTCTTTCACCCGGGAAAGAATCAGCAGCTTCACTCCCGGCACTGCTACCGCTCTTATTCCTACCGATACTGTTACTGTGGGTGAAGCTGACGCTACAGATGAAGCTAACCCCAAAATTGCTGCAGCTAACCGCACCGCTGCGCTGCCGCCTCGCAGTACAAACACCGATACTGGCACTTCTTCACATCAGTGAGCGTAAAAATTTGGTCAACCTCTCGCTCAGTGGCAGTAATACAGCGCGGATTGCGACACTGCACAATGTTTACCAACCGTTGCGGAAACTCCACGCTCTTTTTCTTTTGTACTTTCCCGTCCCTAACCCAGTTGACGGTGATTTGCGGATCGATGAACCCCAAGGCATCCAAATTGATGTCAATTTCGGAGTCAATTTTGATCATATCCTTGCGCCCAAACTTGCGGGATGTCACATTTTTGATGATCGCAACTGGGCAATCCAGGGCTTGTAAATTCAACAACTCGTACAAACGCATCGCATTGCCCGGCGGAATATGGTCGAGGACGATCCCATTTTCGATGCTGTCGATTTTCACTTAGCTTCCTCCAACAATTTCAAAATCAGAGCCTGACGAATAAACATGCCGTTTTTTACTTGCTTGAAGTAGTGCGCCCGAGGATCGGCGTCAACCTTCGTTGAAATCTCGTTCACGCGTGGCAGGGGGTGCATAATCGACAAGTCACTGCGAGCGTGCTTGAGCTTATCCGTATCCAAAATGAATCGATCGCGCAGGCGAATGTAGTCGGCTTCGTTGAAGAAACGCTCTTCTTGTACACGCGTCATGTACAAAATGTCCAATTCGCCTAGGTTTTCCTCCAAGTTTTCGGTTTCCAGGTATTCGATATCGTGCTTTTTCAATACGTCTATCACGTAGTCCGGCAACTTTAATTCTTCTGGAGAAATCAACAAAAACTTGATGTTGGAATAGGGAGATAACGCGTTGATCAGGGAGTGCACTGTGCGTCCGAATTTCAAGTCGCCGCACAAACCCAAAGTCAAATTATCCAAACGCCCTTTTTCGCGATGAATCGTCAACAAGTCGGCCAAAGTCTGAGTGGGATGACTGTGACCACCGTCCCCAGCATTGATAATTGGTACCGGTGAGCGCAAGGAGGCCAACATTGGCGCTCCCTCTTTTGGATGCCGCATCGCAATAATGTCTACGTAGTTCGACACGGTCAACACCGTGTCAGTTACGCTTTCACCCTTGGCTGAGGAACTAGAGTTCGCATCCGAAAAGCCTAGCACTTGTCCGCCTAGAGCCAGCATGGCGGCCTCAAAACTCAACCGTGTACGCGTAGAAGGCTCAAAAAACAAGGTGGCCAAGCGTTTGTGTGCACAAGCATCCTGAAATTCTTGCGGATTGGCAATAATTTCTTCAGCTCTACTGAGCAAAGCCTGGACTTCCTCAACGGAAAAATCTTTGATATCAATCAAATGGCGCACGCCTAACTCCTATTTCTCGAATCCCATTGCTTTAGCCCAATCTGCTGGATTGTCGCGGAACTGCAAAACCTGTTGTCCTTCAGCGGCAGAAATATAGTTATTTGCCGTTGCTGCCTGCACCAGCACATCTAGCGTAGTTAGCGAAGTGTAGGTAAAACCTGCTTCCTGCATCTTTTGAGCCGCTTTTTGCATGCCATAGCTAAACACCGCCACAATTGCCACTACACTCAGTCCGGCCTCTGTGAGCGCTTGCGCTGCTTCAATGGATGATCCACCCGTGGAAATCAAATCCTCGACCACCACCACTTTTTGGCCTGCGTGGTATTCACCCTCAATTTGTCGTCCCCGCCCGTGAACTTTCGCTCCCGAACGCACGTAACCCATGGGGAGATCCAGTCTTTCTGCCGCCAGTGCCGCATGGGCAATTCCAGCGGTTGCCGTGCCCATCAGTAACTCAGTTTCCGGAAATTTCTCTTTGATCAGGGAGGCTAAACTATCTTCGATGAGAGTGCGCTGCTTAGGAGCCGTCAAAATCAGGCGATTATCGCAATAAATCGGGCTTTGAATTCCGCTTGCCCAGGTAAAAGGTTCTTGGGGGCGCAAAAACACTGCCCGAATCTGTAGCAAGGCTTGAGCTACCGCAAACGAGGTAGAGGAGTGGTGGCTGCAACTAGTTTGCTTTGCTTGGGTGTTCGGGGTGGGCTCATCGCTGCTAGCGGCGAGCTGATTAGTGTCAATTGGGGAGTTGTGGCTGTCGGTAGTCGGTTTGTCCGCGTCAGCTTTGTCGGTTTGTGGGTTATTTGGGGCAGTCTCGGTCAATTCAACTCCTCAAGTCTTAGAAATTTATCAGCAGGTTACCACTAAATATTCAGTTTGTTTTGTTGCTGTCCCCTGGTTCTTGACCTGTCGAGCTCTACTATCGCACGTCGACGAACTCTAACCATCCTCACCAGCGTCACTGAATTCTTTTTGGCAACGCCGATAAGCTGCAGCCGGATCAGGTGCAGTTGTGATCGGCCGCCCCACGACAATAAAATCCGCTCCCAACTGTCGAGCCAGACCAGGAGTGGCGATCCGCACTTGATCGTCTGCCGCCTGCAGCAAACTAGCTCCAGCAGTTTGTGGATTGGTTTTAAAGCGAATCCCTGGTGTCACCGTCAGAAAACTGGTGCCGCAAGCCTGTTTGACCAAATTGGCCTCGCGGGGAGAGCAAACCACTCCATCGGCTCCACCCAGTTGAGACAATTTGGCGTAGCTTGCCACCACCTCGTCCAGAGGGCGAGGAATTAGCAATTCGTCTGCCAACATTTCTCGACTAGTTGAAGTCAACTGAGTCACTGCAAGCAGCTTGGTCAGGCGCTCCCCGTTTTCTAGTGTCAATCCCCGGATCGCCGCCTGGATCATTTTAGTGCCTCCCGCTGCGTGCACATTCACGATATCTACACCCAAACCGGCCAAAACTCGCATAGATTTTTCCACCGTGGTGGGAATATCGTGCAACTTTAGATCCAGAAAAATCCGAAAACCTTGGTCTTTTAGTTCTCGCACTAGAGTCGGCCCAGTGGCATAAAACAGCTCCATCCCAACCTTTAAATACGGCCGACAATCACCCAGTTTGTCCAAAAAATCAAGTAGTTGACTGCGACCTGCAAAATCACAGGCTACGATTACGTCGCGTTCGCTCAAAAGCGCTCCTTTGCTCCAGGTTTGATCCAGTTGGACAAACTGCTTGCTTCCACCTGTGTGTACTCACATTGTGTTTACTTATTATTTACTTCTTTTAGTCTGTTACTTTACTATTCTATACTCTGTCGGCATCCCACCCACATCAGTCCATATTTGAGATTTATCGCCTAGTTAACTTACGTTTACTGCTTAGTGCACTTACATCTCTGTTGTGCGGCGCATACTCGACTTCAGTGCTCGTCCTGCTACCTAAGTGCTCAATACTTGCAATCACTACCGGGCAGCTCATACTCACTCGATACTCTAGCTACACTTATGCTCTTACCGCGCCAATGATTTCCTGAGCAGTCTTTGCCCCCATTTGAGCCAGTGTGGCGGGTAAAACCTGGATTATTTCCGGAACTATCTGTGGATCAGCCAGCGAGGCAGCCCCTACCTGCACAGCAGTCGCTCCCGCTAGCATCATCTCAGTTATATCTTCAGCGCTACTCACTCCTCCGCAGCCCATAATTGGTAAATCAACTGCGTGCGCCACCTCATCCACAATTTTTAGCGCCATCGGAAAGATTGCCGGACCACAAAAACCTCCAATGCGTCTAGCTAAAACAGGCTGACGAGTCTGTCGATCGATGCGCATACCATAAAACGTATTCACCAGGGTCAGGCCGTCTGCACCCTCCGCCGCCACCGCACGAGCTACTTCCACCACTGAAGTCACATTCGGCGATAACTTCACGAATAACTTCGAATGCTCGACAACCTGGCGTACTGCCTGCGTTACCTGTGCTGCCAAGGCCGCGCTAGAACCAAAAGCTGCTCCGCCGCCATGCACGTTGGGACAAGAAATATTCAGTTCAATGACTTGTGCCTGCCCGTCGGTTAGCTGACAGGCCTGCACGTACTCGTCGACACTAAAACCCGAAATATTAGCAATGATGGGCTGCTGGTAAATTTCTCGCAATGCTGGAATCTTTTTCTCCACCAAATCGTGAACCCCGGGATTTTGCAGGCCAATCGAATTGATCATCCCCGCCGTCGTCTCCGCAATCCGGGGAGTGTCATTTCCAGCATGCGGTTCCCAAGTAGTGCCCTTCAGACTGGCTGCCCCCAAAATATTGGGGTCGTAAAAATCCAAGTACTCAAACCCAAAACCCCAACAACCAGAGGCAGGAATCACCGGATTTTGTAACTCAATTCCTGCCAAGTTGACTCGCAAATCAATGTCGGCAGCTACCACGCTAATTCCTCTTGACTAAACACCGGTCCCTCTTTGCACACTCGCAATAAGCCCTCGTGCGTAGGATGTACGCACCCCATACAGGCACCAATTCCACACCCCATGCGTTCCTCTAAAGAAAACTGTCCGGGCAAACCAAATTGGTAGACCGCCTTCATCATCGCGGTCGGCCCACAAGAATAAACATAGTTCGGAGTATCCGTCGCCGAGCGTTGCAACAATTCTTCCAACACGTGAGTCACAAAACCGCGAGTGCCTGCTGTGCCATCTTCCGTGGCCACATGCACACTCAACCCCAAGCGCTCCAAAGTATCGGCCAAAGTTACCTCCGTGGCCGTACGAAAGCCAAAAATGACCTGTGGAAAAATCTCTCGTTCGAGCAAAGTCTGCGCCAGCCAATACAAGGGAGCTACACCAATACCCCCGCCCACTAACGCAGGGCGAAAATTATTGTCAGTATTAGCGTTTTCTGGAATCCAAAAACCGCGCCCCAAACCCGTGAGAACCCGTAGTTGCTCACCCTTGGGCAGCGCCGCCAAAGTCCGCGTCCCCGCTCCCACTTTTTTGTACAGCAAATAGATGCGTCCAGGTTTGACTGAGCACACAGATAGAGGACGGCGCAAAAAGAAACCCGGCACCTTCAAATTCACAAACTGACCAGGTCCATTTAGCGTCGTCTCGTCGCCATCCAACTCCAACAAATAAGTATCCCGAGCAATTTGGCGGTTAGCCGCCACCTGGCAAGTAATCTCAGTCGCCATCACTTGCCTCCTGTGTGCGAATACATTGAACTTACTCGCTTAGTTTAGCAGCACTAGAGTGACCAAAAACCCCGGCCTCATCCCAGGCCAACACGCCCTGACAAATTGTGGCATCCACCCGCCCTTGGAGCAGTTCGCCAGCAAATGGAGTGGCCCTACCCTTTGACA
Organism: uncultured Actinomycetaceae bacterium; assembly: GCA_965120455.1. GTDB lineage: Bacteria > Actinomycetota > Actinomycetes > Actinomycetales > Actinomycetaceae > Scrofimicrobium. The sequence continues at coordinate 32,668 of CBCPNB010000043.1, read as the reverse complement.
AAAACTTCGACGTATCCAAAGGCTCAGCAAAATCAGGATCAAAAATCACCAAATCGGCATCAGCCCCCGCAACAATTTGACCGCCGCCCAGATTGAAACGCTGACGTGGGGCAGTACTCAACAAACGCACAAAATCAGCTACCGAAATCAAGTTAGTTGCCACAAAAGTTGACCAAATGACGCTAGCTGAATTTTCCAAACCGACTACGCCATTGGCTGAGGTTGCCAAACCACCTGCTTTTTCCTCAGCCGAATGCGGCGCATGATCCGTGGCCACCATGTCAATAGTGCCATCGAGCAGTGCCTGCACCAGAGCCTTGCGATCAGCTTTTGCGCGAATCGGCGGGTTCATGCGAAAACGCCCATCTTCTTGCAACAAATCATCCCACAGCGCCAAATAGTGTGGAGCACTTTCACAGGTCACCGGCAAACCTTGAGCCTTTGCCCGGTGAATCAACTCAACCGATTCGAGACAAGAAATATGGCAGGCATGATACGGGCAGCCGGTGTCAGCCACAATCTCCAAATCCCGCTGCAACTGAGTCCACTCAGAGCTCTTGGGTTTGCCTTTGTGACCCCGACGGTGCGCGTAACCGCCATCGTTAATGTAACCATCTGCCGACAGATGCAAATCCTCGGCGTGAGCGGCTACAATCGCCCCCAATTTAGCAATCTCTCCCATCACTAGGCGCGCAGTGTCGCCATCTTGGATGCCAAAACCATCATCCGAAAAACCGATCACTTGCGGTGCTAGCGCAGCGTAATCCAGCAAAGCTGCCTGACCAACTGCTTGTCCTGTGCCGCCGCGAGTCAAACACGCATACTGGAAAGTCTGCACCAAACCATTTTGTTCATAAATGCGCTGCTGCTCTAACACTTCAGCGAGCTGATCGGGCGGTGGCGACACATTTGGCATCGCTCCAACCGCTGTGAAACCGCCGCGAGCCGCCGCAGCCGTCCCCGTGTGGATAGTTTCCTTATACGAAAAACCAGGTTCTCGCAAATGCACGTGGATGTCTGCAAAACCTGGCAAAATCAATTTGCCCCTCACATCTACTTCCACATCCCCAAGATGAGAAGGCAAACTCTCGCCGATTTGCTTTATGCGCAATGGATTTTGGGCAGTGCCTAGCCGGATTTTTGTCCCGGGAACTGCAATTCCACCAGTTAGCGTGGCAGCTGGACGCAGCGGATGAGCGCGTGAATGTTGCGGTTGAGTGGTGTGGGTATTCGTGGCGTGAACATTCGTATCACTAGGAGTGGGGGCACTAGACCTAGACGCAAAAGAGACAAAATCCGTGTTCTTGGCGGATTCTGTTCCGGCAATGTGCCTAGCTGGCTCTGTTGAATCCATCAAAGAATTAGAATCGCTTGCTTCCAGACGCACATCAGCTCGGATCAGGGAACCTCGATAAAAGACCCGACCTCCGCGCAAAATCAAACTCATGAGGCTCCTGTTCCTTTGTTTTTCCCGCCGCCTTCAAATCGGACGACCGCACCTGTCCTGCTAGCTCACTACTCAAGGCAGTTTTCCCCAGAATTCTACCTGTTCCTAAAATCTAGGGATTAACTGCTCCCTCATGCACGTTGCTCTGATAGGAAGTCTATACACCATCCAAACAATGCGATAGTGCCATAACCACCATAACTAAACTTGCGGTAATCCTGCCGATAATTCATCCAAAACTGCTAGTTCGTCTTCCGCTAACACCACGCAAGCTCCTTCCAGTAAGGCAGGCACTTGGTCGGGGTGGCTAGCTGAGGCAATTGGAGCAGCCACATTTGGCTGAGCTAGCAACCAGGCGATAGCAATCGAAGCGGTTTCCACATTGTGCCCAGAGGCAATTTCTTGCACTTGGTCCATCACTGCAAAAGCCTGATCGCTAGCATAAGCTGTCACCATGTGAGCACGCTCGCCCGTTATTTCTTGGTTCCTTTGGTATTTGCCAGTTAAAAATCCTGACGCTAACCCCCAATATGGCACTGTGGACAAAGAAAAATCAGCGACCACACTTTGCAGGTTTTCCTCGTATTCGCGCCGAAAAACCAGATTGTAGTGAGGTTGCATCACGGTTGGGCGACTGACTCCCAAAGAGTCGGCCGCCTGCATCCATTCGTGGATTCGCTGCGCACTGTGATTGGAGAGGCCAACTTGGCGAATTTTTCCAGCTGCCTGTAAATCGGCAAAAGCCTGCACGGTCTCAGTGATCTCAACCGTCAAATCCTCGCGGTGAGCGTAGTACACGTCCACGTAGTCGGTTTGCAGGCGACGCAAAGAATTTTCCAGCCCTAACTCAATGGAGGCGCGCGACAATCCTTTGGCTCCCTCCCATAAACCAACTTTGGTGGCTAAAACAATATTTTGCCGGTTTTGGCGCGAATGCAGCCATTCTCCAATGATGGTTTCTGACTCTCCGCCTTGATTTCCACTGGCCCAAGACGAATACATATCGGCGGTATCAATAAAATTTCCGCCTCCTGAGACATACGCATCCATCACTGCGAAAGCGGATTCGTGTTCGCAAGTCCAGCCAAATGGATTCGTGCCCAAGCACAGTGGATATACGTCAATGTTGCTCAACCCTAAATACGTCATGTTTTGATTCTAAAAACCAGGGGTAACCAAAAAGCAAGGGAGGAATGGCGAGATTGTGCGCTAATCTGCAATGGACTTATGCAACGATAACTGGTCTAGCGAACTAGATTGGAAAATATGTCAGCAACCCCAGTAGACATTCAGGCAAATCCGCGAACAAACCAGGATTTGGGTCAGTTGGACGAGGTAGTGACAAAATTTAGACAAGTTTGCGAAGTTGACGCCAGTAAATTGGTGCGCGGCTTGTATTCGTCCGATGCTTCGAATTATCGAATTGTGCCGCAGGTGGTGGCCTTTCCTCGATCTGAGGAGCAGGTGGTAGAGCTACTCAAGGTGGCTCGTCAGCACGGGATGCCAATTACGTCGCGGGGAGCAGGGACTTCGTGTGCGGGAAATGCTGTGGGCGCAGGCTTGGTGATCGATTTTTCACGCCATTTAAACCAGGTGTTGGAAATTGATCCGCAAACTCAAACTGCTGTGATTCAACCAGGGGTAGTGCAAACACAACTACAGGCTGCTGCTAAACCGTATGGTTTGTGGTTTGGGCCAGATCCTTCCACCAAGAATCGAGCTACACTCGGCGGGATGATCGGCAACAATGCTTGCGGTCCGCACGCTTTAGCTTATGGGAGAACCGCCGATAATGTCGTCGAATTAGAGGTGGTAGATGGACGCGGGCGACGGATGACTATTCGCCCTGGAGCAGAAGAAGTCGCCAAAATCCCTGGACTAACTGAATTCGTGAATCGCAACTTGGCGGTGATTCGTACTGAGTTTGGCAGATTTATTCGGCAAGTTTCAGGATACTCGCTGGAACATTTATTGCCGGAAAATGGATGGGATTTGGCAAAAACTTTGGTTGGAACCGAAGGCACGTGTGTGACAATTTTGCGGGCGCGAGTGCAACTAGCTCCACTGCCTAAAAGCCCTATCCTGGTGGTTTTGGGATATCCCGACATGCCCCAGGCAGCAGATGCTGTGCCAGGCATGCTGCCGCTCAAACCGCTGGCCATTGAGGGAATTGACTCTGGACTAGTGGATGTAGTGCGCCGACACAATGGTTCAGTGCCGGAATTGCCAGCAGGAAAGGGTTGGCTCTTTTGCGAAGTTAACGCGGATACTAACGATGGGGCAGTGCAGGCAGCTGAAAAGCTGATTGCTGCTTCAGGGTGTCAGGATTCGCGCATCGTGACTGATACTGGTGAGGCTGCCGCTTTGTGGCGGATTCGCGCCGATGGAGTGGGGCTGGCTGGTCGTACTCCCCGTAGTCGCCAACAGGCTTGGCCTGGTTGGGAGGATGCAGCGGTACCGCCGGAACATTTGGGTGATTACTTGCGGGGTTTCGAGCAACTCATGGATAAACATGGCATCGAGGGCCTAGCTTATGGACATTTTGGCGATGGCTGCGTGCATGCTCGTCTGAATGTGCCGTTAGAAACTCCCCAGGAAATCGAGTTATTTCGCCAATTCATGGAAGAGGCCGCTCGGCTGGTGGCTTCTTTTCAAGGTTCAATGTCGGGTGAACACGGAGATGGGCGAGCTCGCTCCGAGTTGCTTAAATACATGTATCCGCCTGAAGTTTTAGCGTTGTTCAAAGAGTTCAAGGCTTTCTTTGATCCGGAAAATACGCTCAATCCGGGGGTTTTGGTCGATCCAGATCCGATTGACGCCTATTTGCGTAGGCCGTTTGCCAAACCCCAAAAGCGAGCCGGATTCGCCTTCATCGAAGATGAGGCGGATTTCACCAAGGCCTTGCACCGGTGTACAGGGATTGGCAAATGTCGCGCCAATAATCGGCTGGCGGGCGGTTTTATGTGTCCGAGCTATCAGGCCACGAAGGACGAAAAGGACGTGACGCGAGGACGGGCTCGGATTTTGCAAGAGGCCGCTCGCTCCGAGTTGGTGGATGGATTTGCTGATCCGGTGGTGTTGGATGCATTGGACTTGTGCCTGAGTTGTAAAGCATGTGGTACAGACTGTCCAGCTGGTGTAGATATGGCTACTTACAAATCCGAGGTATTGTATAGACACTATCGTCGCAGATTGCGCCCACTTAACCATTACGCTTTGGGCTGGCTACCACGTTGGGCAAAGTTGACAACGACACTTCCTGGGATGGCCAGGCTAGCGAATGCGTCTTTGCGAGTAAAACCGATGCGGGATTTGGTGTTCGGATTGGGGCGCATAGATCGACGCCGCCAAGCAACGACTTTTGCGACTCAACGATTCTCGTCGTGGTTTAGAAAACAAGAACAAGAAGCACGGAAAATAGAGCCAAACTCGCCAAAGCAACACTCCGGGGATCATTCTGGTGAGGAAGTGCGCGACGTAGTGATTTGGGCGGATTCCTTTTCTGAGTATTTGGATCCGCAGGGCGCTCAGGCCATGGTGGAATTGTTGCAGGATGCCGGGTATCGAGTGCGCATCCCCGGTCAATCGGCGTGTTGTGGGTTGACGTGGATTTCCACTGGACAGTTGGCTGGAGCCAAGAAGCGTTTGCGCCGTTTGTTGGAAATCTTAGGTCCAGTGGCGGCTAAAGGGGTGCCAATTATTGGAGTGGAACCTTCATGTACGGCAGTGCTACGTTCTGATTTGGTGGAGTTAGTGGGCGAGGATCCGCGTGCCCAGCAAGTGGCCCAGGCAACGATGACTTTAGCGGAATTTTTGACTGATCCGGTGTTGGGGCCGGGTGTGGATTGGAAGCCTGCTCGCTCGCTAGCGGGCGTGACGGTGATTGCCCAACCTCACTGTCACCAGCATTCGGTGATGGGTTATCAGGCTGACGTTGCTTTGATGCGCAAAATGGGAGCCGAGGTGATTGAATTAGCGGGGTGCTGTGGTCTGGCGGGAAACTTTGGGATGGAAAAGGGACACTACGACACTTCGGTCAAAGTGGCAGAGTTGTCTTTGTTGCCAGCACTGAAGAATGCCCCCGAAGGCTCATTGTTTTTGGCTGACGGATACTCGTGTCGAACCCAGGCACAGCAGTTAGCCAACTATCCGGCAGTCACCCTTGCACAGCTGTTGAATCTGTGCAGTTGATCCGGAAAGAAAGTTCTCTACCAACCAACCAGGGATTCTTTGATGAGCTGGGTTAGTGCCTCGAGCCAGCTGTCTGTGTCATTTCCCCAGGGAATGTAGTTGAATTCTTGCCCGCCTGCAGCTGTGAAGGCTTCGCGGTTTTGCATTTCGATTTCTTCTAGGGTTTCCAAACAGTCTGATACGAATCCTGGACAAATCACGTCCACGCGTTTGCTACCGTTTTGGGCGAGGTTGACTACGGTATCGATGGTCGCTGGTTTTAGCCATTCGGCTGGACCGAACACCGACTGATAGGTAGTGACGATGTACTCGTTAGCGTGTTCGGCATCAATTTTTAGCGCTTTAGCGACGGCCGCCGTGGTGGCTTCACATTCCAAAGCATAGGGATCGCCGCCATTTATCATGGCTTTGGGAATACTGTGGTAGCTCAACAGGAGGCGATCTCCGGCCGCAAAGTTTGGAGTACCTAATTTATCCCACTGGCTGTGAATTGCTTGGGTCAGTGCCTGAAGGTAACCAGGATGAGTGGGAAAAGAACGAACTATGCGGAGATCAAAAGGGTTGCGGGACTGATGCTGCCAATCGTAGGTCAATTTTGTGATTGTTCCTGCAGAACAGCGAGTGTATTGGGGATAGAGGGGCACCAGGAGGAGTTTTTTGTACCCCAAGTCGTGAATTTTTTGCAGGGTGGCATGCAAAGAAGGTTCACCGTAGCGCATTGCCCATTCCACATGGGCTTGTCCAGCCAGGGCCTTGTCCAGGTGCGCGGCTTGTTCTTTGGTGTAGTGCACTAAAGGAGAGCCTTTTTCTCCCATCCAAATCAAAGAGTATTTTTCACCGGTTTTTTGAGGGCGAAAACGCAAAACTATGCCCTCGAGAATCGGCTTCCACAGTAGGGGATGTGTTTCAATGACGCTGCGGTCTGATAAAAATTCGCGCAAATAGGTTCGGACTGCGCCGGGAGATGGATCTGTGGGACTGCCCAAATTGACCAGTAGAACACAGGGTAGATTGGCGTCGATTTTGGTGGATTCTGCTTGTTCAATAGGATCGTGGGACTGCACCAGTGACTCCCCCTCATTGTTATTCCCCTGACTGTTCCCGCCAGGTGAAGTCTATTCGAGTCTATTTTGCACGAGTTTACTTGTGTTGGCTTCGTCCGCGAAAATCAGGTAAAGCCACATTCTCATTGATTAGGGTCAATCGAAAATAGTTACCTAGCTTTAAGCACCACACTAGCTGCGTGTTCGTCGACCAGATCGAGTTGTAGATGTCAGCGAATACTGCCTGCGTTCCGCTAGTTCAGAACTGGTATTGATGCTAAGGCAAGTGACCAATAGGACTTACAGCAAAATAGAATAGATTCGTTGTTACCAAATCTGTCAAGATAGTTACTTCTCTGTGGCGTTACCACACAAATATGGTGCATTTTAGAGAAAATCATAAAATGTGTGGTAGAGGTAGTTCCTTATGAAGGATATATTCAGATTATCTTGGGACTTTAGTCGTATAAGAGTACTAGTCTGACAGATATTATGTGTTTTTACTCACTTGGTAGAAGTATATGCAAATAGGATTTTAGAAAACTCTTACGAGATAAGATGTATTTTCACTGTTTTGCTCATCTACTTGACCCTTATAGGTCAGAAAACGCAAAATAAGACTGGTTATTTTGATATTTTTGGTATAGAATTCCACCGGTGTGCTGTAAGGTTGTTTTTGGAGCAAATGCAGCACTCGGATTGGCTGCGAACTTGCTCAGGGTAAATTCAGCGGCCAATTCGGTCAGCGAATGTCATTGCGTTGGCAAGCTGGTCGAACTGGAAGAGTTGGTTATGTAGTATTTACCGCTACTGTGGTGAATATGGTAGGAGATATATTGGGAGGCAGCAATGCGTGAGCAACGGTATGTGCTTTTTGATGATTTAGATGGTTCTGAGGCTGTGGGAACTGTGTCTTTTGCTGTTGGACGTCAGGCCTACGAAATTGAATTAAATCAAGTTCATATGGATGAGTTCAACCGGGACATGGAAAAGTGGACTCAGCATGCCCGAAAAGTATCGGGTCGTTTTAATCGCCACAGCCAGCAAACTGGTCCCCGCGTCAGTGCAGAAAAGGTGCGTGTTTGGGCTGCTGAGAACGGGATTCAACTGTCGGAGCGCGGTCGGATTCCGTTGAGCATTCGTGACCGATACATGCGCGAACACGGCATTAAATAATTTTGGCGTGGATTGTGCAGTTCTAGCGAAGCTAGATTAGCTAGCACAGATTACCTGAGTGTCGTTTGACGTTTGAGGGCTCTGATGGAAAATATCGGTCAAGAGCTGAACGAATTAGGCCGAAAGTGCTTCGAATTTGGTAAGTGCTTTCGGCTTATTTCTAGGTACTATTCACGTTAGGTTTGCGGTTATCACTGGTTTTCTAAGAGGTGAGTCCAGATCTGAAGGCGGTCTGTACCTCATTTATCCTGGTTTTCTAGCTGGTTTTGACCCTGTTTCGCGGTCGGATTTATCAGCCAGTTTAGTTTCATCTAGTTCGGGAAAACCAAAAGCTACTAATGCAGGTCTAGAAGTTGTGTGCTAAACGCAACTTGAGTGGGATGGGAAAATGGACTATGGCCTATAAATTGGTGTTATTGCGCCACGGCGAGAGCGAGTGGAATGCGAAAAATCTGTTCACTGGCTGGGTCGATGTGCCCTTATCTACAAGGGGACAAGCGGAGGCAGTTGCTGGCGGTGAGTTGCTGAAACAAGAGAACATATTGCCCGATTTATTGTTTACTTCGCTGTTGCGCAGGGCAATTACGACAGCTAATTTGGCGTTGGATGCTTGCGATCGTCATTGGATTCCAGTTGAACGCAATTGGCGTCTAAATGAACGCCACTACGGCGCTTTACAGGGACTGGATAAAAAGGAAACTCGCGACAAATACGGTGAAGAGCAGTTCATGCAGTGGCGTCGCTCTTACGATGTTCCACCGCCGCGAATTGAGGCCGGTTCAAAGTATGCACAGGACACTGACCCACGTTACCTGGGCGAGAAGATTCCCCAAACCGAGTGTCTAAAAGACGTGTTGGAGCGGTTGCTGCCCTATTGGAATGACACGATTGTACCGGCCTTGAAAACCGGTAAAACAGTGATGGTGGCTGCTCACGGCAACTCTTTGCGGGCAATTGTCAAACATTTGGACAACATTTCTGATGCAGATATCGCGGCAGTAAACATCCCCACTGGCATTCCCTTGGTATACGAGTTGGATGAGCAGACCTTGGCGCCGGTTGTCCGTGGTGGCCGCTACCTGGATCCGGATGCGCAAGCCAAAATTGCGGCGGTCGCCAATCAAGGTAAGTAACGTAGATAACTGAGATTGGTGGACACCAGCTGAGTTTGTCCATTTTTTCGGTAAAATGATCGCAGATAGTGTGACTGTTACCCATCATTTGCAGTAATGTAAGTCACGGGTACAGCGGGGTACCCAGGTTTTACCTGGCGAAACACGAAGAGCGATAAAGATGACGCTAAAAGTTGGCGAAACTGTTATCTATCCCCACCACGGGGCCGCAAAAATCTTGGACATCAAGACTGAGGTGGTGAACGGGAAAGAAACCGAGTACTTGGTTTTACAGGTAACTCAAGGAGACCTGGAAATCGAAGTACCGGCGGCAAATGTCGAGCTCATTGGCGTGCGCGACGTGGTAGATGAAGAGGGAGTCAAGACCGTTTTGGGAATTTTGTCCTCGGAGTACATTGAGGAAGTGCCGAATTGGTCTCGCCGCTATAAAGCTAACCAGGAAAAGATTGCCACCGGCGACATCATGCGGGTAGCTGAAGTGGTGCGGGATTTATCTAGCCGCGATACCCAAAAGGGTTTGTCAGCTGGTGAAAAACGGATGTTGCAAAAGGCACGGGGGATTCTATCCTCGGAGCTAGCTCTAGCTTGCAACATGACCGAGGTGGAGGCAGAGACGTTGATCGACGACACCTTGGGCCTGGACTCTGGCAGCTCGCTTGCAGAAACCGACGAACAGTCTGGATCGGAACAGGAATAGATCGTGTCTGCGCAAGAAACTCCCAAGACACCGGGATTTACTCCGATGGAATCCACATCGGGGGGAGTTGCGCGTTCGCTTTCAGCTCAACAAATTTCCCAACAGAGTGCAGCAGTGCTCAAAGCAGCAGCAGTGAGCTGGCGGGATAATTTACGAGATGCCAATCAGTCATCGTTGCGGTCGGCACAGCAAGTAGCCCCAGCCTTCAGTTCGTTGAGAGCCGCCCGAGCGGGTAAAGCTCCAAATGCCCAGGTGAAGGATGCGTTATCGCAGCGGGATACCTCTGCTACTTCTGCTACCTCTACTCCGAGTGGCGACGCTTGGGCGATTTTGACTGCTGCTGGCTCTGGCACGCGCTTTGGGGCGGATAAACCAAAAGCACTGGTTACAGTGGCTGGACGCACGCTCTTAGTGCACGCCATGTCCACTCTCTTGAATACACCCGGCGTTCAGGGAGTGGTGATCACGGTTCCTCCTGGTGAGAAAGAGCGTTTTGCTGCTGAGGCTCGCACTGTGGCGGGTTTGACTCGTTGGCGGATTGTCGAAGGTGGTCCTTCTCGGCAAGCCTCTGTGTACAAGGGATTGGCTGAGTTGCCGCTATTTGTGGCCGACACGGGACGCGTACTCACTGCCGACAGTCCGATTTTGATTCACGATGCGGCCAGGGCATTTGCCCCAATTGAATTGATGCAACGTTTACTTGCCGTCGTGTTCGAGGGTGCGGGTGCGGTAATTCCCGGACTAGTGGTAACTGACACGATTAAAGTAGTTGAAGACGCGAATCTACCTGCTGGAGGCAGCCTGGTGGTAGAGACGCCGCGCCGCAAGTTGTTGCGCGCTATCCAGACTCCGCAGACATTTAAATGGCAGGTAATTTGGCGGGCACACAACAAGTACAAGCATTTGTCTTACTCTGAGGCGCTAGCGCCAACCGACGACGCGGCGTTAGTGGAGTTATCGGGCGAGGTGGTGCGAGTAATCGACGGAGATTACCGAGCCTTCAAGATCACTGTCCCAGCGGATTTGGAAAAAGTACGCCACTTAGCCAGGTGAGACGTCTAGTAATAGCTAGTAGGCATTTCACCTAGCGGGTATTTGACTGAGTTAACGATTTTGTAGCTAGAATTTGCGATTTTCTAATCTGAGTTGGAGATTGCTGGGGTAATTGCTAGAACTCACCGTTCACTATCGGTAGATGAGTGCGGTTGCAAAAGCAGCTAACCCCTCACCTCGCCCCAAAAAACCGAGCCTATCGGTGGTAGTGGCTGTCAGTGAAATTTCCGCCCCATGTAAAGCGTCGCTCAAAGCTGCTTCGCATTCGTGACGGCGAACAGAGATTTTGGGGCGCTCGCCTACCACCTGAACGGTGGCATTGACAATTTGCCAACCATCTCCAGAGAGCAGGCGGTGAACTTCTTGCAAAAAAGTGCGGCCAGAAGCGTTTTGAAACTCAGGGCGACCCGTACCAAAATTAGAGCCCAAATCCCCTAGACTTGCAGCTGATAACAGTGCATCCGCCAGGGCGTGAGCCACTACGTCGCCATCAGAGTGCCCTTCCAAGGCTATTTCCCCCGGCCACTCTACACATCCGAGGAACAAGGTCCGTTGCGGGTCCGTGGAAAATTTGTGTACGTCAAAACCCTGGCCCACCCTTAGATTCATACAGCTATTCACACATTTCAGGATAGCGGTTCGCTCTTAGGTTTATTGCCAGACTTTTCCACTTGAAACTCTTTGCTTTAGATTTAGGCCAGCACACTCCAGTTGCGCAGATAATTTGACGACCGGCTACGATGGAGGAATGAGTTTGCGGCTCTACGACACTAAGACTGCCTCGGTTAGGCCACTGGAAACTGTTCATCCTGGTCACGTGGGAATTTATCTATGTGGTCCAACTGTCCAAGGCAGTCCACACGTTGGGCATTTGCGAGCAGCCATCAACTTTGATGTGTTGGTCAGGTGGCTCAAACGCTTGGGCTTTCAAGTAACGTACGTGCGCAATGTGACTGATATTGACGACAAAATTTTGGCGAAAGCCGCTGCAGCAGATGTGCAGTGGTGGGCGTTGGCTGCCCATTTTGAGCGCATTTTCCAGGCAGCCTACCGGGCTTTGGGAACTTTGCCGCCCACGGTAGAGCCGCGCGCCACCGGCCATATCAGCGAACAAATTGAGTTGACTCAAGTTCTGTTGGAACGCAAAAAAGCTTATCTAGATGGTCAGGGCAACGTCTATTTTTCTGTTTGCTCCCAAGAAGACTACGGGTCGCTAACGCGACAACACTTAGAGTCGATGCGGATTTTAGATAACGAGGAAACAGCTGCCTCTGGCAAAAAAGACCCCCGCGATTTTGTGTTATGGAAAGCTAAAAAACCGGGTGAACCAGAAACAGCTGCTTGGCCTTCTCCTTGGGGGAGGGGGCGTCCAGGTTGGCATTTGGAGTGCTCAGCAATGGCACGACGCTACTTGGGAGACGAATTCGACATCCACGGAGGAGGCCTGGATCTGCGTTTTCCACACCACGAAAATGAGCAGGCGCAGTCACATGGCGCTGGCTGGCCCTTTGCCAGGTTGTGGATGCACAATGCATGGGTGACCATGGCTGGGGAAAAAATGTCCAAATCTTTGGGCAATACTACCGAGTTTTTTCATTTGCTAGAACAGACTGCGGCTCCAGTCATTCGCTTTGCTTTGGCCAGCGTGCACTATCGCTCCACCATAGAGTGGTCCGATCGTACCTTGGTTTTGGCCCAGAACTCGTGGGAAAAGTTTCGAAATTTTGTGAACGAGGCCAGTGTAATTGTTGGTGAACTCGGTGAAATCGAGCTGGAGGCTCAACAGTTGCCAACAGATTTTGTTTCGGCAATGAACGACGATTTAAACGTGGCGGCCGCGTTAGCGGTTGTACACGAACAGGTCAAGCTAGGGCGCCAGTTGCTGGCTGCCAAAACTGTGGATGTGGTGGTGTTGGCGAGAGTTTTACAGGCAACTCGCTCGATGTTGGACGTTTTGGGTTTAGATCCAGGCAGTAAGCAGTGGAAAACTGCGTTAACTGCAGGTAGACAAGAGCAGACTCCAGAGTCTGCTGCTTTGACTGCTTTGGTGGAGAACTTGCTGGAGCAACGCTCTAAAGCTCGAGAGCGCAAAGATTGGGTCGAGGCTGACGCGGTGCGTAACCTGCTGGTGGAGTCTGGAATCAACGTTGAAGACTCGCCTACCGGCGTGCACTGGCATTTAGGAGGCCGTAGTGAAGGGTAATCAGGGGCGTCGCGGCGCAATGGCGAAAACTCCAAAAACTGGGCCTACAGTGGGTAGTGGGGGCAAACGCAAACGCGGGTTGGCGGGCAAGGGGCCGACTCCTAAAGCCGAAGACCGCGTGTACCACCAGGCCTATGCTCGCAAAAAGAGACGCGAATATCTGCAGGCGCAAGAGGTAGAACGGGAAAGAATCCGGGAGAAAGCCCGCCAGCGCTCTAGGGTGCGGGTGGCTGAGGGCAATGAGCTGGTGGTTGGCCGCAATGCGGTGATTGAGGCGTGCCGCTCGGGCAGACGAGTGCTGCGAGCTTTTGTCGATCCTGCTCACCAAGAGAGCACCAAAATGCGGGAAACCATTGAGGCTCTGGCGAAAACGGGTGCTCCTTTTGTGGAGGTTACGAAACGGGACTTGACGCTATCTGCTGAGGGAACTGCTCACCAGGGAGTGGCGATTGAAATTGAGGGCTATGACTACTGGGAGCTGGAGGACTTGTTGATTCGAGCCCAGGAAAAGTTAGAGCCGGGCTTGTTGGTAGCTTTGGATCATGTGACTGATCCGCACAATGTGGGGGCAGTATTGAGGTCGGCGGCAGCTTTTCGGGCAGACGGCTTGATTTTGCCAGAGCGTCGTTCGGCAGGAGTCAATATTGCAGCTTGGAAAGTGTCAGCCGGAACTGCTGCTCACGTGCCGACTGCTCGCGTCACTAATTTGGTGAGAGCGTTGCAGTCTTGCAAAGAACAGGGCATGTTTGTGGTCGGTTTAGATGGGGGAGGTGACACAAATCTGCGCGATTTGGCTTTGGCTGATCGGTCACTGGTGATCGTCACGGGAGCTGAGGGAACTGGGTTGAGTCGGTTGGTGCGGTCAACTTGTGACCAGATCGTCTCGATTCCTCTAGGTGAGCAAGCAGAATCTTTGAATGCGGCAGTGGCGACCGGGATCGCATTGTACGAGGTGGACTCGCTTAGACGAGCAAAAACGACTATTCTTTGACAGTAATACGCATTTGACAATGCGTTGATTTTATGCAGGGACGGATTGAATGCCGGGAATTATTGTTTTGGGTGCCCAGTGGGGTGACGAAGGCAAAGGTAAGGCTACCGACCAGTTAGGCACCAGTGTTGACATGGTGGTCAAATTCAATGGTGGCAATAATGCTGGTCACACGGTGGTAGTTGATGGACAAGAATATGCGTTGCACTTGCTGCCAGCGGGAATTTTGTCTGAACAGGCAATTCCAGTGATTGGCAACGGGGTAGTAGTCGATTTGGAGGCGCTATTTGACGAAATCGACCAGATGAGCGAGCGGGGCGTGGACTGTTCGCGTCTGCTGGTTTCTGCGAATGCGCACGTGATTGCGCCCTATAACCGACGAATTGATCGGGCGAATGAAAAGAATCTGGGTTCTGGACAGATTGGCACAACGGGACGGGGGATTGGACCAACCTACGCGGACAAAATGAATCGAGTGGGTTTGCGGGTTCAAGATCTGTTACATCCAGAAGTTTTGCAACAGCGCGTTGAGGCTGTGTTGCGCGACAAGAATGCTTTGTATGCGACGGCCTATGGCGAGGATTCATTCGACTCTCAAGAACTAGTTGACCTGTTGTTGCGATACGCGAAGAGGTTGCGCCCTTATGTGGCTGACACGCAGAGAGTGATCAACCAGGCTTTGGATAATGGTCAGACTGTTCTCTTTGAGGGTGGACAGGCCACGATGCTGGATATTGACCACGGGACTTATCCGTATGTGACTTCGTCTAATGCTACCGCTGGCGGCGCTTTGACGGGATCTGGGGTGGGTCCCACCAAGATTGACCGCGTGGTGGGTGTGGCTAAAGCTTACACGACTCGGGTTGGCGAGGGACCGTTCCCCACGGAGCTAACGGGTGTAGCTGGGGAACGGCTGCGTGATTTGGGCGGTGAATATGGGGTGACAACTGGGCGAGCTCGTCGAGTCGGCTGGGGTGATGCTGTTATCTTACGTTATGCAGTGCAAGTAAATGGTTTGACTGACATCGTATTGACAAAGCTGGATGTTTTGGGTGCCTACGAAACGATTTTGGTGTGTGTTGGTTACCGCTACCAGGGACAAGAATTGCAGGCTTTGCCGCAAGATCAAGTTGTATTTGCCAACGTTGAACCGATTTACCAGGAATTGCCTGGCTGGCAGTGCGACATTTCGGGGGTGCGCGAATTTCAGAATTTGCCGCCAGCTGCCCGAGACTACGTCTTGTTTTTGGAGGAACAGGCAGGTTGTCGGATTTCTTTGGTGGGCGTTGGGCAAGGACGCGACGACACGATCGTGCGCCACAAACTGCTCTAAGCGTTTTGGGCAGTGCTGTGGACACTGTTCCAAGTGGCGTCGTAAGTACGTGCTTCTAAAATACTGCTGCGAGTACTGCTCTGGATGTTTGAGATAGGGGAGACACCCATCGAACTGCGAAAATCGCTGTAGAGGTTAAAAGATCGAGCTATTTCAACAAGGTAGTTGAGGTGGCATCGAGCTAATGCGCCTGTCGGCGCGAAGGCCGCTCGTAGCGGCAGAGTTTGGAGCCCGGGGCATGTAACCCGATGCCGTCGAATAGGATAACCTAAGCTAGAAAAACGCGCCACGCCAATTAGGGGAGCATTGTGAGTGAGAAACAACCTACTAGTTACAGGTCTGCTTTCAACCACCCCAGTGAAGCCGTCAACGATGCTAATGAAGTTGCTAGTAGCATTAGCAAAACTGGTAACAGCACTACTGAATCAATGAATAATGTTGGCAGATCTACCAACAACACTTGCGTCCCCACCACTGATAATGTCCGCAGAACTGCCGGTGCCGTTACTGAAACTATCGACGCCCCTAGTTCTCCTGGTTCGGGCATCCAGGCCGTGTTTTTTGATGTAGACGGAACTTTGACTAGTTTTACGACGAATACTATTCCGGACTCGGCTTTAGAGGCTTTAGAAATCTTGCGTCGCCAGGGCACGAAAATCGTGATGTGCACAGGGCGGGCACCAACTGAAATTCCGGTAGTAAAACAAAATATTCCGGTTGAATTTGACGCATATGTGACAATCAATGGCCAGTATTCCTACGATAACCGAGGATTTCACGCAGATTATCCGCTGGATGTGGAAGACATTCAAACGATTCTAGATTACGTATCAGCGCGCCCCGAAGTGGGGTTGAAGCTAGTTGAAGCAGATTACGTGTATTTCAACGATTTGAAGCCAACTATCCAAAAATCTTGGGCGGCGTTGGGGGATACCGCGCCAGAGCTATTTTTCGATGACCCCAAGCGAGCTTTGGAATATCCGACTTATCAGTTGACTCCGTTCGTATCCGAGGACGAGGAAGCCGAGTTGATGCGTTTGGTACCGGGATGCCAGTCGGGACGCTGGACGGCGGCCTTTACGGATATCATTCGTGCCGATGGAGGAAAAGCAAAGGGTGCGGCTCGATTATTGGATTATTGGGGCTTGAGTGCGGCTGATGCGTTGGCCATCGGTGATGGCGGCAACGATGTGGACATTTTGAAATATGCGGGAGTTGGTGTGTCGATGGGCAACGGGGTTCCAGTGGCGAAAGCGGCAGCGGATTACATTACTGATGACGTCGATCACGACGGAGTGTGGAATGCGCTGAAGCATTTTGGGATGTTGTAGGCGTTTCGTGGCAGAATAGGTCGTTTTATACACGAGGTAAAGATTCCCATACGACTTTGCTGGACGCCGTCGACGTATCGATAACTACGTCGTGATTGGGCTGACTGGTGGATGCCTGCTAGTTGGAGTGGGGTTAGTTGAGCACTGTTGTTATTTTGAGGCAAGACTTTATAAGTTATAACTATGTTTGAGATTCCTGCGGATTTGCCGAGGCAGGTTGTGCCTCTTGCTTGGTTGGTTGGCCGCTGGCAGGGCTGGGGAGTGCAAAGTGTGCCAGGACAAGCGGATGTGCCCGTGCTGCACGATGTGATTGTCAAGCCAGTGGAAACCGTTTTGCAGTGCGAGCACAATTGCTATGCAGCCAGTGCGCGAGTTGCTCAAGGTATCCAGGGGATTCAAGGCGATCAAGGCATCTTGGGCGAATTTGATCCCTTGTGGAGTGCGGAGTCGGGCTTAGAGAGCTTAGCCGCAGGTGAACTCTTGTTTACAGAAACTTCCCGCTGGCAGGTTGAGGACAATTCACTTTTACGCTCCAGTTTGGCAATGGGTGCGGGGGAAGCACTCGAGTTTGCGCTCGAAGTGGAAACTGACAGCAGCACCGGGCTTTCAATCAAGTGGATGGGAGCAACGGTTAGCGGCAAAATTACGTTGACCAGCCAAAAGATTGCGGACAATTCTCTTATTGGCGGTGAGGAAAGTGGGCTAGAGATTGTCTCCTTGAGCCGCATGTTTGGTTTGGTCAGCGGCGAGCTCGTGTTTGCGTTCGACCGTCAGGTAAAAGAGGCGGATGCCTACACTGCGCTGACTGGGCGTTTGCAGCGCGTGGAAATGGAAATTTGAGGGAGAGTAAAAGAATGTCCGAGACAGCGACTGATACAGTAAGTAAGGAGGCAGGTGGATCAGCCCCCGCGTTTTATACGAATCCCTTTGTGGAACAAGCTGCTTTCACGGAGGGTTTTGGATTAGCGGTTTTTGGCCAAATCGGAGTGCTGCAACTTAGCGGCCCCGATCGGTTCAAGTTTTTGAATTCTTTGTCTTCACAACGCTTTCCGTTTCCCGATGGTTCGAGTTGCGAAGCTCTCTTTTTGGATGGTCAGGGCCGCATCAAGTGGTCGATTGGTGTAATTGGAACTGGTGCTCCTACTAGTTCAGACAACGATAGAGATGACGAGATTGGTTCTACTAATTCGGATAACGACGACGAGGCTGTCTCGTGGTTATTGTGCGAACCTACTGTAGCTCAGGAATTATGCGAGTACTTGTTGTCGATGCGATTCATGCTCCAGGTCGAAGTGCAGGATGTGTCGGCCAACTATGCGGCATTTGCCTGCACCAAAAGCCGAGTGAGCTTGAACCAGTACGTCAAAAGTGACCAGGTTTTAACGTGGATAGATCCCTGGCCGGGACCTGTGTCTGGAGCAGCACAATATTTTCAGGGCGCTCATCCAGGGAATTTATTTCCGACTACTTACTATTTGGTGCCAACTAGTCAGGAAGTGGATTTCACGGAGTTCTGGTTGGAGGCGGCTAACCGGGAGCTAAGCTCTGGCGACTTTGAAACTAGTGAAGCTCTACGGGTGGGGACTTTAGCCTTTACGGCTTGTCGCTTAGCTGCGTGGCGTCCACTCTGGGCAAGCGAGGTGGATGCGAAAGCTATTCCCAATGAATTGGATTGGTTGCGAACTGCAGCGAGCCCTGAAAAAGGGTGTTATCCCGGACAGGAAACGGTGGCGCGCATAATCAATTTGGGTAAGCCGCCGCGCCGGTTGACATTTTTGCAGGTAGATGGTTCAGCGGGAGAAATGCCTAATCCAGGTGATCCGCTCGTGTTGATGGAGGGCTCTCGACCGGTTGGCCAGGTAACTGCAGTCGCTAACCATTTCGAGATGGGGCCGATCGCTTTGGGATTGGTACGGACCAGCACTGACCCAAATGCGGTCTTATTAGTCGAAGTAGGAGGAGCAACTGGTTCAGTTGTCCGGGGGCTGGACACAAAAAACACCAATGCTACTATAGCCAGAAAAACTGTGGCTGTGTCACAAGAAATAATTGTGCCGGTTGACGGTAAATCTAATTTATCTCCTGTGGAACGGCCAGGTGCGGGTTTGTTGCGCGGTCAAGGTTCACGGCGTCCAGGACTGATGGGTAAAGGGTTCTAAAAGTATGGTGTTCCAATTATTAGCTGTTCAGAGGGGAGAGTGATGCGAGCTGTTTTACAGCGGGCAGCAAGTGCCCAAGTCGTAGTCGGGGACAGTGTGGTTGGTACTTTGCCTGAGCCGGGAATTGTGGCTTTAGTGGGTGTTCACGTCGATGACACTGACCAGGATGCGAAATTGCTGGCCAGAAAAATCGCTGAGCTGCGCATTCTCGAAGGGGAAAAATCGTTGGAGCAAGTGGGAGCTCCGGCTTTATTAGTGTCACAGTTCACTTTGTATGGTCAAACTAAAAAGGGGCGTCGTCCCAGTTGGAGTGAGGCAGCCAAAGGGGAGCAGGCTGAACCTCTATTCAACCTGGTGGTAGAGGAATTGCAGGCGCGCGGAATCGGGGTGGACACTGGAGTATTCGGTGCGTACATGCAGGTATCTTTGGTCAACGATGGGCCATTTACTGTTCTGGTCGAGACGCGCTCGGATTTTCCACGCCTATAGCGAAACCATAAGGCTTTCCTGACCTCGTGTTTTAGGCTAGTCGCAGTTAGTCCTGTGCCGTCTGGCAACCATTTTAGCTGCTGGTCATGGCTGCTTGTTGGTGATTGTCTGCCGGTATTTGGGTCAGAGCGGTGGGGGCATGGAGTTTGGATGGAGGCTGCATGATGTTTGAGCGCTTTACGGATCGTGCTCGGCGTGTGGTGGTGTTGGCGCAAGAGGAAGCCCGGGGACTGAAACATAATTACATTGGCACTGAACACTTGCTGTTGGGCTTGATTCGAGAGGGCGACGGGGTAGCTGCCCGGGCGATGGAAATGTCGGGCGTCAAAATGGGTGAGGCGCGACAAACGGTAATTGATCTGATTGGCGAGGGACAAAATCCGGTTGAGGGGCATATTCCGTTTACTCCTCGGGCTAAGCGAGTGTTTGAATTGTCGATGAGAGAGGCTCTGCAGCTGGGGCACAATTACATTGGTACTGAACACTTGCTGTTGGGTTTGCTCAAGGAGGGAGAGGGTGTAGCAGCCCAAGTATTGACGAAGTTGAACGCGGATTCGCAACAACTCCGCCAATATGTGACGCAGTTGCTGCAGGGCTATCATGCGCATGGGGAGGGACGTGAGGCTGTAGGGGCTTCGGGTGCTCCGATGCGGGAAAAGGAACGCCAGAACTCGGCGCTGTTGGAACAATTTGGTCGCAATCTGACTCAGGCGGCTCGGGAAAGCAAGTTGGATCCGGTGATTGGGCGCGCTACCGAGATGGAGCGGGTGATGCAGGTGTTGTCGCGGCGCACCAAGAACAATCCGGTGTTGATTGGCGAGCCAGGGGTTGGTAAAACTGCGGTAGTTGAGGGATTGGCGCAAGCGATTGTGGCAGGCGATGTGCCGGAGACCATCAAGAGGAAACAGATTTACAGTCTGGATATGGGTTCCTTGATTGCCGGTTCGCGCTATCGTGGGGATTTTGAGGAGCGCTTGAAGAAGGTGCTTAAAGAGATTCGCACGCGCGGCGATATCATTTTGTTCATCGACGAAATCCACACCTTGGTGGGAGCCGGTGCCGCTGAGGGTTCGATTGATGCAGCCCAAATGCTCAAACCCATGCTGGCGCGCGGTGAATTACAAACGATTGGTGCTACCACTTTGGATGAGTACCGCAAGCACATTGAAAAAGATTCCGCGTTGGAGAGGCGTTTTCAGCCAGTAAAGGTCGAAGAGCCGAGCGTGGAGGAAACGATTTCCATTTTGAAGGGTTTGCGGGATCGCTACGAGGCGCACCATCGGGTGATCATCACGGATAAGGCGATTGAAGCTGCCGCACAATTGTCCGATCGCTATATTTCGGATCGGTTTTTGCCGGATAAAGCCATAGATTTGATGGATGAGTCAGGGGCTAGGCTGAGAATTCGCCGCATGACTGCCCCACCTGAAATTCGTAACTTGGAGGAGCAGGTCGCTGATTTGCGTCGCCAAAAAGAGGCGGCGATTGCCAATCAAGAATTTGAGAAGGCGGCCTCATTGCGGGACGAGGAGAAAAAACTCCAGGGCAAACGCGAGAGTGCTGAAAGTAAGTGGCGCGACAGCGACGACGCGGAGATCGCAGAGGTTACCGAGGAGGAAATTGCTCAAGTTTTGGCCATGTCCACGGGAATCCCGGTGTTCAAGCTGACTGAAACTGAGTCCACTAAGTTGTTGCACATGGAAGACGAGTTGCACAAGCGAGTGATTGGGCAAAATGAGGCGGTGAAAGCCTTGTCGCAATCGATTCGTCGAACTCGTTCTGGTTTGAAGGATCCGCGTCGACCGGGTGGCTCGTTTATTTTCGCGGGACCAACCGGTGTGGGTAAAACTGAGTTGGCGAAGGCTTTAGCTGAATTCTTATTCGGCGACGAGGATGCTTTGATTCAACTGGATATGTCGGAGTTTTCCGAAAAGCACACTTCTTCGCGTCTCTTTGGGGCTCCTCCTGGCTATGTTGGCTACGACGAGGGTGGTCAGTTGACTGAAAAAGTGCGTCGTTGCCCGTTCTCAGTGGTGTTATTCGACGAGGTCGAGAAGGCGCACCCGGATATTTTCAACTCTTTGTTGCAGATTCTCGAAGAGGGTCGTTTGAGTGATTCTCAGGGTCGTAAGGTGGACTTCAAGAACACGGTGATTTTGATGACCACGAACTTGGGGACGCGCGATATCAACAAGGGAGTGTTGACTGGATTCCAGTCCACGGAGAATCTGACACACGATTACGGTCGGATGAAGGCCAAGGTGAACGAGGAACTGAAGCAGCATTTCCGTCCCGAGTTTTTGAATCGTGTAGATGATGTGATCGTGTTCCCGCCATTGACGCGGGGAGATATTCGCCAGATTGTCGATTTGATGATCGGGCGTTTGGATCAGCGTATGCAGGAACAAGAGATGCGCATCCAGTTGACGGATGAGGCACGCGAATTGTTGGCTGAGCGCGGATACGATCCGGTGTTGGGTGCTCGCCCGCTACGTCGAGTGATTCAACACGATATTGAGGATGTCATTTCTGAGCGCATTTTGTTTGGCGACATCAAGGCCGGAGATGTGGTGACTGTGGGGGTAGACCAGGTTGATGGCAAACCGGAGTTTTCCTTCAATGGACAGGTGGCCGTAGTGGCCTGACTTAGCTCACTAAGCGGCTGTAATAGTTGAAAGGCTATTGCAGCCGTTTTTTTCTTATAGTTATTCCCTACAGATTGCAATCTCAAATTACGGACAAAGTAAAGTTAGAGTAAAACGTAATTTAATAGAAATTAAAGAAAAACTGCCGTTGGAGTGGTAGTGTAACCGTAACAATTTTAAAAATTGTGAGTCAGCTCTAATCTTGCTCCTCGTTGAGAGAGCTGGCGAAAAAGACTTAATCCAG
Source organism: uncultured Actinomycetaceae bacterium (assembly GCA_965120455.1). Lineage (GTDB taxonomy): Bacteria > Actinomycetota > Actinomycetes > Actinomycetales > Actinomycetaceae > Scrofimicrobium. Next base: position 10,533 of record CBCPNB010000043.1, on the reverse strand, counting down.
AGTTTAGGCGCAAAACTTTGGGAATCGAACGTTATCGAAAAGAGGGAGAGTTCGATGTCCAAGTACGTATACGACTTCGCCGAAGGCGACAAGGACATGAAGGACCTGTTGGGCGGTAAAGGCGCTAATTTGGCAGAAATGACAAAGCTAGGTCTGCCGGTTCCACCTGGTTTTACGATTACTACCGAGGCTTGCCGACAGTGTTTGCGACACGGTCGGACTCCTCAAGAACTGGGGAATGAGGTGTCGGCGGCGCTACATCGAATCGAAACGCAAATGAATCGCCAGCTGGGTGCGGCCAAAAATCCTCTGCTGGTATCTGTGCGTTCGGGAGCAAAATTTTCGATGCCAGGCATGATGGAAACAGTGCTAAACGTCGGTTTGAACGATGAGTCCGTTTTGGGTTTAGCTCAGGCAGCAAAAGATGAGCGTTTCGCTTGGGACTCGTACCGACGTTTGATCCAAATGTTTGGCAAAACAGTGTTAGATATTGACGCCGAGCTTTTCTCTAACGCCTTCGAAGCCAAAAAACAACAGGTTGGAGCCAAAGCAGATACAGAGCTGAGTGCTACTGATCTAAAAGATGTGGTAGCCCGATTCAAAGAAATTGTCTGCCGCGAAAAAGGCAGAGACTTTCCCCAAGATCCGCGCGAACAAATGGATTTAGCGATTGAGGCAGTGTTTGAGTCGTGGAACACTGAGCGGGCTCAAATCTATCGACGTCGTGAACGAATTCCTGACGATTTAGGGACTGCCGTCAACATTGTGGCAATGGTATTTGGTAATTTGGGCGATGACTCAGGTACGGGAGTGTGTTTTACGCGCGATCCTGCAACCGGACACAGCGGAGTGTACGGTGACTATTTAGCGAACGCGCAAGGCGAGGACGTGGTGGCGGGCATCCGCAACACGTTGCCCCTATCAGCGCTGGCTGAAGTAGATGAAAAAGCGTACACAGAACTTTTGCAGATCATGCGCACGCTCGAGACCCACTACCGGGACTTGTGCGATATCGAATTTACGATTGAGCGAGGTCGGTTGTGGATTCTACAAACCCGAGTCGGCAAACGCACGGCTGCAGCAGCTTTTCGGGTGGCTACCCAGTTGGTGGACGAAAACTTGATCACTTTGGATGAGGCGTTGTTAAGAGTCACGGGCGAACAATTGACCCAATTGATGTTCCCCCAGATTGCGGCAAATGCTGAAAAAGACTTACTGACTGTGGGAATGGCTGCCTCCCCGGGGGCTGCGGTCGGCAAGATTGTGTTCACCAATGAACAGGCACGCCAATCGGTAGCCAACGGAGTCAAATGCGTGCTGGTGCGCCGGGAAACTAATCCCGATGATTTGCCGGGAATGGTAGCGGCTGAAGGCATTTTGACAGCTCGAGGCGGAAAAACTTCACATGCGGCAGTAGTGGCGCGCGGGATGGGTAAAACGTGTGTGGTCGGTGCAGAACAGTTGTTAATTGATGAGGCTGCAAGCACGGTCTCAATTGGGGCTCGTACTCTAACAGCTCAAGATACGATCGCCATAGATGGTCAAACCGGTGAGGTATTTTATGGAGACACCCCGGTGCAAGATTCTCCTGTGACCTTGTACTTGCGCAGTGGTTTGCAGGCAGCCTTGGCGGCAGTTGGAGATGATGAAGATAGTCAGGAATTGTTGCGAGCTGTGGAGCGGATCCTCACTCATGCGGACAAGGTGCGTCGCCTACAGGTAAGGGCAAATGCGGATACTCCTGCTGATTCACAAAATGCGATTGATTTTGGGGCACAGGGAATCGGGTTGTGTCGAACTGAACACATGTTTTTGGGGGATAGGCGCCCGATAGTCGAGAAAGCGATTTTATCCGCCCCGGATTCAGCGGAGAGACAAGTTGCTTTTGCGCAGTTGGAGGAAAAGCAACGCGGCGACTACCTGCAAATGCTGCAAGTGATGGATGGTAAACCGATGACGGTCAGGTTGATCGATCCGCCGCTGCACGAATTCCTGCCAGATTTGGCTTCTTTGGAAGTCAAAGCAGCAGTGGCTGAGGCTACTGGAGTGCAAATTTCGGAGGCAGAAAAAGTGCTCTTACAAGAGGTGCGCAGATTGCACGAACAAAATCCGATGCTGGGCTTGCGCGGTGTACGCCTAGGGTTGTGTTTGCCGGGATTGTTCAACTTACAGGTGCGGGCTTTAGCGGAGGCAGCCGCCCAATTACTAAAACAGGGATTGCAGCCACAGCCAGAAGTCATGGTGCCATTAGTTGGCTCAGTGCGTGAAATGCAATTGGTGCGAGAGGAGCTAGAAGCAGAGCTAGCGCGAGTATTTGAGCGCGAAGGCGTATCCCTGGAGATACCAATTGGTTGCATGGTCGAGCTACCCCGGGCAGCTGTCACTGCTGACGATTTGGCGCAAGAGACCGACTTCATGTCTTTTGGGACAAATGACATGACGCAAATGGTGTGGGGATTTTCTCGCGACGACGTCGAGGGTGCGTTCTTTTCCGAATACATTGAGGCCGGAATCTTTACCATTTCTCCCTTTGAAACTATTGATCGCGATGGAGTTGGGCGAATCGTGCAAGAGGGAGCAAAACGTGCCCGCCTGGCAAAGCCTAACCTAAAGCTAGGGGTGTGTGGTGAACACGGCGGAGATCCGGATTCCATTCATTTCTTTGCCGAAATTGGCTTGGATTACGTGTCTTGTTCTCCGTTTAGAGTGCCGGTAGCACGACTGGAAGCTGGAAGAGCTGCTATCCTGGGAGGATAGCTGGAAATAACAAAAGGTGCTATTCTAGGGAGGCAACGACGCGTAGGTTTTGCCTAGTTGGGTCTGCGTGTCTGTGCCTGTGCGCTCGGTGCACTAGTGATTTGGTAGGAACGGAGTTTGGGCTGGGGTCTAAATGTCGTTATTCGAGCTCGATAATGGTCGTCTGGTTCCTGCGCAATTTGGTCATGACGTGCCCGATGGCTTTACCGAGTCTATTTGGCAGGCGCTGTACCCCCAGGTTTTGCAACTCATTGAGCGGCCGCTATTTTCGGTGACTTGGCGGGATTTGACTACCAAAGAGATGGTGCAAAATTCGCGGGGAGAATACGAAAAACCGGCTTTGCACGGCGGTTTTAGCAATGACACTAATCTGGTCGGCCGTTTGACTGCTTTGGATGCAGCTGGCCAGGTGGTGGCGGTGGTATTGGCACGGCAACTAACCTCTAATTTATTGATTGAGTCACTGTCACAGTTGGCGGATGCAGCGACGCTTTCGTGGAGTGATTTGGCGAAGGAATACCCTGCGGGTTCTGAGCGCTTTCGGTCAGATTGGGCGGACTTTCGCTCAGCGATGTCCGTCCAAGCGCGCAGTGGCCCGCGCTTGATTTTTGCTACCCCCAAAGTTGCCGGCGAGGTGCGTCCAGCGTTAGATGTGTTAGCCAGTTCTGGCGTTGAAGTCCATGAGATGTCGATGCGGCGCACTTCCAGTGGGCGAATTTTTGTGGAATGCAATCCGGTGACTCCGCGCGGTTACAACACGCCCCTAGTATTGAGCAGTGGGGTGGGTACAGATACCACGATGCAGGCTGTGATCACTATGGTCAGTGAGTCTGCTTCGCGTTCAGTTATTGCCGGTGGTGCGGTGGCCGGGGAGTTCATCGGTCATGCTGACAGAAATGGGACCGGTGTGGATTCTAGCGATTATGACGATCCGAGAAGCTCGGGAAATCTCTTTAGCGCGGGGCAGGCAGCTACGACGCATGCGCTCGGTTCCCCTTCACCCGATGAGGGAGGGTTTACTGCCGAAACTTATGTGGCTAGCGAGGAGTTTTCTAGCGACGAGTCCACGGATGGCATTCCGGTTTCTTTTGGAGCGGAGCACAATCTAGCTACAGATAGTCAGGATAATCCATCGTCTGTCTCTTCAGCTGGTATGGGGGCGCAGCCGGGGAATGAGGACATTCAAACCGGTACTTTGTCCTCTCGTCGGTCGCGGTTCTCGCGGATTAGATCTTCCCGTTTGGGTTTTAGAAGCAGTCGTAATGACAAACACCAAGCCTCTGGGAAAGAGGCAGTAGCTAACACTGGTGAGTATGTTGGCGGTGCTGCTGCTACTGTCAATGCTGCTAACGGTAAGGGTGACAGTCCAACAAATGACAGTTTTGCTATCAATAGCGCTAATAGTGTGAGTGGGGCTAGCGGCGGGGCGGACAACGAGACTGGGAGCGGAGCCGACTCGCAGGTGGGAACGGCAAAACAGGGGAGGCGCCTAACTAGGATACAAAGGAGAATGCAGACTGGAGTAGCGCAAACCAGCTCACAACACGACGAGGTACTCCAGGGTGGTTTTGGCAGCGCAAGTGCGCAAAGTGAGCAAGTCAGTGTCAGTAGCTCTGGGCAAAACATTGGACAAACTAGTGTGGTGCGATCCGGTGCAGCAAATGTGGTGGCACCGACTTTGCCACAAACACCAGAGAGTATCTCAGCGCCTTTTCGAACTCGCTCTGAGTCGCGTCAAGATAAGACCTTTCCTAGCCGTCGCCAACACTTAGAGGCAGCTACCAGCGATAGCGTGTCCAGTGCAAATGAAGCTGGACAGCCACCTCGCTTGACCCGGGCGCAAATGCGGGCGCGCGCTAAAACAAATGCTGCTGAAACAACAGGAACTGTATCGCCCGTTACTTCTCGCACTAGTGGTGCCTATCAGATTGCCGGATCGAGCATCGAAACAGCGGATATCGAGACAATTGAACCCGGCGATGTTCGCAAACCGGTTCAGACTTTGGGTTTGGCCAATGCCACTGGATTGTTGATGCTAGCTCGAGTTCTACAGGCTGAGACAGCTTTGGCTTTGCCAGCTGGTTGGCGGCAAACTCAAGCGTTTTTGACGACTTCGGGCACGATTCGCTTAATGAATGGGCAAGAGTACACTGACCCGACAATGGCATTGCAATCGCTGGGATTTGCCGACGCTGACGGGTGGAGTACTTGGCGGATTGGCGATTTTGAGGGTCCGACTCTTTCTGAAGCGCTCGCGGAACTCGATACTCCCGCTAGGTAACTGTAATGTGGTTGTCTAGAAAAAGAGGTGCCCTCGCATCAAAGTGGCGACAAAACAAAGTGGCGACAAAAGACAATTACAGAATCTCAATAAGATTCAGCTCTAAACTGGCATAGAAGCCACTAAATAGCGGTGGAAGTTGGTTCCAAGACGACGATGACTGCGCTAATAGTTAGCTAGCTGCAGAAAATGTAGTTTTTGAGCCAGCGGCGCGTAGCCTGATACGCCTGAACGCGCACGTCCCGATCGGAGAGGAATAGGTCGTGGCGGCCAGCAAAGCGCTCGATGGTGACCTGATTACTAAGTTTGGCGCTGCGTTCGGCAATCAGATCGGCGTTTAAAATAACGTCACTGCGGAAAATATCGGGACCCCAATTCTCGGCATGAGAAGTAGTAGAACATAAAGATAAGACAGGACAATCCAAGTGTACTTTTTGTTCAACTGTGGTTTGACCCTGGAGGATTGCTTGAAACCAGGAGGCAGGCACGGGATAGGAAAATGGTCGCTTCCATTGAGTGAAATATTTCCACCCGCACACAGAAGGATCGTCTGGGAAATCAATTAGACTTTCAGGGACTTCAAACTCGGAAGAGGCCCAGCCGCCTAGTAGAGAACGCCCATAAGCATCCGACTTGGATTGAGTGACTGTAGCTCGGGGTTTGATAGCTGCAATCTTGGAGACTACTTGTAGTACTGCAGGACGCATAGCGGAAAGAGTTTGTAGCTCTAGCCAGGCGGAATCCAAAAGCAATCCGGCTAATTCACCGGGATGATGGTATGCCCACAAGGTGGCAACTAGTCCACCCATGGAGTGACCCGCTAACACGATGGGCAGACCTGGGTGTTCGGCGCGAATCGTGTTGATTGAGCGGTCAATTTCCTGATCGTAGACCGAGAGATCGTCTGCGTAGCCGATGGTCTGTCCAGGCCGCAAGGAGCGCCCAAATTTGCGCAAGTCCAACGCGTAGAATGCAGCACCCATGCCAGATAATTGAGCGGCTAATTCCACCTGGAAAAAGTAGTCGTTGCGCCCATGTAAAAACAAGAAAGCACACTTTGGTGCTTGCTTGATTTCGCGGCCGGGCAATAGACCACTGCGTTCTTTTTCTAGAGTGCTCAAAGAGGCTTTGGGCGTGCGTTTTACTAGGGTGGCAAAGACTGCGCCTTCGTCATCTTGACGCATTTGCATGGTCATGGCTTGGTAGGGTTCTCCGAGGATGTCTCGCCCCCACCGCCCAAGAGGTGCCATGCCTTTGGGATTGCGTCCCCCAGGCAGGTCGTTGCCCCAGGGCTCTAAGATTTCGCCGCTGGCTTGAGCTGCGGTTCCTAATTGCTCGGTTTTGACCGTTAGAACTTGGTCGGCTCCCAAAGACTCGTTGGGAGTATCGTCGTTTTGGTTGAGTTTTTCTTGTCTTTCTAACCAGGACAGGCGGGTTTGTTCCAGAGCGTGGTGGGCTTTGAGAACGGCTTTTTGGATGAAGTCGCGCGGGTCTAGATAGTCTAGGTAGTTACTAAACCAACTAGAATCTGTGGATTCTAGATTTTCTTCCTGTGAAGTATCTGAGTCTTTTGGGCTTTTCTGGGAGAGTAAATCGGTGCGAGGATCGGTTTCTTCAGTCACACTTAAAGTGTAGCGTTTGTGGGCGGATATTTCGACAACGCTTGCGTTGATCCTAACTGAATCCTCCAGGTAGAGTTACTAGTGTTGCTATTGTTATAAAAGTTATTGATGGTTTGTGTGTGTTGTTTGTTGTGATTGAGGTATTAGAGCCTATACTTGGAGTTAGACGTGAAAGATCTTTATCTTTTGTGTCTACTCCAGGCGAATGTGAAACCGGGTTCTAGTAACGATAGTTGGTGAGTAGTGTGAGTGAGAACCGCAAGCACCGTTTGTCTTCTCATCGCTGGTCGGCGGTCACGGCAGTAGTCGTACTGGCAGTGACGACTCTGTTTACCTTTTTACCTGGAGCAACAGCAGACGAGCTAGAAGACGCTAGAGAGGCTGAACGTTTGGCGGAAATGTCTGTGGCTCAACTCGAGGTTGAGTATGCGTCTGCTACCGCAGCTGCCCAAGAAGCTTTAGTGGCTGCGGCGGAGGCAGCGGAGGCTTTGAATACTGCGCAAATTGCTTTAGATGAAGCAACTGAGACAGCTGAAAAAGCGCAGCAGGAAGCCGAGGAAGCCCAGAATAATTTCGAGGAAGCGCGCAAACGCTTAGCTGGTGTCGCTCAGACGACGTATCGGACAGGTTCGTCTTCGTTGAATTCGCTGACACCTTATCTAGAGGCCGATGGTTTAGACGAGCTGGAAACTCAGTAAAATGTTTCGAGTGCCCTCTCACAGGCAGCCGATAACCAGATGCAAGAGGTAGCGGCCCTGCAGCAAGTGGCAAATGTAATGCAGCAGGCGGCTGAAAGTGCTTTGGAAGTTCAAGAGGAAGCTTACGCCGAGGTACAGGCCAAGAACGATGAGGCACAAAGTGCGGCCGAGAGCGCACAGGCGGTTCAAGCTGAGACTGCGGCTCGTCAAGAAGAAGTGTTGGAGCAATTGGCCGAGGCTCGCAATACGACTGCTGAAATTGAGGCCGAGCGTTTGGCTGCGGCTGAGGCCGCCCAAGAGGAAGCAGCTCGCCAACAATTACTTGCACAAAGTCAAAGCAGCAGTAGTTCTAGTTCGAGTGGGTCTAGCTCGAGTAGTTCTGGCAGTTCTAGCTCCAGTGGCTCCAGTAGTTCTTCTGGCAGCAGCTCTGGCTCTAGTTCCAGTGGTAGTTCTGGCAGTTCTAGCTCCAGTTCCAGTAGCGGTAGTAGCTCTGGTAGTTCAAGTAGCTCTACCAATGGTGGCCGAGCGACTGACACTCAACGTCAGATTGCGATCAGTTATGCGAAGTCGGTAATTGGTGCCGCCTACGTGTGGGGTGGTGAGGGGCCTGGATACGACTGTTCGGGGTTAGTGACAGTGGCTTACCGTCAGGCTGGCATTACTTTGACGCACCAATCGGCTGCCCAATACAACGAGACTACGCACGTGCCGATTAGCGAAGCTATTCCAGGGGATTTGATTTTCTGGTCCACCAATGGGAGTGCTTCGGGTATCTATCACGTGGCCATTTATTTAGGCAATAACCAGATTATTGAGTCCCCGACTTTTGGGATGACTGTCAGGATCACGTCAATCTATGACTGGAGCTACGTCCTTGCTTATGCGGGTCGCGTGTAGGAATGCGTAGTGTGAGGTTGGTGGCTTTAGCGTGTAAAACTGGCAATTTGGAATTGATATTCGATACCATGGGCGGGTAGGTGAATATTGGAGACGTCGCATAGTCCGGTCGAGTGCGCCTCCCTGCTAAGGAGGTAGGGGTTCACGCCCCTCGTGGGTTCAAATCCCACCGTCTCCGCTCAATCCCTGCTGTGATCCAGCGGGGATTTATTTCTACCTGAAAATTTATTGTCTTTGTATCTATCTCATATATCACGTGTAGATTTTTAGTTCGGCTCAAAACGTATAGTATCAAGCCTTGGCGGATTACGAACATAATGAGGTGAATGGTAACTATATGACAGAGGGAAAACTAATTGAAGTGCGCGAAGTTGTTAAAAACTTCAAATCAATGCGCGCTTTGGATAATGTGTCCTTCGATATTGTCCCAGCACAGATTACTGGAATTCTTGGCGAAAATGGTGCCGGAAAATCAACTATGCTGAGAATTTTGTCAGGGATTATGGATGCGGATAGCGGAACCATCAAATTTGGTGGGGAGTTAGTTAGCTCGATGACTAGGCGCGATCAGACTACTTTACTTTTGGGCGGTCAAACTGGTCTCTACGACGAATTAACCGCCCTGGAAAACATTCTTTATTTCGCTAAACTACGCGGATTAGATATGGCAGAAGCTAGAAAGACTGTGTCAGATTTTGCCGAACAATTCAAAATAGATTTTTTGGATAAAAAAGCTAATACTTTATCCACGGGGATGAGGCAAAAGACTGCAATTGTTCGGGCTTTGATTCACGATCCAAAGATTATTATGCTCGATGAACCAGAATCGGGACTGGATTTCGGGGCGGCCGCACTACTAAATGAAGTGCTTCGGGAGCAAGCTAGAAAAGGCAAAACGGTCATTATTTCTAGTCACTCTTTAGGAACGATTATCCAGCTGTGTACTGAAGTGGTGGTATTGCGCAAGGGCTGTGTAATTGCTGCCGAGAATTTACAGTCCGCTATCCAAGGAAAACCTCTACACGAAGCGTTTGCATGGTTAGAAAGTCTGGTAGTTGAACATGAATAAGATTATGAAGGCGGAATTTTGGCAGCAGGCACTAATTGTTTGCTCGAAAGAAATGAGATGCTTCTTTGGCACCAAGAGATCTTTTTTCAGCACACTTGTAGCGGCAATTGCGGTTGTTCCAGTATATTTGTGGTTTGGCGACATGTATATGGATTCGTTTAGTAGCGAAGATACTACGTATCAAATTGGCGTATTTGTAGCCGGTGAGACAACTGGTGACGCTTCTGCTGCTGATGGTAATTCTCACGACGATATTGTTGGAGAAATATCTGATAGTGAGGCGATTATCTCTTTGCTGTCTCAAATAGATGCCTTCGAGATCCAAACTTTAGATTTCGCGGAGTTTGAAAACAGAGGTGATCTGATTACGGATCAAACCCTCGACGCTTTACTTTCCATAGAAGATAGCGGAATTACCGCCTACTTTTCCTCGGAATACACTGGTTCCAGTACGGCAATTTCTTTGGTACAGTCAATCCTGCTCGAAAATGCCGGAGTACATCTAGAAGACGTTTCTGAAACCGGTGGAGCCATCGTACTGTCTTACCTGTACGTAAGTCTGGGGATGATGATGGTGTGCGTGTCGGTTACGTCTGCTATCGCTATCTCAGCTACGGTCAAGGAAAAAGAGTCGGGTACTTTTGAAGCCTTTTTATCTACCGGCATTCACCCTCTAGCAGCTGCAATCGGAAAATGGTTCGCCATTTTTGCTACCACATTTTTATTTACCGTGTTTTGTTGCATATCGTCTATAGTTGCTTTACTTGGTGGACTAGGGGAAAGCAGGTCCGTTGTTGCCTGGGATCTCGGGGTGGTTTTACTGGTGACAGCTTTATCGGCTTCGCTCCTGTATTCGGGGTTGTTTGTCGCCGTAACTAGTAGTGCTGAAACTCAAAAAGAAGCACAAATGTATACTTCCGTCCTTATGCTGGTGGCGATGCTGCCCTCGATGTTTTTGATGTCAGCTAGCGTGGGGGGAAGCGAACAATATTGGTATATCCCCTCGCTCAATAGTGCTTTACTTATTCGCGACGCTTTCTATGGATTTTTTGATTCGCCCTCTATGGTGTTATCGATAATTCCTGGGCTAGTGATCGCTATTTTGGGAGTGATAATCGCCAGTAGGTTCATGCGTGCGGGGAGAGTTCCCTGGCGTCAGCGAATCCGAAACCGAGCTAAATCGACTAAACCAGCTAAATCAGCTGGTTA
>CBCPNB010000042.1:0-2707 GCA_965120455.1 uncultured Actinomycetaceae bacterium | reverse complement strand
GGCTTATCTGCTTATTTCATTTGCTGTAATCCGTAAGCTGCGGGCTTCTTATCCATCTATCTGCCGTAATCCAAGAATGTGCCAAACGGGCTCTTCTTGCGCGATTGAAGCTTTGACATCTACCAAGGCTTGGATGCGCCACTCCCTGGTTTCTGCCGGATCGGCTATGACTTGTTCAATAATCCACCACTGCAAATCATTTGCGTTGGTCACAGGTAGAAAAGATTCGTCTGCTACCTGTAAAGTCCGCACCAAGTCGGCAATTTCAGGTTGCCTGTTGACGATAAAAAACTTAGCGGAGCGAGCTTCCTGGTCGACCCCAATCCAATCGTGTTCATCCCAGTAAGCAGTTAATTGACGATCCCAGGTGTTCTCGTCTATTCCTGTTGTATTGGGCGCATTACTTAAATCCACCAATGTATCCACGTCGTCGCGAGCAGCGGCTTCTGCAAATTTAAAAATGGAGTTTCGAAGTTTTCGCTGCATTAAGTACGGGTTGACTTCCCAAGCTGATTTTCCAGTGAGGCCCTGACCGAAACTAAACTCAACAGAGTCCAATTCGGTTTTATCTACATCGTCTATCGAATTGGTATTTTGCTGTATGCCGTTTTGCTGGTCAGCGAGGCGCTGCCACTCGTCAATTAGTGAAGAGTCTACTGCTCGCAGTAAATCCTCTAACCAGTGGGCAATCAATTGGATGCGGTCAGTGTGGTAGCGGGGAGGCAAAAGTTGTGTCAACGCTCGATATGTATCCGATAGGTAGCGCAACAATACGCCTTCGCGTGATTCGAGATTGTAGCGGGAGATAAATTGGGAGAAGGTAAGGCCTTCTTCGATCATTTCTCGAACAATGGCTTTAGGTTGGAGTTCGTGTTCGGCCACCCACGGATTTGTTTTCGCGTAAATTTCAAAAGCAGGCAACAAGAGGTCTTTTAGGGGCTCTGGCCAGGAAGTTTCTGCAATGATTTGTTGCCGTTCAGCATAGGGCACGCCCTGGTCGCGCAAGGATTGTGCCACCGTGTCGCGGACACGCCGCATTTGGGAGTTCAAAATGGTGCTTGGGTTTTCCATAACTGCTTCAACTATTGACACAATATTCAGGTCAAAGTCTGCATCTTGTTCGTCCAGCAAATCTAAAGCTGCTAGAGCAAACGGGGCGAGCGGTTGGTTTAGGGCAAAATCATCCGGCAATTCTCGCACCACTCGCACTCTCGGTAGTCCTTCTGCGCGAGCTTGTCTCACTGGTACTTTTTCGATGACTTCAGCTAACTTTAAGGACCAATAGATTTGGCCAAGTTCACGTAGATGCGGATTCGATTCGCTGGCGCTGCTGGCTTTGGCTAGTTGAATTAGTCGAGCTTCTGGGTCGCCGGGGCCTTCTAGAGTGTGTAAAACCATGGAAAATGAGGGACGAAATTGGCTGCGCAGAGTTTCTGGAGCAGCCTGGACTAGCCGGTCAAAGGTGGCACGCGTCCACGACACTCCACTTTCTTTGGAGGAGGCAGTTTTTGGATTTTTGGTCAATTTTTTTAGTTTTTTTTCGTTTTTTTCGATTTGAGCAGCACTGAGGCGGGATTTTCGCCTGGCGGCCTCGATTTCTGTTTCGCTGGCTAGGGCTTGGACATAGCCGACTGTGTCAAATCCGGCTCTTCCTGCCCGTCCAGAGATTTGGTGAAATTCGCGGGCTGACAGGTGGCGTTCGCGTCTACCGTCGTATTTCACGAGTGAGGTGAATAAAACGGTGCGAATAGGCACGTTGATGCCCACACCGAGGGTGTCGGTACCGCTGATGATGGCAAGTAGTCCTTGTTGGGCTAAGCGTTCTACGATTCTACGGTAGCGGGGGAGCATGCCTGCGTGGTGGATGCCAATACCTTGGAGGAGTAGGTTCTTTAAGTGTTGCCCAAATCCTTTGGCAAAGTGGGTTTCTTTTAGGAGGAGGGTAATTTTATCGCGCTGGGGATTGTCGATTAGTTTTAGTTGTTGTAGTGATTTTGCGGTTGATACTGCTTCATTTTGAGAAAAGTGGGCAATGTAGATCGGGTGGCGTTGCTCTTGGAGCAGGCGTTCGACTGTTGGCTGTAGTCCATCTAGAGCGTATTCGTATTCCAGAGGAACTGGGCGAGTGGCACTAGTTATTTCTACTACTTTGCGGCCAGTTCGACTAGTGAGGTCTGTTTGCAGGTCGGTGGTGTCGCCGAGAGTAGCGGAGAGGAGCACGAATTGGGGTTTTGGCAGTTCGAGGAGGGGAATCTGCCAGGCCCAGCCGCGTTGAGGGTCGGCATAGAAGTGGAATTCGTCCATGATAATCATGTCCGTGTCCAAATGGGCGCCGGTGGAAAGAGCCCGGTTGGCTAAAATTTCGGCGGTGCAGCAAATGATAGGGGCGTCAGGATTGATGGAAACGTCTCCGGTGACCATGCCGACGTTGTGGGCGCCAAAGGCTTCTACCAGATCCCAGAATTTTTCTGAGACCAAGGCTTTGAGCGGAGCCGTGTAGTAGGAGCGCCCATCCCTAGCCAGCGAAATGAAATGCGCGGCTAGGGCGATTAGCGATTTTCCTGAACCAGTCGGGGTTTGCGCAATAACATGACGCTCGTCTAGTAGTTCCAAGAGGGCTTGTTCTTGGTGTTCGTATAGGTTGCGGCCACCATTTTCCACCCAATCGACGAACGCCTGATACAAAGCCTCAGGCTGGCTAATTTGC
>CBCPNB010000041.1:0-16839 GCA_965120455.1 uncultured Actinomycetaceae bacterium | reverse complement strand
AACCATCAAGGAGACAAACCCTAGTGGATCTGCCGAGAGCACGAATAACCGGTCATCCTACTAAATCTGGTTCAACGAATCAGATTTTGGTGAGGATTTCTGCCCCCTCAGCGGTAACTACAATGGTGTGCTCAAATTGGGCGGTGCGCGAGCGATCCGCTGTCACCACCGTCCAACCGTCATCCCATTGTTCCCAGTCAACTCTCCCCAAAGTCAACATGGGCTCAATGGTGAACACCATGCCTTCTTCCATGACGGTATCATGGCTAGGAGCACAATCGTAGTGGGGAATAATGAGGCCGGAGTGGAAAGCCTCCCCCACGCCGTGTCCCGTGTAGTCGCGCACTACCCCATAGTTGAAGCGCCTGGCATACACCTCGATGACTCTGCCGATTACATTGATTTGGCGCCCAGGTTTGACGGCTTTAATGCCGCGCATCATCGCTTCTTGGGTGCGCTCAATCAAAAGCTGGCTCTCTTGGTCTACTTCCCCGACCATAAACGTCGCATTGGTGTCCCCATGTACCCCATTCTTATAAGCAGTGACATCAATGTTGACAATATCGCCTTCTACGAGCGGGCGATCATCAGGAATACCATGACAAATCACCTCGTTGACTGAAGTACAACATGATTTGGGAAACCCCATGTATCCCAAACAAGACGGATAAGCACCTTTAGAAATCAAAAAATCGTGAATCGCGTGGTCAATCTCTTCAGTAGTCACTCCTGGAGCAACTAGTTCTCCACCCAAAGCTACCGCTTGAGCCGCAATACTACCCGCCTGGCGAATTCGTTCAATAGTTTCCCCAGACTTAACTTCAGAAGCTGTCACCACTTCTGGCCCATCGTGGAACAAATATTCCGGACGCTCAATTTGTTCTGGCACCGCCCTAATTGGCGAAATCTGGCCTGGCTGCGTATTTCCCAGTGGTGCCCGGGCTGCGCCCAAAGTGTCATTCACGAAAATCATCTCCAAAGAAACCAATCCGACACACACAGATTAGCCACTTTTGGCCTACAACATCTAGCTCGTCAATTTCGGTTTTGTGACTCTGACAGCAACCTAAAACAATAGTTAGCCAAGCCTTACCTAATAAAATATACTGTTACCTAAATATTGGTGTTTGCCAGGTAAGTTACCAGTATTTTGCTGTCTGGCAGCGAGTAAAACTGCAGTGACTGTTACCCCGTCAGTTGCCAGCATTTTGTTGCTCCGTCAACGTTTCGCTTTGCTGCCAGCGGTTAGCCGCTCAATTTCGTCTAGTTTTTGAATTTGGAGGCGCAGCATGAAATACCGCTTACTCTCTGGTTTGCCCCAGATTCTCTTTGGACTCATCGCCATCTTGGGACCACTCACCTTTGCCAGCGTATGCCCCGAGGGAGAAACACGTATGGCCTGCTACTACACAGCCCGAATCGCAATCGCTCTGGGTGCAGCAATAGTGGTTTTGGGGGCACTTGTCAGTTTGACCAAATCCGCACGCGCCCGCCTGGGGCTGCAAACTGGGATAGCAATGTTCGCCGTACTACTCATTTTGGTACCCACCTATGTCGTGGGAGTTTGCCAAGCCACCCACATGCACTGTCGAGCGGTGGCTCTCCCCACCCTAGTGGTGCTAGGAATTCTAATCGTAGCTTGGGCTCTGCTCCTTGGCTGGAGTGATTGGCGCAGACTACACCGCTCACTCACTAATCCAGCTTCCCTAATTGAAAACAAGTAACGTCAGGTTAGAAAGAACTAACGCCGTGACTAAAGCAAAACATATCACTGTTAGGCGTCTGCCTCTAATCAACTTACAGCGCAAACCTTTTCGCACTAGCACACTGGCAGCAGTAGTAGCAGTGCTTTCTTTTACCATTTTTGGTGGCTCAATTCTGGCGCGCAGCCTGAGCAATGGATTGGAGTCGATGGAGCAGCGTTTGGGTGCGGATCTGATAATCGTGCCTGCCGGGTCGGAAGAAAATACTGAGTCGATGCTAGTTAGCGGACAGCCCACTTCGTTTTATTTCGACATTGATATTGAAAATGCGATCGCCGAAATTCCTGGTGTAGCCGCTGTGACTTCGCAAACTTACATTAGTAGTTTGGATGCTGCTTGCTGTGAGGAAGAAGTGCAAATTATTGGCTACGACCCAGAAAGTGATTTCGTGATCCAAGCTTGGATCGCCGAAATGAATCTGGAGGAAATTAACGCTGGACAGATGATAGTTGGGGCAAATATTGAGGTTAGCGACGATAACACTGTGTTATTTTTTGACCATGACTATCCAGTGGCCGGAAAATTAGCTAAAACTGGCACCAGTATGGATAACAGCGTATTTTTAACTCAGGATTCAATTCCGGAATTAGTGGAATACGCCAATCAAGTTGGCGCAGAAGTTATGTCTGCAGAATATGCTGGAGTAGCTATTTCATCAATTTTAGTAGAAGCCATGGAGGGAATTAGTCCAGAAGAGATTGCTTACCAAGTAACTCAAGCACAAATTTATGGCGTGTCCTATGTGTATCCAGATGGGGTGACTCAAACTACTGGTCAAGCTCTGCAATCTTTGGTAACTTATTTGCTGATTTTTGCTGCCGTACTTTGGGTGGTTGCCTTGATTGTCGCCTTGGCTGTATTTTCTGCCAGTGTGAATGAACGCAAGAAAGAATTAGCGTCGTTACAGATCTTGGGAATGACTCGTCTGCGCGTGGCTAAAATGATTTTAGCCGAATCCTCCCTAATTGGTATTATCGGTGGATTAGTGGGTATCGTGGTTGCTGCTTTGCTAGTTTTTCCATTTTCTACTGTGATTAGCGATAAATTACAGTTACCTTATTTGTTGCCAGATCTAGGCGATATTTTATTGTTGGGAATGGGTGCGATAATTTTTGCTCTATTTACTACCTTGTTGGCTGGGTCAGTTAGTGTCAGAAAAGTCAGCCAGTCTGAGGTGATTCTCACTCTTAGAGAAGGTGAATGATGCGTCTAGAGTTAGTAGAAGTCACTCGTTTATTTTCTCGGCGTGGTATCGACTTTGCAGCAGTAGATGGCGTGAGTCTTACAGTTAATTCCGGCCAGTTTTGGACGATTGTTGGGCGGTCTGGAAATGGAAAGTCTACCCTTTTGCATCTGATTGCGGGATTACTAAAACCAACTAGTGGCCAGATACTGTTGGATGGACAAAATTTAGCTGATTTATCGGAATCTGCTTTAGCGAAGTTGCGCAATCAAAAAATCGGGTACGTAACCCAACAGGTAACTCTTTTAGCGAATCTAACTATTTTAGATAACGTAATTTTACCAGCAATAATTTTTGGAAAACCTAAACACTGTGACACGGACAGCAAAGGTGGTGACAATAGTGCTGGCTCTGTGCAAACATCGGCTGCTCCCAATCAAAAAGAGCTAAGAGAAAAACTACAAGCCAGTGGAATCGAAGACCCCGAAGTATTGGATAAATTGTTGGCTGTCGAATCTACTCCCCCAGATCTGTCAAATCCGCTAGTAGCCAGAGCTATGCGTTTATTGCAGCACCTGCAAATAGAAAATTTAGCTAGCAGCTATCCCAAAGAGTTATCCGGCGGAGAACTTCGCCGCGTGGCACTGGCGCGAGCCTTGATCAATCAGCCCAGATTAGTGTTAGCTGATGAGCCGACTGGAGATTTAGATGAGACCTCCACCT
The DNA here is from genome assembly GCA_965120455.1 of uncultured Actinomycetaceae bacterium. Lineage (GTDB taxonomy): Bacteria > Actinomycetota > Actinomycetes > Actinomycetales > Actinomycetaceae > Scrofimicrobium. Next base: position 13,170 of record CBCPNB010000041.1, on the reverse strand, counting down.
ATTTGGTCATGGATCTACTGCGACGAGCAGCTGATCAGGGCAGCACGGTGCTGATGGTAACTCACGATCGGGATACTCTCATTTTTGCTGACAAAGTTTTAGAAATGAGTTCTGGAAAAATTATCTAAACAATTATCTGTGAGTATCTCTGCGTTTCTATGAGGCAGCCTGGGTACGAGTCTCCTCCAAAACAGTATTAAAAGCTTCGGAAGTCCAGCTAGCTCCCCCCACTTTATCCACGCTAAGCCCTTCTATCGGCTGTCCCACTACTTCCTCATCTATAGCGGCGATGAAGCGGCTCTGATAGGTTTCCGATAATTGGTTAGCGGCGTGTCCAACTACCTCTACGCTGGTGATGATGCCATTTTTCAACGTCAATTCCACGTCAATGGAATCTTCACTGATGGGGCCATAAACTCCTTTGAAAGTGTAGACTCCATCGGCATAATTTTGGCTAGAGCTAGTTGTGCTAGTTTCTGTCCCGTCTTCCTGAGAATCGGTAGTATCAGAGTCAGTTGTAATTGTGTCTGTCTCACTGTCAGTAGAACTGCCAGATTGGGCTCCCTCAATTGAGCCAAAACTATCAATTGGCACCGCTTTCGTGCCGCAACCAGTCAAAGCCCCTAAAGCTGCCAGTCCAACTCCTAGGCTAGCAATAATCCGCTTAAACATTGGTCTTGGCAGCTTTAGCCGCAGTAACGTAAGTTGGCTCTTGCGTTCCAACTGCGGCAATAATAGTTTTTCCTCCCGCAGCCAAAAATTTTTCTTTTGCTGGCTGGTCATTCCATTTTTCTCCCGAAAGTTTGCCATGATTCAATCTAATTTCTCTTTGGGCACAGGATGCCACCAAAGCATCGTGAGTAACCACGATAATTGTCGTACCTTGCTCGTGTAGAGACTTGAAGATGTCTAAGACAATTTTTTCATTTGTCTCATCCAAATTTCCTGTAGGCTCATCAGCTAAAATCAACTGGGGTGAATTGATAAGTGCACGCGCAATACAAACTCTTTGTTGTTCTCCACCAGATAATTGCGATGGTAGATGGTGCGCTCGCTCCTTTAGACCTACTTTCTCCAAGGCTACAAGTGCCTCATTTTGGTCAGTTACCGAATGGTAGTATTGGGCTAGCATTACATTTTCTACCGCGTTTAAGTGAGGAACTAAATGAAATTTTTGAAAAACTAAGCCGACTACGTTTTTGCGCATTTCTCCTAACTGGTATTCAGTTAGCTCATTTAGTAGTTGCCCTTGCAAAGACACAGACCCGGTTGAGGGGGAATCCAGGCAACCAACAATATTCATCAGCGTAGTTTTACCAGAACCAGATGAACCAACTATGGCTAGCCATTCCCCGTCCATTACCTGCAAAGTTATATCATCTAATGCATGTAAAGTTCCATAAATTTTGGATACATGCTCTAACTCCAATAACATATTCCTCCTTACTTCTCACTCTTCCCGCAAAACTATTGCGGGGTTAATCAAACTGGCTCTTCTCACCGGCAAATACGACGCTGCTACTGCTACTAAAATAGCCACTACAATTGAAAGAATTCCCAGCAGCCAATTGAATGATAAAGCTGTGTCGAAAACACTTTGGCATAGCAATAAAGCCAGCAAAAAGCCGAGCATAGTACCGAGTACTCCACCAACTAGTCCATAGCAAAAAGATTCAGCGTAAAACTCTAAACCAATCGATTTAGCAGAAGCTCCCAAGGCTTTTCTCAACCCGATTTCACTTCTTCTCTCTGCCACAATGGCAGTCATCGTGGTTGATACACCAACCAAGGTAAGCACCAGGATCACTACAGAGACTAGCCAAAATAGAGTTTGGAGCATGGTGATAATTCGCGTATCAGCTGTCGTAATTCGGGTAACTGCTTGAGCATTAATTTGTAGATCCTCAAAAGTCAATTCGGAAAGAGCGGTAGCTAATTCTTGGATTTGCTCGCTATCACCCGAAATTGAGTATTCTAGTACATCGAATCCACGTGAAAGACCAGATAATTCGTCTAGATCCGAACCAACTAGATATACGATCTCATCTTCAGATCCACCCGTGTCCACAATTCCAGCAACTCGATACTGAATACCGCTAGTATCCAAAATTGTGGTCGACGACAAAGTCGTAGAATCTGTGGTCACTGATTCGCTATCAGAATTAGACGATGAATCACTATCTTCATCGCCATCACTGCTTTCTTCACTGGAGTTAGAATTGTCGCTTTCTCTATACCCGATCGTTATCGTTGACCCAATTTCTGCGCCAATTGCATCTGCTACATCGCGCCCAATCATCACATTGCCCGCACTTGGCCAATCTCCCTCTACGGTCCAGTGCTGATTCATATTTTGTACTTGTTCCGGGGCAATTCCGGCCACCATATAGGGACCATTGTTGATGCGCACAGTCTCATAACGATACTGAGCCGAATAAACCAAACTAGCAGTAGAATTACTGCTAGAACTAGACGCACTCAGTTCAACAATTTGTGCCTCAATTTGCTCTGCTTGTTCTGTAGAAATATCTACCGCACTACCATCACCACTAACTGGAGAAACCACCAGGTTAGCTCCATAAGCGCGCATTTGGGCATTCATTTGTGCGGGCACGGCCACGCAAATGGAAGCTAAACCAAATAGGGTGGTTGCTCCAACTAAGGTGGCGACAATCGCCATCATGGCTCGAGAGCGGCGACGCAATACTGCTCTCCACAGCATGGTGAAAAACATTTTTCTTTGCCAAACAGATTGTTTTTCTTTGCGGCTAGTTTTATTTGTTTTATTTGCCATGGAGCACCTCTGCTGGCTTGAGTTTGAGGATGGTGCGAATTGAGGAAGTTGAGGCCACCAAAAGGGTGATAGCTAACAAGACTGCTACTAGTAAAAACACCATTGGTCTAAGCGAAATTGATGAGCCAAAAACCACGTATCCAATTAGTTGGGCAGCACCAATGCCAATTCCTGCTCCAATTATTGCTCCAATCAAGCTAATGATCGTGGTCTCCATTAACACGGCTCGAGCAATTGCCCCATTGGTGGCTCCAATTGCTTTCATGAGCGCAAATTCTGGGGCCCGCTCCAAAATTGCCGAAGTCATCAAATTAGCCACCGCGATTGTGGCACTAACTAGCGATAAAACGGTCATTATAATCATGACTGCTTCAGTTTTTTCTAGAACATCTCCTTGCAAAGCAGCTACTTGCCGAACCTGTTTGGCAACTGCGCCTGGTAAGACTTCTTCAATTTGGTAGGCAATGGAAGACGGGTAGGCCGTGCAATACCAAGTTTCCCATTCCTCTAAAGTCAATGCAGCCGGATTACTGGCAGCTTTGCGCGCTAAATCATTTTCAGGAGTAGTAAGAGCTTTTACTTCCACTTGATTGACTACTTGCCCCAGATCAGCTAACTCTTGGGCGAGTGCCGTGCCAAGGTATAAGGATTGGTCATCCTCATCCCCTGCGGTATAAATGGCAGTAATTTCCACAACTTGGGAATTGTCGTTTTTGGAAAGAGTGAGAGTATTGCCAATCGTAACGCCGAGCTGCTCAGCCAAATCCACGCCGACCATCACTTGGTTGGTGTCATCTTCTGGCCAATTTCCATCTACTGTCCACCATTCACGCATGCCCAGTAGGCCAACTTCGGTAGTTCCTCCTGTAGGCAAGGTGAGAATTTTATCGAACCAAGTTCCGTGGACTTGAATTTCTTGACTAGAAACCACAGACGTACTACTAGAACTAGAGTCCGCATCTACTTGCATGTATAAGTCCAGGGTGGGAATAAAATTGGTGATGTTGTAAGCCCAGAAAATGGTCTTGATCTTTACCAAGTCGGCTTCATCCAAAAAAGCAGTTGGATCCTGGTTTTGCTCAACCGTTGTGTACAGATCGGAAACCATTGCATCAGTTCTGGGCTGCACAACGATATTGGAGCCGTAAGTTGAAAGTTCTTCGTTGACTTTGTCACCTACGTCAAAAACTACGCCGAGCATGGCTACGGATACGCTAGTGGAAAGACAAACGGTTAAGGCAATCAGGATTCGACGCCCCAACTGGCGTGAAAACGATCGATAGATCATCCGGAGGAAAAACCGCATGCGTTTGTCCTTTCATTCACTTAAACACGGAGGACAAAGCGTCCAAGTCGGCAGTCTGAATGCGGATGCTGTTGTCTGTTATCTCAAAAGTCAAAGGAATGGGATTACAGCCTCCCGCTGAGCCAATCGTGGCTAGGTTGATTGCCACATCGCATTGTTTGCAGATTATGTAGCCATCTTTTTCGTAGTACCCGGCATCTCCACAGTTTTCACAGGCATCCAATCCGACTCCATATGCTTCCCCACCTTTTTTGACGACAATAAAGCGCATGGTGGTTCCATCTTCGGCTTGGTATTCAAATCGGTGGAGGTGTCCGTCTTCTACTTGACTAATCGAAATAATGGCAGTAGTTTCCGTCAACTCGTATTCTTCAGGCGGTGATAATACCGGTTCCTGATTGACGTAGGCTATCCCTGCGGTTAGAGACAGTGCGATGCAGCCAACGAATGCCACTGACCAAAACGTTGACGAGTAGGCTCGGAGACGAAATTTTCGCTGGGCACGCCGCAAGGCCGGGATGGAGGCATCTAGACGCAAGCGCGCTGCTTTGACGATGCCACTGGCAGCAGGCAGTAAAAATATTATTGCCTGTAGTATTACCAGCCAGGTTGAATGGTTGATGAACCAGACTAAAACTTTAAATGCGCCAGAAGACAGAAAAATATGGCGAGTCGATTGCAATACTTGCAGCAGTGACACTACGTGCTGCACCAAAACGATAATTGTCAAACAAATAGTGGCAACGTGAAAAAACTGGGGAGAAGCCAGCGGCTTGCTCGTGCGAAACACCCAGGCTGCCACGATCGCGGTCACAAATCCTAGGCAAAAACCCAGCGCCCGCATCAACATGTCGGAAGTAAATATGGGCTCATCTGGCAGGATGAAGTCGGTCAACTGCAAAATCACATTCGGCAGTGCTCGGAAAAACGCTAAAGCCAACGCGAGCAGAGCCACGAAGTTGCTAATCACATACCAGAGAGGATTTTGTTTGATTCGCGGGGATAAACAAACTACGGCAATCAAAAGCACATCCACAATGACGCAAGCGATCAAAGTGGGAATATTTACTGCTGTGCGTTGTTGGACGATGGCCAAAGCTCGAAGCGTAGCGAATACTACAGCTGCTATTACTCCGATCACCACACCTATCAACCGGAGTCGATCACTTTTGGGGCGAGTCTTTTTTTCGGTAATACTCAACGTGGCGCCAAGACTCATAAACAGTAAAACTGGAGCCAGTACTCCAGGTAAGACGCTGACGTATTGTGCTAGCAGGTCGCTCAAAACGCCTCCTTTGGCTCGCCTATTTGCATTTTCCTGGACAATCGGGCGAAAATGCAGTGAGGAATGGGGCGACCTAAGGTTTCAAGGCAGGAAAATGAACTGTTGGCCGCCCCAAGACTAACCCGCAAAGGCAGGATGGAAGACTGAACTTACTCGGTGGAGTGAAGTTACCAGCTTTTCCATCTTGCTTTTACCCGTTTTGGCAGCTCTTACCACTCTGGTGGCGTGTAATCCCACTCGCGCTCATCGACTAGTGGCTCAGTCCACCAACGCCCAGTCACCCCGGTTTCTTCGTCGACGTGCAGCACCCACCCGTTTTCTTCAGGTGAGTGAATGGTCAGAGTCAGCGTGTAGGTGCCAGCATCAGGCAAAGCCACATTTCCACCGTAGTGAGGACCATCTGAAGCATTCATTTCCATGAAAGTTCCCGAGTCCACTACTTCACCGGTGTCAGTGTTGGTGAATGAGTATTCCACGGTCAGTCCGGGCACGAAGTCTCCTTCACCGTAACCGAGTTCGTTGTCGGCCAGAGCTGAAATGTCAGCTTCAATGTGGAAGTTGGATTCTGCAGCACTCAACCCAGTTCCCGCTGGTTCCATGTCGATTGGCTGGAAGTAGACAACTGCCACGTTTAGGGGGCCAACTTCTTGGTCGTCGCCCACGGGATATTCTTCAAATCCTGCTCCACTATCAGTGGTTGTGGTGCTGTCGCTACTACTGGAGCTATCTGTCTCCTCTGTACTGGAGTTAGAAGAGCAGCCACTCAAAGCTAGCGCCCCTATGAGCAGAACCGAAACTAATGCCGTGCTCTTTTTCATGAATTTTCTCTTTTCTCTTTCTTGTTTTGGAGTTCTCTGCGTTTCTTGCGCATCGAGAACACGCCGAAAACGATCACTAGAACCAACATGACGATTTGGAAAATCACGGTTTCAACGTAGGGGTAGATACCAAACCAGTCGATAGTTGGCCAGGTTTCCATATAGTGACCTTCAATTAGGTCTGCTTCGATTAGTTCGTGTAGACCACCTCCAGCAAATAGCACCACCATGATTGCTAGTAGAATTGAGGTGACTGCAAAGAATGGTCCAATGGGAATTCGCAAACTGGTGAAGCGAATCAGACAAAAAACGATCAGCAGGATCACGCAGCCGACAGCAAATCCCAACCAAATATCGGTGGTATTACCAGCTCTCATGCCTAAAAGAGCCTGATAAAACATGACAGTTTCGGCACCTTCGCGGAAAACTGCCAAGAATGATAACAAAACTAAAGACAGCACTCCACCGGTGCGCAAATTGTTGTCGGCTTTTTCGATGGATTCTCCAGCTTTAGTTTCAATGTAGCGGTTCCAGGATTCAGTGGAGGATTTAGAGAGCATCCAGTTGCTGGTAAAGAACAGCATTACCATTGCCACTAGAGCGGTTCCACCTTCTAATAGCTCACGGTTCGAGCCCGCGTTGGCAATCACATAAGTAAAGATCAGTGCCAAAGCCACTGAACCGGCTAGTCCAGCACCAATTCCCAACCACACCCACTTGTTTTTGTCCCGGTTACCCGATTTTGTCATGTAAGCCAAAATGGCTGCCACCACCAGGATTGCTTCTAAGCCTTCGCGGACAATAATGACAAAGGACTGTCCAAACAAGCTGGAAAAGAATTTCGCAAAAATACTGATATCTTCATCTGTAGTGCCATCCAAAACAGCAGCATCTTCCGTAATATAGGTCTGCAGTTCCGTTATCAGCGCAGTAATTTCTTCGGCTGTGCCACCATTTACCATGGCTTTGCGAGATTCTTTGAATAAGTGCTCAACTTGGGATACCCGACTCCCAGAGATTGCCCGCATCACAGTTTGCTCAAATCCGTAGGCTTCGTAATAACTGTAATAGGCGGTGTTCACCAGGTCAGAGCCTCCGCGACCATCCCCGTTGATAGCGGTTTCAGCTGCTTCATCTAGGATTGCCACCATTTCTGCAGCTACTTCACTCCACGTACTATCCCCGCGTCCTTCGTTTACATTTGTGCGGTTGGCGTTGAATTCTTCGCGTTCAGCTTGAGTTTGCGCGCTGCGAGCCTCTTCGTAGTCCACTGGATTGGCTAAATCCGCTGTGTTATCTAGAACTTCGGCACTGGTAGTGATTTGTGTTTTTAGGTTTTCCACTAGTTCGGCGAGCTGTTCACCGGCGTCTGTTTCGTTGGTCAGGGAAATAATTTCTTGAAAGGCTTCTACCTGCGAATTGTAGGTATCTTCCCCTTCGTAGTCTTTGACTACTCTGGAAAAGTTGGTGGCAACGTAGGAGGAATTGTAGGCTCTTTGGGCAGCTGATCTGGCCGAAACCCGGTCACCATCTTGGTATTCCTGTACCGACTCATCTAAATCAGCGGCAACTTGAGCAGAAATTTCACTCCAACTGGCAAATTGGCTAATATCCACGGCTATAGCCGCTGGAGTGGTAACCAGGGATTGGACGAATAAAACCGCCAGTAGTATCAGCAAAGTGGCTGTGAAACCAGATTGCACTGGTTCTCTGTGGAAACGCTGTTTCTTGACCGGGGCTTTTGGTGACGGCGCGTCCATTTTGTCCCTTTCGCTAGCTAGCTCCTGTAATCCCCAATTTTTGAGAGGAGACCGAGAGCTGCATGAAAGCTTGTGCATAGCCACCCTAACAGAAAGGTAACCCTAAGTTAAGTAAGTCCAAATTAAGTTATCTAAGGTACATGTGAGTTGAGGATTGAGATTTGAGAGAAATACCGTTATTACGCCAAAAAACCGGCAGAGTAGCTGACGCGACGATTTGAGTCGAGCAGCAAGTATTCGAAATCAAAGGTCTGTCGCAGCTCTGTGGCACTGCTAGAGAACAAGGCAGTGGCAATTCCGTCACACAGCGCCGTTATGTACGGGAAAGATACAGAATTGTTGCTGTTTCTACTGTTTTTGTTGTTGTCGTTGCTGCGATCGTTCTGGGCGAGAATGCTGGAATGATCGCTAGTATCAGGCTGATTACCGGTATTAGATTGGTTGGTTTCACCAATTGCTACCCACACCCCGAGCACACCGGTAACTGGCTGTCCAGAAAGAGCGTTGACCAGGTGATGCCTGGTAAGTTGGCTCGCTTCATCTTTCCAACGACGACGAGTGATTCCCGACGAACAAAAAGCTCCCCGGTGGATTTTAGCTACCCCAATGGCTCTGCCAGGATGACTGGGGTCTTCTAAAGCGATCCGTAAAGGGCGTTTTTGGGGTGACAAATGTACGCGAAAATCTCCACTAGCATCAATTACAAACTCGTTATGCCCTGCTTCTTGCAACAGGTTGGCAATTAAATCGATTAAAAATCCTTTACCGACTGCTCCAAAATCTAGAGAAATTCCGGGAGCAATACACACCAGAGTAGTTTTTACATTTTTAGCATTTTTACTAGCATTTTTAGATTGTTTTCGCAGCTGATTCCACTTTATCGAATCGCTGGCCAAGTAGCCTGAGTCTGGTGATTGCAGATGATTATCATCTCGGTTTTGACTGCTAGGTAGTTTTGATTTTGATTTTAGTTTTGGTGTGTGATTTGGTTCTGGAGTTGGTTCTAGTTTTTTGCTGGATGGAGGTTTGACGGATGAGATTAGTTGGGGGTAGGGAGTTTTAGGTAGTTTGTTTAATTCAACTAGTTCTCCGCTTGCATCTATTTCAAAGTGTACATCCTTGGTGTAACCTAAAACCTCCAGGGCTGCTCCAACACAAGGATCTATTCTGCCTTTAGTTGCTTGAAAAAGAACGTCGTAGAGAGCAAACAATGGTTCTGCATATTCTGGAAAGACTATTTCTTGATCGAGCTGCGCTAGTTTTAGTGCTGTTACTAATGAGTCCTGGCGGAATCTAGAAAATGTTGCCTCAAAGTTGGCTACTAATTGTAGAATACTCGTCCTAGTTTTTTTGTCCAGTGGGTTTGCTAAATCAATTTGCCAGGGCACTCCCAGAGCGTGAAATGTTGACTCTGGCTTTAAGCCTAGCTCCAGCATACTTGCTGGTGTATTTGTTGGCGTATCCAAACTATTCGTGACATTCTACGATTTGTGACAGTCTGTAACTAATCACATTCTTTTAAGTACTAGTTGTGGCACTCTTTTCCGATCGCTAAGTATTGATCGAGTCTTTCATTTACATATTCGGCGACAAGAAGAATCATTTCATCTGCTTTTTTATCGCGATAGAATGCATCGAAAGCATCATAGTAGCGTTTGCGGTCAGTGAATTTTACATTGATTGTAGGATATCTGTTTCTAATCAGTTCGAGATTTAAAATCAGGCGGCCTACTCTCCCATTTCCGTCAATAAATGGATGAATTCCCTCAAATTCAAGATGAAAGAGAGCGATGCGTACAAGCGAGTGCATCGTCTTTTTTCTCTTTTCATTTTTAGCAAGTAACTCCATTAATTTTGACTCGATGAGGTAGGGCGACACTGGTTCAGTATATGCTCCTGTAATCGCAACTGGGATGCGGCGATAGATTCCTTTATCACTGGGTCTATTTATGAGTACTAGTGAGTGAATTGCTTTAATCTCTGTGTCTGTCAGATTGGTTTTATTTTGAGCTATATCCTCCATGTACAAGAATGCATCGCGATGGCCAACTGCTTCTAGATGATCCTTTAGAGGTTTGCGATCAATTGTCACTCCCTCTAAGACTAGGGCAGTTTCTCTTAGCGTCAGCGTATTGCCTTCAATCGCATTCGAATTATAAGTGAATTCAACCATAAATTCGTCGCGCAAGCGTTGTATTTCACCAGTAGTGAGTGGACGCCTGCTGTCAAGTTTTGCTTTCTTAGTATCTACTTCAGTAAAGATATCTGCGAGTCTACTGTTGTTTTTACGACAAAATAAGTCTTGCTTATCTGTCGGCTCTTCCACTTTACACCCCCGATTTGAGGTCAATTAGCTTAATCCAATCTATCTAACCATCTAAGAGTCTAAACAGGAAAGAGCTTTTGCCGCCAGGACAAACCTGACGGCAAAAATCAACCCACTAACGTACATTTACCATTCTGTCATCTTCTTCTTCCACTGTTTCGTCCACATCTTCTGCCAATACCTCTGCCACTGTAGCTGCCGTGCGACTTTGCTGACTGCCTTTTCGATCCCGCACAAACCCTAAGATCACCAACATAGCAATGACCACCAAAATCGCCGTTGCAGTAAACGAAGCGTGATAGCCAACATAAGTAGCCTCCACACTGGAAAGACCATCGACCATTCCCGACACTAGTGCCGCAATCGAAACCAGCAAAGCAATTCCAAAGGAGCTGGCCACCTGATTCAACGTGTTAGAAGTGCTCTGCGCATGCTGGATCATGTTGTTCGACAGCGAATTGATCCCCCATGTGTTGAGAGGCGTCATCGTGAACTGGATGCCGATCACCATGATTGCGTAAACTACCGACACGTAGACAATTGGTGAATCGACTTGGAAGGTGAAAAAGCCAACCGCCGCCAAAGTGATGATTCCCGAACCGATCAACACTGGTAGTCGCACGCCTTTGGCGTCGAAAATTCGACCCGAAATAAGTCCAATAAATCCACCAATGAGAGCTCCAGGCAAAAGGGTCAGGCCGGAAATAGTGGCCGAGTGTCCGAGTACATTTTGAATGTAAAGTGGCATAACTGTTTCCATGCCAATCAAACCGGCCATAAAAATCATCACGAGGACAACTACGATGCGATAATTGCGCACCTTGAGGATATCCACCCGCAGCATGGGAATGGCCATGTGCAGTTGCCGGTAAACGTAAATGCCGATCACAATTAATCCGAATACCACCAGTCCTAATGTCAAAATGTAGTTTTCACTGGAGCTAAACGAAGATAAACCATATAGCAAACACAACAAGCCAATAGTGGAGAAAATAACTGAGAGTAAGTCAAACGAGGTACGTTTGAATTCTCCGTAATTTTCTAGGGTAAAAATTGCTGTCAGGAAAATTAATATGGATAACACTGACACAATTACAAATATGGAGCGCCAACCAATTGAGTCGACCATCACCCCGGAAAGAGTGGGTCCAATTGCTGGAGCAAAACCAATCAAAAGACTGACAACTCCCATAGCGCTGCCACGACGCTCCGGTGGGAACATGAGCAATACTACGCTGATCACCATGGGCAGGATTGCTCCAGTAGCTAAGGCTTGGCACACTCGTCCCAGTAGCAGCACTGTAAATGAGGGAGCCAGAGCAGCCATAATGCTGCCTAATAAAAATAGAAAGATTCCACCCAAATACAGTTTTCTAGTGCTTAATCTGCCCATCAAAAAAGCCGATAGCGGAATCACCACGGCTTCCACCAGGGAATAACCGGAAGTAAGCCATTGCGCGGTCGTGGAGGGAATCCCTAAATCCACCATAATCGAGGGCAACGCTGGAGTTAGCAGCGTCGCATTGAGCACCGCCAGAAACGTGCCCGACAACAAAACCGCAACCATCACGAGCTGTTTGCGTTCAAGACCTAAACTCATACATCCCTTCCAGCGAACTAATCGGGTTTGACAAAGTTCTACAATAGTTGATATTTATCAACTAATATACTAGGGGTATGGTTGACTAAAATCAACTTTGAACTGTGTTAGGTTTGGCTCATTGCAAGTAGATGCATTGGATGTACTTGGGCTTGTTTACGCGCATGTTTTTGGGGTGAGCACTTGACTTGTGTGTATGTAAGTGAGTTGAGCTGTAAAACTCGGCAACTGTAGTGGGTGTGGAGTGGGTGATATATAAACCAGTTCTATGAAAGTGCTGTAGGTTGGCACAACACAAAGTGCAAAAAGCAGGTAAGAGAAGAAAGAAAGCATTGTACAGAAGGATGCAGGGAATACCAGTAGCTGTCAATGTTGGGTGCAACATTAGCTTGCCCCCTGTATGGCCGCGAAAACCACGGCCATACAGGAGGGTTACAACCCCCGAGGATTTTCGGGGGTTAGCGTTGCACTGAGCTTCAAATTTCCCGGCTAATAGCTGCTGGCGGGCAAGTCGCAAAGCGATGTTGATTGCCGCGCGTTCTGCTCACTTGCGTTCGACTTTTCGCGTCAGACAAAAAATCTGACGCGATTCCGTGCATCAGTTTGGGTTATACATAATTGTCTTGCCGTTTTGTATGATGTAAGATAAAATTATCTTATTGTTTTGTATGACCAAGTAGGAAGGGTGTTTGATTGAACGAAGTTTTTGCGAGTAAACGCGTCGAGACTCGTCACCCTGAGCAAGGAATCAGCAAAGACGACGCAGTATTTGCTTGGCACGCGATGATCGAATGTCGGCCTCGGTTAGATAAAAACCCGGACGAGTACATCGCCATTGGTATCGACCGTAAAGGCAGAGCGATGGAGTTAGTCGCTGTGCGTAACTCGCAGGGAGACTTTCTGATCTATCACGCATTCATTCCACCCCAACCACCGGCGCTAAGAGAACTCGGCCTTATTTAGACGGCCACAGAACACTGACGAGAGTAGGAGAGAGAAGCATCACTGCACCCCTGCGGGGCAGTGATGGCACTAGTCGAGAAAAGAGAGAAGCATCACTGCACCCCTGCGGGGCAGTGATGGCACTAGTCGAGAAAAGAGGAGGAAATCATGACGCTAAGTGAGCAAGAACTGTTGGCCAGATTCAACGTGACGGCCGAACAGCTAGACGAGTGGGCAGACGAGTACGAGAACACAGACTGGACACACATGAGGTTCGGTCGGGTCAGGGTCGGCCGCCCGCCGCTAACCAACGAGGACTTAACTTCGGTGACCGTGAAG
>CBCPNB010000040.1:0-9101 GCA_965120455.1 uncultured Actinomycetaceae bacterium | reverse complement strand
CAGTATTGGTAACAGTTTTTGGCCCAGTGTACAAATCCGTCAGTGCTTGCAAAGATTTCTCGCAATTGTTGTGGTTAGGAGAGCCACTGGTCACGTGATCGCACAAAGCTTCCACATCAGTTAGCAACCAATTCAGGGTCTCATTTCCACCCTCGTAGTTTTGAGCCACCTCCATGATGGTGTCGTACCCGACCTGCTCCACAAAACCGGCCCGCAACGCCAGCAGCTGGTTGCTTTCTTCGCTTAATTGTGTAGCCGTGGTTAAATTTCGGTTGCGGATTTCTTTTTGATAATCCTCCAGGACGCCGATACTCAGATTGCCATCGTTGTCTACTACGCTGTACAACCTGTCGAAGCAGAAGCTACAGACTGCATCCACGCCAACATGACTGAAACTAGCAAAACGAATAGCAGCAAACCCAATGATTTTTTCACAACCGACACGCCAGATCCCCTAGCAATTACACTGAAGTCGTCTGGGGCATTCTAATAGAGTTCTCAGAATTTATCTACGTTTTGCGTAGTAGTAATCACCTGTTTATTCATCAGACAACTAAGGTTCGACTGGATAGCTAAAACTTTGTTAGACCAAATTCTCCGTGAGATACAACACTTCATACTTCTGGAGGTGTCATAGAATCAAAAGGAGTCCAGATTTTCCATATCCAAACGAACAAGGCTCCTTGTCCATGTATAGCCAAGCCTTACCTTTCTTGTATAGGTAAGTTTTATAAAGGATTATCTGTATCCACATATAGCTAGACCTTGCTAGATATGGTAAGCCAATAGTACCATGGGGCAGTATCCATTGTGGGATGCAATTTTAAAGTACGGAGAAAACAATGAGGCCTACCTTAAGGCAAAAAACAAATTGCCGTAATTCATAGTGCGAATTATTGTGAAGACATAAACACCGATAAAGCAATACGTAGTTGGGAGCAGAAGATGTATTCCGCAAAGGATATTGCAGAGTTGGTCATAAATTGGTATAATGACCGTAATCTTCCTATTACTAATCTAAGACTGCAAAAACTGCTGTATTTCTTACAAGGCGAGTTTTTAAAAGAGCGAAATGCAAGACTTATCAGAGAAGATTTTTACGCATGGCAATTGGGTCCAGTTATTCCGTCTGTATATTCGGAATATGCCATATATTCTTCGATCCAGATTCCCAGAATTGCTAATCTGTCTATAAATATTCCAGATGATGTTCGTAGTGTAATTGATCGTATTCTACAAAATATGCTAGAAGATCTACTTGGAATTTGGTATATATTACACATATACAAGACCCATGGAAGTATAATTTCCAGATTTTCGGAAACAAATCTATAATACCTTACGCCGACATAGAAAGATACTTTGGAAGGAATAGTAACATATGAATAATAGTGAAAAGAAAAACACTTTATTAGAGTTAATCGATAAGTTATGCAGTAAAGATTTTTCTAAGGATTGGTCCGCAATCAATGAGTGGATCCAAAAGTTGAACGAAATATATTCAGATGGTTACAGACATGACTATGCTGACCTGTTTTATAAGTTACAAGAAATTTTCTTACAAGACTTAGAGCAGGACTCTGAAGCATGTGAAATACTCGGAGAAAACCTAAATGTGTTAGAACAACACATAGAAAAAGAGGGAAATAATCCGAACATTGCTAAAAGCTACAAAAAATTTGCTGATCATATCAGACTTGAAATTGGACGATATACTTTCGTCAAAGTACGTTTTGAAAAGAAGCATATGGAGTCTAAGACTGCTCAAGCATCTCAGATAGATATTCAACAAATAGAGGAGAGAATAAGTAAGGTAGAAGAGGATATGAACGAAGTGCGACCAACAGTTACACACGCACAAAAAGAACTAGACAATCTTGATTCAAAGCTAGAAAATAATAAAGTTTCTTCTATAACAACTATTGCTATATTTTCAGCAGTCGCATTAACTTTTTCTGGCAGCATCGCTTTTGAATCAGGGATACTTCAGGGTATGCATACAGTTTCGGCATGTCGTCTAATATGCGCAATCGCACTTACAGGTTTTATACTATTTAATACAATTTTTGTACTACTTTACTTAGTTGGAAGATTAGTAGGCAAACCCATTAGTAAGGGATGTAAGCGTATTAAACCCGAGGATAACAGCATTAGTTCACACGACAATAAACACTACATACACCCATATAGCCAGGAATCTATCCGGTGCAAATTGACTCACCAATATGCATATATTACTGTAACTAATATAGCCCTATTATGGATAATGTATGCCGCATACATATCATGGCTCTGTCAACCGATTAATCTAAATCTACAGAGCTTAATCTGTCTGTTGTTATTACCAGGGATCTTCCTTTACCTTGTCTACAGTATCAACTGTATTCTCGAACGTAAACAGAAGGAACGAATTATTCTCTCAGCGAGACTAAAGTTAGTGACTCTTCTACTGAAAAAAACTTCAAGGAAATCAATACGAGCACCACATATCCCATTTCTGATAATCTATTGGGCGATATAGATGTAAATACCATCAAGGAATATGAGCGAACTATAGTCTGTAACAACATATCTAACACGGAAGAATTCGTAGAATATACAGACATGTTTATTGAAGCAAATAAGCTTATGAAAATAGAGTATATTTCAAGGGCGAAACATGAACTCAACAAAATAACTTGGGAAAAGCTCTCTAAAGATGAAGGTCTAAAACAATTGTACTGTTCAGAATAATACGGTTATGATCTATCCACTTTCATACAGGTTTATCTCATCTTCCTTAAGTATAAAGTTCTAAAGTCTGCCTGCTCTATATCAGTCTTTCTATTCTCACAGAGTAAGTGTCTCTAAATAGCGGAAATTCTATTCTAACCCACTAACTTTGTCGGCAAACAGTAGCACAACATTTTATTATAAGAAGACTACGCACAAAATAAAAAAGAATCCGAAAACCTAATACTATAACTATACCAAATCAAAGAAGACAAACGAACAATGACAGAACATGTCAGAAAACCAAAAGAGAATGGGAAAAGAAAGCAGAAAACACTAAGAAAGGAAACAAGTAAGGCAAAACAGCTCTTCCTTGTCACACACGAAAAGCAGAAAAGACAATAGAAACACTGGAATGGATAAAATCAAAAGTGGAAAGATAGAAAAAAGATAGAAAAATAGGGTGAGAGCGATAGAAAACGAGACTGCCCCTTGGTGAACCCAAGGGGCAGCTATCCCATCAACACAGTGCGAGTGCAAAACATCCGCCAGGCGCTTAGCGGACGCGTTTGAACTCGAGAAACATTGTAAAGAAACAAACTGAATGACACCCCAATAAAAAACTTAGGAATCTCTGAATTTTCTATATCATTCTGGTAGGATCCTTGTCTCAGTCCGCTGATAGAGTTTTGGTCAACAAAATCCACGCATCCAAGCGAGCTCATTTCATGTACTAGCCTTTGAAAACGTATGCTGGATATATGTCTGGCAACGAAAATCTTACAACCGCCACAACCGCCAACTTGTGCGCTCACGTGTTAGATCCAGAAGCCATGGATCAAAGCGTACGCCCACAAGACGACTTCTATCGCCACGTTAACGGAAAATGGTTAGACACGTACGAAATTCCCGCTGACCTGACCAGCTATGGGTCTTTTATTCAGCTGCGAGACCTCAGCGAAAAACGCTGCCGAGAACTAGTTGAACGATTGGTTGAGCAAAACAAAAACACAACAGGGCAAATGGATTCAATCCACCCTGAAGACGACCATCCCGATCGTGCCCAGCCCAACCATCAACTCAACAACGAAGAAAAAATCAGCCTACTCTACCAACAATACCTGGATCAGACTACCGCTGACCGGTTGGGCACAGAACCGATTCAACCGCTCCTGCACAAAATTCAAGCAGTCACCAATCACGACGAGCTAGCTGCTCTCCTAGGCGAGTTCGCTCTGGGAATATGCGGCAGTTTCTTTACCATGGGCATTGAACCCGATTTGGACGATCCTACCCGCTGGTCAGTCTACTTGGGACAGGCAGGACTGGGCTTACCCGACGAAGCCTACTACCACAAGCCAGAGTACGAACACTACCGTCAAGCCTACGAAAAACACGTGGCCAACCTCTTCAATTTGAGTGGTATCGAAGCAGAGAAAACCACTGCAGCCACAGCCGCAGCCAAAGTTTTAGAATTTGAAACTAAGCTAGCCGATTTGCACTGGGACGCTGTGAAATGTCGGGATTGGAATGTTCAAAACAATCCCCGGACTTGGGAGGAAGTCCAACAACAAAATCCCGACTTCAATTGGTTGGCGTGGATGGAAAAAGTGCGGCTGCCCCAACCCCAGACCAGGCGCTACCTAGTACAGCAACTGGACTACCTCCAAGCAGCCTCCCACCTAGTTGCCAACACAGATCTGGCAACGCTAAAACTGTGGTTGGGACGCAAAATAGTTAGCAAATTTGCCCCTTTACTCTCCGACGACATAGTTCAGGAAAACTTTGACTTTTATTCACGCACACTCTCTGGCACTAGCCAATTGCGGCCGCGTTGGAAACGCGCCCTGAGTTTGGTAGAAGGCGTACTCGGGGAATCCCTAGGCCGACTCTACGTGGCCAAGTATTTTCCGCCCGCCGCCAAAGAGCGCATGGATCAGCTGGTAGCCAACTTATTGGACGCTTACCAAGAGTCCATTCAAAACCTCGAGTGGATGACTGCCGATACTAAACGCCAAGCCTTAAAGAAATTGGAGCAATTCACTCCCAAAATTGGCTACCCCACTAAGTGGCGAGACTACAGCGACCTGCACTTGGATGTAAACGCCACTTTGGTTGACAACGTGATTGCCGCCTCTCAGTTTGAGAGACGGTGGGAGATGTCACGGATCGACAAACCAGTCGATCGGGAGGAATGGGCGATAACTCCGCAAACTGTCAACGCCTACTACAATCCACAGTGGAATGAAATCGTGTTTCCCGCCGCCATTTTACAGCCACCCTTTTTTGATATGGCAGCAGACGATGCAGTCAACTATGCCGCTATTGGCGCAGTGATTGGCCACGAAATTGGTCACGGCTTTGACGACCAGGGCTCACAATTCGATGGCAGTGGCCAAATGCGCAACTGGTGGACTGACCAAGATCGCCAAGAGTTTGCCGCCCGCACCCAAAAATTGGTTGACCAATACGAGGTGTACACTCCCACTGGTTTGGATGCCTCAAAGTACCACGTGTCAGGCGCTCTGACCCTGGGGGAAAATATTGGAGATTTAGCTGGTTTGACGATAGCTTGGAAAGCCTATGAGAAAGCGCTAGCGCAACGCGGAATCACCGATGCGGGAGCAGATCAAATCATTGATGGACTAACCGGACCACAACGTTTCTTTTACTCGTGGGCCAGGATTTGGCGGCAAAAGTCTCGCTCCGACTGGCAAATCCAATTGTTGGCCGTGGATCCACATTCTCCCAATGAATTTAGGTGCAACGGAGTGTTGGCCAACTTTGATGCTTTTGCTAAATACTTCGACGTAAAACCTGGGGACGCCCTATATCGAGAACCTGCCGAGCGCATACACATTTGGTAGTTGCAGGGAGACCATTGCCGGTTGGCATGAATGCACGAAGAAACACAGGGAAGAAAAAGAGAGGAACAAAGCGAGTATGCCGGGACTGAATTTAACTCATCAAGAAGCCATCGAGCGAGCTCAAGTTGTCAAACCCAGTAAATACCAAATCCACTTAGATCTGACGGGTGACGACAAAGTTTTTCGGTCAAAAACTCGCCTTGAATTCAGTGGCCGCCCAGGGGCTAACACTTTTGCCGACTTGGTGGCCGAAAAAGTGTATTCCATTAAATTAAATGGCCAGGAATTAGGTAAGCAAGCCTATCGAGACAGTCGGATTGAATTGAATAATTTAGCTGCCAGCAACGTTTTGGAAGTGGAAGCTGACTGTCTGTACATGCACACCGGTGAGGGTTTACACCGCTCAGTTGATCCTAGTAACGGTGAAGTTTATCTATACACTCAATTCGAAGTGCCAGATGCTCGCCGCGTGTATGCAACTTTTGAGCAGCCAGATTTGAAAGCCACCTTCCAGTTCACCGTGGTGGCTCCCGCTAATTGGCAAGTTTTCAGTAACACTCCTACCCCGATTCCCACCATTGAGGGCAATCAAGCTACATTTGTCTTCCCCGAGTCAGAAGTGATGTCCACATATGTGACTGCGATTTGCGCGGGTCCTTTCGTTGGTGAGGTTGACGAAGTTCGCTCCATTGACGGACGCGTGATTCCTTTGGGAGCATATTGTCGCAAATCTTTGCTAGACCACTTGGAGGCAGCGGACTTATTTCAAGTCACTAAACAAGGGTTTGCTTTTTTTGAAGATGCTTACGGCGTTCCTTACCCATTTTCGAAATACGACCAAATCTTCGTGCCAGAATTCAATGCAGGAGCAATGGAAAATGCTGGCCTAGTCACATTTCGTGACCAATATTTGCCGCGCAGTAAACCCACTGCCGCTGACTTAGAGCATCGCACTACTACCACTTTGCACGAGTTAGCCCACATGTGGTTTGGCGATCTGGTGACTATGAAATGGTGGGATGACTTGTGGTTGAACGAGTCTTTTGCCGAATTCATGTCGTACTTGGCCACAGCAGAAGCCACCCAATGGAAAGATGCTTGGCTCAGTTTTGTGACCCGCAAAGAATGGGGCATGGCCCAAGATCAAAAACCGACTACTCACCCGATTGTGGCCAATATTCGCGACTTGGAGGATGTGGAAGTCAATTTCGACGGCATCACTTACGCCAAAGGAGGCGCAGCTTTGCGCCAATTGGTTGAGTACGTGGGTCGCGATAACTTCTTCCAAGCGATCAACCGCTACCTGCACAAATACGCGCAAGCTAATGCCACTTTGGCGGATTTATTGGCCGAGCTGGAGGAAACTTCAGGACGCGATTTGGCGGCCTGGTCGAAGGTATGGCTGCAGGAATCCGGGGTGACTATTTTGCGTCCTGAAATCCAGGTGGATGATGCAGGCATAGTCACGCAATTGGATGTAGTGCAGGAAGTGTTCTCAGCGGGCGCTTCTCTGCGGCCACATCGCCTGCGAGTCAGTGGATTCAAAGTGAGTGCTGCAGAAACTGCTGCAGATGACGCAATTGCGTCTGCTGGCACTGGTGCTATTGACTCGGATAGTTCTGCGAGTGCTACTGGCTCCGCTGAAAATGGTTCTCCTGCTAGTACTCCTGCCCAAAATAGCTCTGTTACTTTGACAAAGGTGTTTAGTATCGACATGGATGTAGTCGGTGCTCGTACCCCCGTGCCGCAAGCTATCGGATTGGCTCGCCCTGATTTAGTGTTAGTCAATGACCACGATTTGACTTATGCAAAAGTGCGCTTGGATCAGGTGTCGTTGGCGACTGCAACTAGTAATTTGTCAGCAATTGCAGATCCCTTGACGCGCAAAACTATCGTGTCGGCAGCCTGGGATATGACGTGCGATGGTGAAATGTCGGCTACGCAATTCGTAAGGCTGTCTGTTCAGGCTCTAGCGTGTGAAACCAATGCGATTACGGTGCAAGGGATTTTGCGCAATGCTCAAAAGGCGGCAACTCATTTTGCGGCTCCCTCGAATCGTCCGGCAGTTCTGGAGTTTTTAGCAGACGCAATTCATCGCCTGATTTTGACAGCTCCAGCAGGATCTGATTTGCAAAAGATTCTGGTTCGCCACTTGGCTACTTTCGCTGTTAGCACCAAACAAGTGGATTTGTTGGAAAAACTGTACTGGTCAGCTGCGGACAAAACAACAACAGATAGAACATCAAATAAAGCAGTGGGCGAAGCTACGAAAGCGCCTGATACAACTTCGCCAGCTGATATTTTGCCAGGTCTAGTAGTTGATCCCGACCTGAAGTGGTCTTTGTTGATTGCGTTGGTAAAGGCTGGTCGTTTGGGTGAAAGTGAAATCGCGCGGGCTGAGGAGGCTGACCCGTCTTTGACTGGAGCACAGCGTGCAGCCAGGGCTAGAGCTTCATTGGATTCGCCTGCAGCACGCGAAGCCACTTGGAATGCTGTCATGCACGACCAGTCCATTCCCAACGATACGCGCTGGCAAATGGCATTAGGTTTTTGGGCACACGCTGCCTTAAAACCGCAAGCATACGCACAGTACGTGCAGCGTTTTTACGACAAGTTGGCCAATTTGTGGAGTGAGTTTACTTTCCACATTGCCTCGCGGTTGGTGACTTATATGGAGCCGTCGCTGCTCTCTGGTTACGTCGAGGACGCTGATCCAGCTCAAAGTGCCGCCCAATGGTTGACTACACACGTGGAGCAGCCCGATGCTTTGCGCCGTTTAGTTCTCGAATGCCAAGCTGATGCAGAACGCATGATGCAGGCACAGACTGTAGATGCTGCTAACAGCTTTGGCAATCACTAGGTGGCTGTCAGGTAAGTAGCATTGTCCATCTAGTATCAATCGAGCGTGTTTGCCGGATAGCGCCGGCTGAACTGGGTGTTGTCAACTAAAGTTTGGTGGCGACCAAAAGGTTGCCTCTGGGCACTAAACTGCGATCAAAATCATGTGAAAACTGTCTGCCGGCTCGCAGACGCCGGAGTTGCCGGATGCTACCGTGAAATAGGTGGGAGGCCGCGCAGTCGTTTGCTAGCTGGCGGTGGTTGCTGGATGCTCTACCGCACTTGCTCGCACTCAAGTTGACTGTTTTAGCTAACTGCGGCTTTTTGCTGTTGGAGTCCGGTGGATGCGGGGAGACGGAAATGATGACTTCGCCTGAAAAAATTCTCGATGGTTTAGGTGGTGCGGCAAATGTATCCGAACTCGAAGCGTGTATTACGCGCTTGCGGGTCGAAGTGTTGAATCCTGTGACTGTGAACGAGAACAAACTCAAGGATGCCGGGGCTTTCGGTGTAGTTCAAGTTGACAACACAGTTCAGGTCGTGGTGGGACCAGCAGCCGAAGAAATCGAAAAAGAAGTTCGCGGTCTGCTGCCAAACTAAACTGGTAATTCGCTGTAAGTTACCGTGAGCTATAGAGTTACACGGTAATTTACGGTGTACTGTCTACATGCACACTGCATAGCA
>CBCPNB010000039.1:0-36090 GCA_965120455.1 uncultured Actinomycetaceae bacterium | reverse complement strand
GCCTGCAATCGTAGTTCCTGCTGGAGAACAGACGCGATCCACTAATTCCCCGGGGTGAATACCTTGAGTAGCCTGGGTTTGCAGCATTAAGGCCGAACCGAGCATAGCTTGAGCCGTGATTTGAGTAGCCGCTGCTTTAGTTAAACCGTGGTTGACCCCGGCTCGGGCCAAAACATCGACAATCTGGTAGAACCAAGCTGGAGAGCTCCCCGCCAAAGCCGTGAAAATCGAAAATTGCGACTCCGGCAGCCAAATCGTGGTGCCCACTGAATTAAAAATGTACTCTACCTGTCGTCTGTGTGCGTCACTAGCTTTTGAATTTGCTGCCAGAGCAGTCATTGAGGCCCCAACTTGCGCATTCACATTGGGCATCACTCGCACAATAGGCACATTCGGGTGGGCAAATTTGGCAAAGTCCTCGCCAATAGTTTGCAAAGTCCGACCCGCAGCAATCGAAACCACCAAAGTGTCGGGCTCCAAAAATTGGCTTACTTGTTTAATCACCTGGGTTTGCACCTGCGGTTTGACAGCTAAAAGCGCAATATCAGCACCACACAACGCATCATCTAAACTAGTGGCGCTTGCATGAGAGCCAATCCGGCTAGCAGTTTCCGTGGCCAACTCATTGTTGACGTCGTAAATCCGCAGCTCTTGACTGGAGTCAGCTCCTCCAAAACCTTTGGCAATTGCGCCACCCATGGCGCCTGAACCAATGAATGCTGTTTGCATGGTTTCCTACTCGTTCATTCTTTGCTCGTCGATTGCTGCCGTTGTCAGTCTACGAATTTTGCGGTCAAGTGCCAAGGAAATCAGCTACCTGGCAGGGGCCTTTTGCAGTATGTAGATGGTGGGTGTGGGAAGGAGAGAGAGGTTTCCGCTAAAGGATACTGCCTAATGAAACGAATGATGGATGATTTCCACAGGTAATGGGGATGCTCAGCAGGTCTGATTACGAAGAACACAAACAAATCGTGTTTTCCACAAGTAGCTTG
Organism: uncultured Actinomycetaceae bacterium; assembly: GCA_965120455.1. GTDB lineage: Bacteria > Actinomycetota > Actinomycetes > Actinomycetales > Actinomycetaceae > Scrofimicrobium. Next base: position 35,098 of record CBCPNB010000039.1, on the reverse strand, counting down.
GCAGAGGGTTTTCCACAGAACAAAAAGTAGGTGTTTTTGATGATGGTCTTAGTAAATAAATTGTTTATATGTTCGAAGACCTTGACGAAGCCTGGCAAAACGAGAGATTGACCAGGTCGCGTCGCCATGCGTTCGATCAAGAACCCTGTGACGAGGAGTGTGCCAACACGGGAGCAAGATGGCGCATCCATCCCTTTGTACTGGTGGTCGTGATCGTAGTGCTGGTGGGACTGAGCATCGGGGGAATTTGGCGAACTCTCGGGGGTGCTTGGCCGTGGAGTGGAGCGGGAGGTCAACGAACTAATGTTGCCCAATCTGGCGCATACGCGTTAGAAGTCTACGAATGGGAGGAACAAAATGCAGGCTCTGGCTCTGGTACAGGGGTGGCTAGTGTTGAAAATTCAAGTGAAGAGGGAAAAATCTATGTTTACGTGACAGGAGCGGTTACATCTCCCGGCTTATACGAGTTAGCGGAGGGAGAAAGAGTAGCTAAAGCGATTGAATTAGCGGGCAATTTAACTGCGGAAGCTGATACAACTGCAATAAATTTGGCGCGGGTGGCAACCGATGGCGAACACCTACATATCCCCAAAGTGGGGGAAACAGCGTCAGGCAGTGAAACTAGCACTAGCTCTGGAAATACCAATAGTTCAGGTAGCTCAAATAGTGGTTCTAGCGTGGATAGTTGTATCAATTTGAATTCAGCTTCCGCCAGCGAATTGGAAGAGCTAGACGGCATCGGACCAACGTTGGCTAGCCGAATCGTGGAATTTCGCGAAGAAAACGGTGCATTCACCTCCGTGGAACAGGTTGACGCAGTTTCAGGAATTGGCCCGAGCCTAGTCCAGCGGATCTCCAAGAAAGCCTGCGTTTAGTGACTGTGGTTATTGGGTTAGATCTGAGGTTAGCTCCGCTAGCTGTAGTTGTCTGGTTGGGAGCTCTGAGTGGACTCTACTTAGGGTGGAAAGCACTATGGATTTTTCTAACAGTCAGTCTTGCCGTAGCTATCTGGTTCATGTGGCTTTGGCTAAGTAGGCGCACTCGAGAGGAAGCAGGTGGTTACGAGGATTGGTTTACTGGAAAAGTAGTGGATTGCGTAGGACCCGCAGGATTGTCTGCGGAACATGGAGGATTTGCACTTCCTACCAAATCTGTGCAATTCAAAAGGCTGGGCAAACTTGCTAAATTTGCCCAGCCGTCAAGACAACAAGTTTCGTACTGGTGGGCAACTGTTGCCACATTCATAGTGAGTCTGGGACTGAGTACTTTGACAGCTGCCATTCACATCGAGCAGGAACGAAACGACCTATTGTCTCAAGCAATGGCAGCTGAAAGCGCTTATATCCAAGTCACTGGCCAAATTGCGGGAATGCCTGCCAGTAAAGAAACTACTTGGGGGCAAGAATATGTCAGTTTTCAACTCAATTTGACCGAAGTATCGTGGCAAAACCAAAGTCAGCAAGTGTCCGGAAAAGTGCTGATACAAATCCGCGAGTCCACGAGTGATAACCGTGTCACTAGCCAGAATAATGTTGGTGAAGATGGAGACAAGGGTAGAACTAACACCGGGGGCAGTAACAGTGATGGCAATAGCGATGACACTCTGGTAGATAATACTTTTGCAAATGGCTCCTCCTTGCAGGCGAATAATTACAAATGGGGAGAAACCCTAACACTATATGGCCGAATCCAAGAATTGGGGGGAGTAGGCGAATTGCGAGGAATTCTGACTGCTCTGACAGTGGAGTCAGCTGGGAATGGCAACCAGATTCTTCAGGGTGTTTCCTTCTTGAAAGAACAATTAGCGAGAGTAGCTAAAGAATCCGGTGGGTCAGGCTGGGCGCTAATTCCTGGAATGGGTGTGGGGTACGACGAAGTACTCGACGTGGACGACACAGAAGCCATGCAAATCGCCTCACTATCGCATTTGACTGCGGTTTCTGGCTCTCACATTGCTTTGACCGTGGGAATGTTCACCGCTATTACCAAACCGTCTCGCACTGGACGGGCAATTCTGGGAACCATATTCATGGTTTTAATCCTGATCACAGTTGGTCCTGAGCCATCAGTGCTGCGTTGTGTGGCTACCGGAATGATTGGTGCTTGGGGGATGGCAGCGGCCAAAGGGGGACAATCCTTAGCCGCACTATTTGCAGTCATCGTTGGCACCATTTTGCTCCAACCTAATATGGCGGTATCCATTGGTTTTCAAATGTCGGTAGCAGCCACAGTGGCAATTTTGCTGCCTGGTCGGATGTTCTATCGAAAAATTCAACAAGCAAACTGGCTGCAAAGTTTTGGCAGCGAGAATATGTGGATAAATTTAGTGCGCAAACTACTCGATAGTCTGCTGCAAATGCTGGTGATTTCCCTGGTATGTGCACTGTCAGTAACTCCGATGTTAGCCGGCTTGAACGATTGGCAGCCAACCTATGGGGTTATCGCCAACTTATTAGCTGGATGTGCGGTGCCGATGGTAACAATTTGTGCACTGATAGCTGCTGGAACAGTGGCTTGGTGTGAGCCAATAGCCGCACTAGCTTGCTGTATTTCCACGCCATTTACTGCCTGGATTCTAGGAGTTGCCAAATGGGTCGCTCAACTACCGGGCGCAAAATGTCCTTGGCCTGCGGGAACTTTAGGAGTATTAGCCGGTTTTGGGCTCTGGGGTTTGCTAGGGTTGGGGTTGTTGGTACTCTACAAATCGAAGTTCAAACTGCAGGTACTGCCAGGAAGTATGTCTCAGAATGTACAACGAAACATCTGGTGTTGCGCGTTACTCGGTCTGCGGAAAGGCTGGTCTTGGAATCTGTACAGCAGTCTCGGCAAGGATGTTCCACGTGAAACTAAACCAAAGATAGCCCAAATTACCTATAGAACGGATAGAAATATAGTCGATACTGACCGGGCTTATAAAATGCGTAAAATTAGGCGGAAGTAAAAATGGCTGCAACCAGAAGAAAGACAGGGTTTTCTCTACCTAAATTAGCTCCCGTAATTTTAATCAAGGGAACAGAAAAAGCGCTGCAAACTAAAGCAAAAATACATGTTCTGCAGGAAGCTAGAAGTATTGCTCCAGATTTAGAAAGACAAGAAGTCCAAGCAGATAAGTATTCGCCAGGTATTTTAGCGCAAATAGCTTCACCTTCGCTATTTTCAGCAGCCAAACTAATTGAAGTTACAGGAGTTGAGTCTGCTACTTCCGAATTCGTAGTAGATCTAGAAAAATATTTACAAGTCCTGGAACCAGAAATTTGGATTCTCTTACAGCACTCAGGCGGCAATGGAGGCAAAAAAGTAGTATCTTTAGTTGAAAAAACAGGAATGCCAATAGTTATCTGTGACAAAGTCAAATACCCGTCCGGACGCGAAAAACTAGTGGTTGCTGAAGCTATTGACGCCGGGGGAGAGATTACCCCTGCAGCAGCCGCAAAACTAGTTGACGCATTTGGGGAACGTTTATCGGATCTACTAGCAGCTACCCGTCAATTAGTGCAAGATACCGGGCCAAAAGTTGATCTAGATGGCGTTGAAAAATTTTTTCAAGGTCGCGCCGAAATCACCGTCTTTCAAGTGGCAGACTTAGCTGTCAACAAGGACATCGACCGAACGCGTTCATTAGTATTGCTGCGGCAAGCCTTTGCGGCTGGAGTCAAACCCGTAGAAATCGTGGGAGCTCTGGCCGTCAAACTACGAACCATGGCCAAAGTGCGAACGGGAGCAAGCGCCAGTGAACTGGGAATGTCGCCCTGGCAGGCACGAGAAGCTAAAAAAAATGGACAAAAATGGAGCGACCAGGAACTAGCCAGCGCCATCCAACTAATATCTGAATTAGATTGGCAAACCAAAGGTGGATCTAAGAATCCCGAAGGTGCAGTGGAGGCGTGTCTGATTAAAATTCAGCGCCTAGCCTATTGACAACTTGGGTTAGCTCTGAGAGGAGTACAGCGATGAAAATAAAACGGGGCAAATGCCCCGTTTGTAAAACACCTAAAAGCGGTCATTTGTAAAAGCGACTGCTGAAAAGCGCAGCGCCAGAGTCGCTAACCTCGTTGACTACTGTGCGCAGTTGATCTACTACATAGAGTTGACGCGGCGAGCTAACTTGGACTTGCGGTTAGCAGCCTGGTTGCGGTGGATCACGCCCTTGGATACCGCCTTGTCTAATTTGCGGGAGGCAGCTGCCAAAGCTTGTGCAGCTCCCTCTTTATCCCCAGCTTCCACTAATTCGCGAGTTTTACGAACGTAAGTCTTCAACTCGGACTTCACAGCCTGATTGCGTTGACGGCGCTTTTCGCTAGTGCGAATACGCTTAACCTGAGACTTAATATTTGCCAATTTGGCTCTCCTCAAAAGTCGTCACCAGTAGAGGTCAGTGAGGGGTAGGACCGCCGGGACTGGGGCGTGGGGCACCCCGCAAACGACTCTCCCAGGCCCCCACGCTCGACCAGGCGTGGGTCCAACCGTCAACGGTACCAGTTGTCTAACCTAAATTACACGTTCTTTCTCAACTAGTGGCAGATTTCATCACCCGACTTTTCCACAAGCAACGCGACAAAGAGTTTTCCACAGACCGGCAAATTCTTTGCTGCCAAGAGGTTACTTATTGGTGAAGCTAAATTTATCGACCATATCGACAGAGGGGAGGAAGCGTGTCGGAGCAAACCATAAAAAACGGTGAATGGATTACTGACTGGGATTTTTTCAAACAGATTGAGTGCGCCAAAGATTTAGCGTTGAATTGTAATTATGAAAAGGCGATCGCACTCTATGATGCAGCGGAAACAAAACTGCTACAAAATGCATCGAGCCCGATTGATGCTCCAAATATTTGGCAGCAAGCTTGGTTTGGACGGCGAAATAAATCGCAGTGGCTGGCAGATGCTGGTCAATTAGATGAAGCACTAGAGGTTGCGATAGAAACTAGCCAGGAGGCGATTGCCGCTTGGGGTAGTCTAGATGAGCGTGTCTTATTGCTTAGAAATTGCGCAATTTATTGGTTGTTAGAGGCTGGACAATTTGCTTTAGCGTGGGAACAGGGAAGAGCTTTACTACAGGATGCTCAAGCTGTGCTAGCACCAGAACATCACTTACATGCGGTGTTGGAAAATAACGTTGGCCGGGCAGCACTTTTATCTGGAGAATCTGAGCTGGGCGAAAGAATGTTAACTAATTTATTGGATAAATATTTATTAGCGGGTACTGAAAATGATTTACCAGCTATTTTGACGCGTGGAAATTTAGTTAGTTTCTTGGAAAAGGAAAAAAGATGGGATGAGGCGGCTGATTTGTATCATCAACAGGCTCGGGCTTGGCGAACTCATGGGGAGAGCGAGCGGGAGGCAGCGCTATGGATGGAAACTAATGAAAGTTTTTGTCTGTTGCTGATGGGGGAGCGTGAAAAGGCTGCGAATCAGTGGGAGCGTATTTTAAGTGAGACTTTGTATTTTTTCGGGGAAATGCACCCATTAGTATCCGAAATTTTAGGTATTCACGTAACTATGGCCTTAGCTGAAGGAGAACATGGTCAGACTCTAAAACACGTGAATAGGTTGATTGAAATCGCCAAACAGGCTGGCGACAAACATAATTCGTATATACTGCAAAAAATTGCCAACTATTGTCAAGAAAAGACTAGGTCAAATGAACGTACTAAGGGTAGATCCCCAGGTAATACCAATGAAACTAGTGAGAGAAACGACTATTTCACATAAACCAATTTGCAAGGGGGTGAGTCGTTTTGCGTATGCAGGTAGAATCGCGGCGCGTGTCAACAAAAATAGGGCGGCTACACCTGTGGGCCAGCTTGTCCAAAAACCAAGTCCACACAACCCAACATGCCAAAGTAAGGAAATGGTTAAATAAAGTTTTGAGTCGCGTTCTCGAAACATGGTTTTGACAAATAACACCACTCCAAACTCCTGCAAAACATATGCTATTGCAACTACTATCCCAACAGCTGGGAGCGGGTTTGCGCTAGCAGTTCCCAGGCTGGCGGTCAGTAGAGCGGTTAGTCCTGAACCGATCACTGCGCTGCCATTGGCCCAGAGGGAACGCTGACTGCGAGAGTGAGATGCCCACAGATGGGCAGCTAAAACCACCAGATAAACTGGAGACCACCACAATAGATGCGGCTGCAAAATCACTAGAGGGACACCCAAAACTAAAACTATGACACTGTAAGTGGCCGCTGGCCGGGAAAACCTTTTTGCCCGCCGACTAATCAACCAACGCCCCACCGTATAGCTCGCCAAGTAGCAAACTAGCCAGACAATACACAGCCATAGTCCTGTCCAGGAAAATCCTCCCGCAAGTAGGCCGGAAAATGGGGGACAAAGCACCATGGCCCAAGCGCCATGTTGGTTGGGAATCCACAAATGAATTTGCGAGCGTTTGACCTTGCGAATTGGTCGCTTGGATTCGGAGGTTGAGGATTCTTTGTCATCTGGTATTTTTCTGGAGTTTGCTACTTTTTTAGGGGTTGTTATTCCTTTAGGGATTGGTACTTCTTCGGAGAGCGGTGTTGTTTCGGCTACAGGTGAGTTGGTAAGGGTTTTTGTGTTGGTTTTAACACGCATACTTTAATCAAACTTTACTAAACCTAATTTAGTCAATAGAAGTTTACAAACGAGTAGATAGACTACTGATAAATCAAACCGCCCAGGATATCGTTCACAGTATCTGGCTCACACTCTAATTGTCAGAATAGAACCATTCCCCCTGTACAACCGCTTACAAAGCGTTTGTTTTCAAACTCAAATCAAATTACCTGCTTCTAATCCACCGTCCTCAAACTACCTACTAAACCGCTCGCCTTGAACTTTCACTTGCAAACTTTCACCTTCAGACAGCTTGCCTCAAACCGCCCACCTTCAGGACAGCTGTCTTGGAGTTGGAAATAGAGAGAGTCGGAACCGGAAAATGAAGAGTTAGACCCGGAAATTGTGATTATCACGCTTGGAAGAGTTTCCTGGATGCACTTGGCGTGGGACGATAGGAGCGGTAAACGTGATGGAGGAGCCTTGGCATCCATGAAATTAGTTCCTGGCCAAACAGACCAGTTGCAGATCCGCAATTTTTCGATCATTGCGCACATCGACCACGGCAAATCTACGTTAGCTGATCGAATGTTGCAGCTAACTGGCGTGGTGCAACCGCGAGAAATGCGCGACCAATACCTAGATCGCATGGATATTGAAAGAGAACGCGGCATCACCATCAAAAGTCAAGCGGTGCGCATGCCGTGGACGATGGATGGAGTCGAGTACGCGCTGAATATGATTGATACTCCAGGGCATGTGGACTTTACCTACGAGGTGTCTAGGTCGCTAGCTGCCTGCGAAGGCGCAGTACTGCTGGTTGATGCCGCGCAAGGGATTGAGGCGCAAACTTTAGCCAACCTGTATTTAGCGTTAGAAGACAATTTAGCGATTATTCCCGTGTTGAATAAAATTGACTTGCCGGGCGCGCAACCGGATCGCTATGCAGCTGAGTTAGCCAACCTCATTGGAGTTGAGCCTGACGAAATCTTGCGAGTGTCTGGGAAAACCGGTGAGGGAGTTCCCGCCTTACTGAACCAAATCGTGAGTCAATTTCCAGCCCCTGCTGGTTACCCTGCAGAACCAACTCGGGCAATGATTTTTGACTCGGTGTACGATGCCTACCGAGGTGTGGTCACCTATGTGCGGGTAGTTGACGGAAAATTGTCGATGCGAGAAAAAATCCAAATGATGTCGACTGGGGCGGTGCACGAGATTCTAGAACTGGGGGTAATCAGCCCGGAACCGCAACCTACTGAAGGGCTAGCAGCTGGCGAGGTTGGCTACATTATCACTGGTGTCAAAGATGTGCGCTTGTCCAAAGTTGGAGATACGATCACTACTGCAGTGCGGGGAGCAAGCGAGCCGTTGGAGGGCTATCGCGATCCACAGCCGATGGTTTTTTCGGGAATTTACCCGGTAGATGGCTCAGATTTCCCGGATTTGCGTGACGCATTGACGAAACTACAACTAAACGATGCGGCACTTTCTTTTGAGCCAGAAACGTCAGTGGCCTTGGGGTTTGGTTTCCGCTGCGGTTTCCTAGGACTATTGCATTTGGAAATTGTTCGCGAAAGACTAGAGCGCGAATTCGATTTAGATTTGATTGCCACAGCTCCAAATGTGGTCTACCACGTAGAAAAAGAGGACGGAACAGTAGTTCGCGTCGATAATCCATCGGAATTTCCAGAAGGAAAAATCAAGTCAGTGCGCGAACCAGTTGTGGATGCCACTGTTTTGACTCCAACAGAATTCGTGGGGGCCGTCATGGAATTGTGTCAGGATCGGCGCGGCACCATGAAAGGCATGGACTATTTATCCGAAGATCGTGTTGAATTGCGCTATCAGCTGCCGCTGGCAGAAATTGTTTTCGATTTCTTTGACCAGTTAAAAAGCAGGACCCGCGGGTATGCTTCTTTGGACTATCACGAAGCGGGTGAACAAGAGTCTGCTTTAGTGAAGGTGGATATTCTCCTCAACGGTGAGCAAGTTGATGCCTTTAGCGCAATCGTCCACAAAGACCAGGCTTACGCGTACGGCGTGCGCATGTCAAAGCGGCTAAAGGAGCTAATTCCTCGGCAACAATTTGAAATTCCCGTGCAAGCTGCAGTAGGAGCCAGAGTAATTGCTCGTGAAACAATCAAAGCGCTGAGAAAAGATATGCTCGCCAAATGTTACGGCGGCGACATTACGCGCAAACGCAAACTCCTCGAAAAACAAAAAGAGGGTAAGAAACGGATGAAGTCTATTGGACGCGTGGATGTGCCCCAGGAAGCATTCATTGCGGCTCTCACATCGGATGTGCCGAAGGGCAAGAAGTGAGTGCTACTCCAGGAAAAATGCTAGATGGCGCTGGCAGTCTGGATGACTGTTCTGCCTCTGTTCATACCGGTGAAGGCAATAAAAACGCTCCCAGTCAGGATGCGAATCGAGACTCGCATCCTCGTGTTGGGGTAGATAAGGGTAACGGTACTACAGCGCCACTTCGAATGGCACGGACTTTGTCTTTTGCCAGAAGAACTCGGGCATTGACGCCAGCACAGCAGCGGGCGTTCACCGAGTTAGCGCCCCACTATTTATTGGAGTTAGAGCGTGGCATAGGTGAAACCACGATTGCTCCCGGACAGAGTTTGGATTTAGTGCAAGTATTTGGTCGGGAAGCTGCCCTCACTTTAGAAATTGGTGCTGGTTCTGGGGAACAAATCGTAGCGGCGGCAGCGCGCCATCCCGAACAGGACTTTTTGGCTTACGAAGTATGGCGTCCCGGGATTGCAAGAATGATGAATGCGGCGCGAGCAGCCGGAGTACAGAATTTGCGGATCGTGGATGTGGATGCAGTTCAGTCGTTGCCGATTTTGTTGGACGCGGCCACTGTCAGTGAAGTGTGGACATTTTTCCCCGATCCGTGGCGAAAAGCCAGACATCGCAAGCGCCGTTTAGTGCGGAGAGACTTCGCCCGGGAAATTGCCCGCGTGTTAGTTGATGGCGGCTGTTGGAGACTGGCCACTGACTGGGATGACTATGCGAACCAAATGCTGGAAGTAATTTGGTCCAGCCCCGATTTGTCTAACCCTTACCAAGACGTGGGGTGCCCACATCCAGAGAGTTTTAGCCAGAGCCGGTCGAAGTGGAGTGGACAAACAGCGGAGCTACTGGTAGAGCAAGACCAACTATCTGGACATATTCTAGAATTTGGTTCAACTGAGGACACAGTGCAGAATAATTTGCAGGCAGGAGAACAAGTAGATTGTTACCGGGAAGGTCAGAAATTACACTCCATTGAAAACCTCGAAGAACCGCGCTCATGCTCTTGCCAAAAACAAAGAGAATCCCGCCCGACAGACTTAGAGGTGCTGCCAGAAACCTGGTATGCTCCTAGATTTTCAGGCCGCGTGTTGACTAAATTTGAGGAGCGAGGAATTGCTGCTGGCCGCCAGGTACGAGATATTCTGGCAATTAAATTGTCCAGAAAAACTTAATGGCGGTGTTCTCGTAATCATTTATTATGATCCAGAATCATTTGACCCAAAGTGATCCACCAAAATTACCTTTTTCTGCTTATATTCACGTACCATTTTGTGTGAAGCGCTGCGGTTATTGTGATTTTAACACTTATACAGCACATTTTGGTCCGGGTGCAGATCCTGCTAGTTTTGAGCAGACTTTGTTGCAAGAAATAGATTTTGCTGCCAAAGAACTACAGGCATTGAACTACGATCTATCGCCTTTACAATCAATTTTCTTTGGAGGAGGAACTCCTAGTTTACTAACTGCAATACAATTAGAACGAGTCATTAGAGCTCTGACGGAAAAATTTGGCAGATCCACAAATGCAGAAGTCACTTTAGAGGCCAATCCCGATACAGTCACACCAGCAGATATCGCTAACTTGGCCAAAATAGGTTTTACCCGCTTATCGGTAGGGATGCAATCGGCGGTTTCCCACGTTTTAAGAATCTTAGATCGCACTCATCAACAGGATTTTGTGGCGAGGGCAATTGCGGCTGCTCAAGAGCATGGGTTGCAAACTTCGGTGGATTTGATTTATGGAACGCCAGGGGAGACTTTATTGGATTGGCGAACTACTCTAAATGCGGCTATAGATTTAGAGCCAAGCCATATTTCTGCTTATTCACTAATTGTGGAAGAAGGAACCAAACTAGCTCGACAGATTCACACTGGACAACTGCCTGATATCGATCCTGATCAACAAGGAGAAAAATACGAATTAGCTGCTAGGGTTCTAGAGGGTGCCGGATATTACTGGTATGAAATTTCCAATTTTGCCAAGGTATCACCGACTGAACTGTCTGAGCCGGTAGAAAAGTGGCGTTTTGCTTCCAAACATAATTTAGCGTATTGGCACAATTATCAGTGGTGGGGATTTGGGCCAGGCGCTCACTCGCATATCGGTGAGCGCCGTTGGTGGAATGTGAAACATCCGCTTGCATACAGGCAAAAAGTAACACTCGATCCTCGGGAACAGGGTGAAACTTTATCAGCAGCGGAAAAACTGATTGAGCAGGTCATGTTGAACATTCGAATTAGGGATGGCCTGACCCTTGAATTGCAGGAAAAAATTCGCCCGCAACTGCACCGATTGGATCACTCTATTGCTAAATTAGCTAGTGAAGGAATTTTGGAGCCGATAGCAGATAAAGCATGGAGATTGACTCTGAAAGGCCGATTACTGGCTGATTACGCTACGCGCGTATTGTTGCAGTGGGACTAAGGCAATTACATGTGATGTTTTCACGCTAAAATTAAGCAGTGACAATCAGGCAGTGCTAAGACTACTGTAAAGGTAGTGTCATAACGGGTTGGCGGCGTGCCAGGTGGCGTTTATGAGTGGGCGTTGAACGCTACTGGCGTGGATAGTTGGATGAAGGAGGTGGCTTTTGGGTACGACAGAGCGCAGACTGGACGTGCTGCGAGCCATCGTGTCCGAATACGTTCGCACCTGTGAGCCGGTCAGTTCAAAGGCAGTGGTTGAACGATATGTGCGGGGAGTTTCCTCGGCTACGATTCGCAACGATATGGCGGTGTTAGAGGAACAGGGACTGATTTTTCAGCCGTACACCTCGTCGGGACGGGTACCAAGTGAGACTGGGTATCGGTTATTTGTGGATCAATTGGCTGAATTACAGCCTTTGACCTATGGACAGCGCTTAGCTATTCGCGAATTCATGTCGAAAGCCGTCGATTTTGACGACGTGGTGACTACGGCGGTGCGATTATTGGCGGAGCTGACTAACCAGGCGGCAGTGCTAGAATATCCGACTTTGTCGGCGGAAAAGCTACGGCGGGTGGAAATTGTGGATCTGCCGGCTTCGCGCTTGTTGCTGATCGTGGTGACGGATGCAGGCCGGGTGGAAGAGCGCCAGTTGGATTACCAGGATTTGGAGACATCCGGGCAAATTGATGAATTTTGGCTTACCCAGCTAGGTGCTTTGCGCGATTGGATCAACAAGCGAAGTGCGGATAGTTTTTGTTGGCAAGTCGGGGAAATCTTGGAGGAGGCCTTGGAGGAGGCCGATTGTGTTTATCGCAACGATGTCTTGGCGGTGAGGGTTTGTAAGCTATTGGCGTCGATGACGCGCCGGGAGCCAAGTTCAAAAATGATGGTGGCGGGCGTGTCGAATGTAGCTCGTTCGGGGATTGGAGCGGGTAAAGCTGCTTCAATCCTGGATGCTTTGGAGGAACAGGTAACGTTATTACGGTTGCTGCACGAAGTACATACATTGCCAGTGCAGGTGTCGATTGGTGCTGAACATCAGGAGGAGTGTCTATCGGATGCTTCTGTGGTGTCGGCAACCTATGAGACTCCCAGTCAATATTTGTCGCATGTAGCCATCGTAGGCCCAACACGCATGAACTACCCCAAATCTATGGTGGCAGTTCAAGCCGTGTCCAACTATTTGTCAGATGTGTTGTTGCCAAAATCAAAGAGAGATAAATACTTTCAATTGGCGGCACAGAGTTCACCCAATTGGTCGAGGAAAGAAAAATAGGTGTCTAATTATTATGAAGTTTTGGGCGTGAGCCGCAATGCTACGCCTGAGGAAATTAAGAAGGCTTATCGTAAGCGGGCACGCGAGACTCACCCCGATTATGCGGGGGCGGAGTCGGAGGAAGTATTCAAGCAGGTTTCCATGGCCTACGAGGTGCTTTCAGATCCCACCAAGCGGCGCGAATACGATGCTGGCGGCTCGTCCTTCTTCGGTGGTTCTGGTGGCACTGGCTTTACTGCCGGTAGTTTTGCGGAATCCTTTGGCGGTTTTGGTGTCTCCGACTTATTCGAGCAAATGTTTGGCATGTCCGGGTTTTCCGGTTCTGCGGGAACTGGTAATCGGACTCGACGGGGTCAGGATGTGCGCGTTTCGGTCGACTTGACTTTATCCGAAGTGGTCTTTGGGGCGACTAAACAGGTACGGTTGAACACGAACGTGGCCTGTGATGCGTGCGAGGGGAAGGGATGTGCTCCTGGAACCACCCCGGTGACCTGTAGTGCTTGTCAAGGCTCGGGCATGATTTCTCGTTCCCAGAATTCGCTTTTTGGCCAGATCCGCACCAATGCCCAGTGCAATACTTGTGCGGGAAGCGGCCAGATTATTACGAAGCCATGCGGTGAGTGCAAGGGCGATGGGCGGATTCGCTCGACTAAGACCTTGGACGTGGAAATTCCAGCGGGTGTACAAACTGGGACGCGAATCCATATGACTGGCCAGGGTGAGGCGGGCAGCAATGGCGGTCCAGCTGGCGACTTGTACGTCGAGGTGCGCGAACAACCCGACAAGCTCTTCATCCGCCAAGGCGACGATCTACATACGACAATCGTGGTGCCAATGACGGCAGCAGCCCTGGGCACAAAAGTAGAGTTGACTACGCTAGATGGGCGAAAAGACATCGAAGTACAGCCAGGAACCCAGCCCAATACGGATATCGTGCTAAAAGGTTTAGGGGTTGGTCACCTGAATCGACAGGGACGCGGTAATTTGCACGTGCACGTGAAAGTGGTGATTCCAACGGTGTTAGACGATAAGTCTCGGTCCTTGTTGGAGGAGCTAGCTGCGGTTCGAGGTGAGGAACGCGAGCCAGTTGAGACCAAAGTTACTAGCCCGTTGAAACGCTTGAAAGAAAAGCTTGCCGGCCAGTGACGCTGCCAGTATTTTGGTGTCCACAAGTCTTTTTGGTGCGAGGATCTTCTCTGGCAGAATTCAACAAGTTGAGTAGTGCGTTAGTTGGGGATTTTGTCGGCGTGCCCGGTGATGAAGGACATCACATGGCTGCTGTTCGCCGCTTGTTGGGCGGCGAAGTGGTGGACTTAGTGGATGGGCAGGGGCTGCGGGGGCGTTGTCGAGTTTGTGGCCGCGCCCAATCCCAAGAATTGTTTGAACTCGTTAAAACTGGTGGGGAATATCAAAGAGTTAAAAACCAAAAAGTTGAGAAACAATCCAAAAATTGGGCTACCAAAACTGGCAAGAACAGTTTCGAAGACGCGCGGATAGTCAAAATCTGGCTGGAAGTATGCGAGATTATTAGTGCAGAAAAGCCCAGACTTTCTCTGACCTTGGTACAGGCTTTAGCCAAAAATGGTCGCGACGAGCAGGCAATTGAAACTGCAACTGAGCTGGGAGTAGACCGGGTGGTGGCCTGGCAGGCTGATCGTTCAGTTGTGCGGTGGAATAGCCCAAAAAGGGAAAAACACCTGGAGAGGTGGCAAAAAATTTTGGTGGCGGCAGCCAAACAATCGCGGCGGGCGACATTCCCGAGGCTCTTAGGATGCATGAATTCTGCGGAATTGACTAGATGGCTGCAAACTCAAAGCCAAAGTGGCGCAGTTACTTTGGTCTGTCACGAAGAGTCTCACTCGAAACTGACAGAAATTTTGCATACTAAGCTAGCTGACCGAGTTGGTTTAGATGATTCCCCTAAAACGAATAATTTATCTAAAAGAAAAGAGCTGGCAAACAAAGAAATCATTCTAGTCGTTGGCCCAGAAGGTGGTATATCAGAGTCTGAAATGGAAGATTTTTGTGCTGCTAAAGCAGAGTCAGTTTCCTTGGGCGAACGCATTCTCAGATCGTCTACTGCTGGACCGGTGGCTCTAGCAGCAATCGCTACCTGGATGGGCGAGATGTAAAAGACGCAAAGCAAGTTGGTAGGGTCAATACATCGATAGGTAAAAATTGCATGTTGACAATTCTGGTGTGGATGACTTCTGAATTGGGGTAAAAGGAGAGAATGACTGAGGATGGATGCCAAAGTGGATGCAAATGAGGTTACATTTACACTCATTGAAATTCCCAGCGATGTGGATCTAGTGCAACTTTTGGGACCATCCGACCAGATTTTGCGGGCTATTGAACGTGGTTTTCCAGGACTGCGGGTGAGTGCTCGAGATAATTCTATTTCTTTGTCTGGTTCAGTGGAACAGGTCAAGATTTCTACCCAATTATTAGATGAATTAATTTCCCTGGGACAATCCGGGGAATACCTGGATGCAGTAGGGGTGCAGCATGCGATTAAAATGTTGCGGGAGGCTGA
Source organism: uncultured Actinomycetaceae bacterium (assembly GCA_965120455.1). Taxonomy (GTDB): domain Bacteria; phylum Actinomycetota; class Actinomycetes; order Actinomycetales; family Actinomycetaceae; genus Scrofimicrobium. The sequence goes on along the minus strand of CBCPNB010000039.1, from coordinate 20,012 downwards.
TCCCGTATTGCCTGCTCCTATAGAGGTGTTAAATGTTCGCGGCAAAGTGATTCGCGCCAAAACTCCAGGCCAGCAGGCGTATGTGGATGCTTTGGAGGAGTACGCGATTGTTTTTGGAATTGGACCGGCGGGAACGGGTAAAACTTATTTAGCGATGGCGCGGGCCGTGTCCCAGCTGTTAGCTGGGCGGGTACGGCGGATTGTGTTGACTCGTCCAGCGGTGGAGGCTGGTGAGAATTTGGGGTTTTTGCCGGGGACTTTGACTGAAAAAATTGATCCATATTTGCGACCTCTCTATGATGCTTTGCGCGATATGGTGGAGGAAGAAACTTTGCAAAAGCTAATGGAGGCGGGAGCAATTGAGGTGGCTCCCTTAGCCTATATGCGTGGTCGTACTTTAAACGATTCCTACGTGATTTTGGATGAAGCTCAGAATACGACTCCAGCACAAATGAAAATGTTCTTGACCCGTTTAGGCTTTGGCTCCCAAATGGTGGTAACAGGGGATATTTCTCAAATTGATTTAGGACCGAACCAAGTTTCTGGTTTGGCTTTAGTACAGCAAATTCTCAAAGATATTGGTGGTGTTAAGTTTTGTTATTTAGATAGTGGCGATGTAGTTAGAAATTCTTTAGTGACCGAGATTGTGGATGCCTACGCCAAGTGGGATATTTTGCAGACCACAAAACGCAAGCAGCGTTCACGGTGATTGTCTATGCTGCCCATATTTCCTTCTCAGTGCGCGTTACCTTCCCCGTGCGTGCAAGTCTTAGTTTCAAGAATTCCATCTATGAACTTTTGTTTCCCAAGTGTTTCGTCAGCTAAATTTGGGGAAAATGCTAGTAATCCGTCAGAACGAGAAACCGAGAAAAAGAGGAGCAGCCAGTGTCGGTAGAAGTCATCAACGAAACCGATTATCGGGTAGATTTGGCTGAATTTTCGGCGCTGGGAGAATACGTGTTGGAACAAATGCACGTCGGTTCTGGAGTGGATTTGAATATTTTATTCATCGACGAAATAGCGATGGCGGATTTACACGAAAAATGGTTGCAATTGCCTGGACCAACTGATGTGATGAGTTTTCCCATGGATGAGTTGCGGCCCGGTACACCAACTGATCCAAGCGGGCCAGGAATTCTCGGCGACGTGTGCGTATGCCCGACGGTGGCCCAAAAGCAAGCACGAGCAGCGGGGCACAGTCAGGTGGAGGAAATGTTGTTGCTGACCACTCACGGAATTTTGCATCTTTTGGGCTACGATCACGCCGATGCTGAGCAGGAAAAGGAAATGTTTGCACTGCAACGGCAATTATTGTTGACGTTCTTGGCGAAAAAAGCAGAAGATGACCTTGCTTACCGGTATGGTGAAGCGCTGCGCAGTGAGGACTTTGGGAGGGGAGGCGAAGACTTTGGGTTCTAGTTTTGGCACAGCCCCGGTTGTTTTTCTGAGCATTTTTGGTGCGCTGGTTTTATTGTGGGTAGCGTGGCTAAGCGCCATCGACTTAGTTGTAGCGCGCGTGTCGAAGACATTGGTGCAAAATTTAGCTGACGAACGGGTGCGGGGCGCTTCCAAGTTGCTGCAGGTCATAGAGAATCGGCAGTTGACTTCTGCCGCTCTGCTAGGTGGCCGGGTTAGCGGGCAAACTCTGGGCATTACTTGCATCACTGTTGGTTTAGTCGATGCTTTTGGCGATGTGGGCTGGAATTGGTGGAAAATTCTCTTGCTCTCCATTGTCAGTATCGGTCTCTACGAGCTAGTAGTAGTGGCAATTTTGCCCTACAAGCTGGCGGGAACCAACCCAAAGTGGGTAGCGTTACGGGGTGCGGGAACAGCCCTGGCTTTGCGTAAAATTACTGGCGCTTTGAATCCTTTATTGGACAATGCACTCACTGATTATACGGAGCGGGGTGCGGATGGTTCCCAGACTGGTACTTCTCCCACTTTGGTGGAAGATTTGCGCGATATGGCTGACGAAATATTGGAAGAGGGCACAGTCGAACTCGAAGAAGAAGACAAAGAAATTTTGCGTTCAGTATTCGAGTTAGGGCAAACCAGGGTGGGCGAATTGATGGTACCGCGCACGGAAATGGTGACCATTCTCGAAGATGAAGGCGCTAAAGAGGCATTGCGTTTATTCATGAATTCTGGGTTTTCGAGAATTCCTGTAATTTGCCAGGACATCGACAATGTGGTTGGCGTGCTTTATTTCAAAGATATCATTAAATATTTGGAGGCTAATCCAGCCAATCAGGGTCGACAGGTAAAGCATTTGTGTCGAAAAGCGGCCTTTATTCCAGAGACAAAATTAGCGGATGACGAATTGCGCGAAATGCAAAAAACTAGCATGCATTTAGCGCTAATAGTCGACGAATATGGGGGAATTGCTGGCCTGATTACGATTGAAGATATCTTAGAGGAGTTAGTCGGTGAGCTGCATGACGAACACGACACGAATGTGAGTGAGCCCAAGGAGATTTCTCCCGGACAGTGGCTGGTACCGAGCAGTTATTCACTCGACAATTTAGGCGAACTATTTGACGTCAAAGTCTCGGATGAAGACGTGTACTCGGTGGGAGGATTGCTCTCGAAAGCAATTGGCCAAGTCCCGTTAGCGGGTGCGCAAGCCACGGTGCAGGGTCTGCATCTAGTTGCCCAAAAGCCTAGTCGGCGTCGCCGTCAAATCAAAGAAATAGAAATTGTGGCTTCTGTAGCTGAAATAGAGGATACCGAGGAAGACGATCAGAGGGATGATGAACGTGCACACTGATCCCCTTGACTTTCCTGATTCTACCGCTCTTGAGGCTCCAATGAATGACCTGGATTCTGCTGCCGACACCACTGCCGATTCTCCCTCTACTGATTCTCTCGGTTTGCTAAGCACCAACATCTCGGCAGCTAATTTGCTGTCCGTTGAGGATGTCCCGGAGGATTTTCGGGCAGGTTTTGTCGCCATTGTGGGGCGGCCAAATGTGGGTAAGTCGACTTTGACCAACGCTTTGGTAGGCCAAAAGGTGGCGATCACCTCGATGCGGCCTGAAACCACTCGACACAATATTCGCGGGATTGTGCATCGCCAGAGTGGGCAAATCGTTTTGGTGGATACTCCCGGGTATCACAAGCCGAGGACTTTGTTGGGCAAACGCCTCAACGACATGGTCAGAGAGGCTCTAACAGAGGTAGACGTGGTCGTGTTTTGTTCTCCTGCCGACCAAAAAGTAGGGCCGGGAGACGATTTTATTGCCCGTGAACTAAAACGCGTTCACATTCCCCAAATTGCGGTAGTGACTAAAATTGACAAAGTGTCCAAAAATCAGTTGTTGGAGCACTTGGCGTCCGTAGATAAGCTAGCTGATTGGGCGGCAGTGGTGCCAGTAAGCGCAAAGGCAGCTGATAACGTCGAAGAGTTAGTGAAAGTCGTTTTAGCCTATTTGCCTCTGTCTGCGCCGCTTTACAGTTCGCAAGATGTCACCGAGGAAACTCCCGAAACTTTGATTGCTGAGTTTGTGCGGGAAGCCGCTTTGGAGGGTGTACGCGACGAATTGCCCCACTCTTTGGCCGTGAAAGTCGAGGAAATCGTGCGGGAAACTGACCAAAAACCAGACGTGTATGTTACGGTTTACGTTGAGCGCCCATCGCAAAAGGCCATTGTCATTGGCAGTGGTGGAGAACGCTTGCGGGAAGTAAGAATTAGGGCTAGACGAAATATCGAGAGGCTGTTGGGGAACAAAATCAGTTTGCATTTGCACGTAAAGGTGGCTAAAAATTGGCAAACTGACCCGAAAATGTTGCAGCGCTTTGGGTTTTAGCGGTAAAGCGAATACCGGGATTGACCAGGATTGAATTACCGACTGACCCAGCGACTGTCTTAGTCGGATATTACAAACTGTCTAGCGACTACCTCGAAGGGAGCAAAGACTGGCGGAAATTTTATTTTTCCGCTAGGTTCGTAGTATGCGTAGTTTTTCGCTATTGCTTCTACGCCGCGGCGACGCTTGGTTTCCAGATCGGATGGCGCACCGCGGAGTTTGACGTGATTCCGGTCGCCCATAAAGCGTAGAAGAAGGTCAAATTGAAAACAGCAGGTAGTGTTCCCCCGCAGCAGTCTGGTCGAATGAATTCTCAAAAGTATCGGCCTTTTTTAGAGACTAATCCGATTTCTTTACCGGATCGGACTTGGCCGAATCGACGAATTACCAAGGCTCCCCGGTGGCTATCCACGGATTTGCGCGACGGCAACCAGGCTTTGGTCAGTCCTATGGATCCAGGTCGCAAACGGGTTTTATTTGACAAGCTGGTAGAAATTGGCTTCCAGGAAATAGAGGTGGGCTTTCCAGCGGCCTCTCGCCCGGATTTTGAGTTTGTGCGTGCCCTGATTGAAGAGAATTTAGTGCCGGAAAACGTGACTATTTCGGTTCTGACGCAGGCACGCGAGGATCTGATTTGTCGCACTTTGGGGGCACTCAAAGGCGCTCAGCGGGCCACCGTTCACTTGTACAACGCGATTTCACCGCTCTTTCGCGAAGTAGTGTTTCACAACAATCGGGCTGAGACCATCAAATTAGCCACTCAGGGAACTGAGTGGGTGATGCGCGAAGCTGAAGCTCAATTGGATGCGGATACGATTTTTGGGTTCGAGTATTCGCCGGAAATTTTTATGGATGCAGAACCCGATTTTGCGCTGGAAGTGTGTGAAGCCGTGATGGACGTGTGGCAGCCCAGCGCGGAGCGGGAAATTATTTTGAATTTGCCAACCACGGTGGAGCGTTCCACTCCCAATGTGTATGCCGATCAGATCGAGTACATGTCGCGTAATTTGTCGCGCCGAGAATTTATTGCTTTGTCGGTTCACAATCACAACGATCGAGGAACCGGGGTAGCTACCGCCGAGTTGGCGCAGTTAGCTGGAGCGGATAGGGTCGAGGGTTGCCTATTTGGGCAAGGAGAACGTACCGGAAATGTCGATCTGATTACTTTGGCTTTGAATTTGCACACTCAGGGAGTCGATCCAGAACTGGATTTGTCGCATATCGACAGCATCGTTGAAGTTTACGAGTACTGTTCGGGCATGAAACTAGGCGAGCGTGTCCCTTATGCGGGAGAGCTGGTTTACACGTCGTTTTCTGGCTCACACCAGGATGCGATTAAGAAGGGTTTTGCCGCTCGGGACGCAAAGATCCAGGCTGCTAACGAGCAGGACGCTGGGTCAGAAGTGGCGTGGGAGATTCCTTACTTGCCCATTGATCCACACGACGTGGGCCGCAACTACGAGGCGGTGGTGCGCGTCAATTCTCAATCTGGCAAAGGGGGCGTGGCTTTTGTGCTCTCTAGCGTCTACAACCTGGAGTTGCCCCGCAAATTACAGGTCGAGTTTTCCAAAGTGATTCAACAGGCAGCTGAATCAGTAGGGGGAGAGCTAACTCCCACCCAGATTTGGCGAACATTCGCCGACGAGTATTTGCCGTTTACGTCAGCCAACGGGTTAGAGCCATGGGGGCGGTTCGTGCTCGGCAAGACTTCGGTTGCCGCCGACAACGAGGGTGCGGTTTTGCGCGCTGAATTAGTGGACGACGGCGAAGTTCTCGCCGTGGAAGCTACGGGCAATGGTCCGGTTGACGCCTTTGTGAAGGCTCTCCAAGAGTTGGGCTGGGATCTGCATATTTTGGACTACTCCGAGCACGCAATGGGAGCTGGCAAGGAAGCGACAGCGGCCTCCTATGTCGAAGCAGAAATCGATGGCCGCATCGTTTGGGGGGTTGGCATCGACTCGTCGATTGCAAGAGCCACTTACAAGGCGATTATTTCAGCCATGAATCGTGCTATCCGTGAATCCAAATAGTGCTGCTCGCAGCCTGTCAATTCGGGTTTTGGGCTAGGCACTCGCCTGATTAGAGAAATACTAAATGTTTAAAACATTTCGAGACCGGGCGATTGTTTTGCGTTCCTATAACTTGGGGGAAGCTGATCGGATTGTCGTCTTTTTGGGGCAAGAGCAAGGACAATTTCGAGCAGTTGCCAAAGGGATTAGGCGCTCTAAATCAAAATTTGGGGCTCGCTTGGCCTCCTTCAACTTGGTGGATGTGCAGTGTCGTCTGTCGACAACTAGCGACCTACACACAGTGATTCAAGTCGAATCATTGCGCTCGTATTCGGGACAGCTGGCAAATGACTATGGAGCTTACAGTGCAGCCAAAGCCATCGGGGAGGTCAGCCAGAAAGTAACTGACAGTCAAGTCGAAACCTTGCCGCAGCAATTCGCCTTGCTGGAGGGAGCAATCCACGCGTTGGCAAACCATCGCCTACCAGCAATATTGATAGCCGCCTCCTATTTGTTGCGTGCGCTTGCCTTAGAAGGATGGTCGCCGCATTTGGCTACTTGCGCAGTGTGTGGCACGCTGAACGTGGTCAGTCAGAATCAAACTCTATTTGACTCCCGGCTGGGTGGCCAAGTGTGTGAGAATTGCGCTCCGATCCGGGCCCATCCACTGGAAGCAAATATTTTGGATTTACTGGGCAAACTCTTGGCGGCTAAGTGGGGTGAGGTAACGAGATTTCCAGAATACACCTGGTTGCCCGCCTACGATCTGGCAGCCGAGTGGACAGAATGGAACTTGGAAAAACGGTTAAATTCTCGGACTTTGCTCAGACAGTATTTTCGCCTAGAACAAGCGTGAGAATGAGTAAAAACTCCCACAGGAAAGTGGCTCAAAAACTAAAAAGCATTAGTTGGGGTAGGTACTTCAAAGTTGACTAGAGTAGTGGCTATGGACGTGAATACTGCAACTGATGGACGAGTAATTTTAGATCCAGGCTGTGGCAAAACCACTGCTCCTGCGTCTTTATCGGCGGGAGTGCCCGCGCACGTGGCAGTAATCATGGACGGTAACGGCAGATGGGCCAACGCCCAGGGACTGGCTCGCACTGAAGGACATAAAGCGGGTGAATATGCTTTGATGGACACGGTGGCGGGAGCAGTTGAAGCTGGAATTTCTTACCTGTCTGTGTACGCATTTTCCACAGAGAATTGGAGGCGCTCTCCAGCGGAAGTACGTTTTTTGATGGGTTATTCCAGAGAAGTGATTCGCCGTCACCGCGATTTACTGAATAAATGGGGAGTGCGGTTTCGCTGGGTCGGGCGAGCCCCCAAGTTGTGGAAGTCGGTCATCAAAGAGCTGCAGCTGGCTGAAGAGCTGACTCAAAACAATTGCGGCACGCAGCTGTTGTTGTGCGTAAATTATGGGGGGCGGGCTGAAATTGCTGATGCTGCGCGAAAAATCGGTGAACAAGTGCAAGACGGGAAAATAAAACCCGCATCCATTACTGAGCGAACTATTGGCCGATACTTGTACGCTCCCGACGTACCTGAAGTGGATTTGCTGATTCGCACTTCGGGGGAACAAAGACTATCTAATTTTTTGTTGTGGCAAACGGCTTATGCGGAGTTCGATTTCGTGGACGAGCCCTGGCCAGAATTCAACCGCGAAAAACTGTGGCAGCGCTTGGAATTCTGGCAGAAACGTGACCGGCGTTTTGGGGGAGCAATCGACCAAGTTCAGGTAGATGAGCTGGACTTAGGTGAGTGAGCCTTGATAGAGATGCGAAAGTGTAGAGTTCAGAGTCGCTTCGCTCTTTCGATGGCAGCCTGTTCAGTAGTAGAAGTAGGGCATTTTTGTTTGGCGTGCCGTTTGTGAGCATACCAGAATCCACCCAGGGCTAGTACAAGTGCAGTTAACAGGACGCAAGCCCACGGATTTCCTGCCATAGCGTTGAGAACTGCTACCCATACGGCTAGCATTCCTATGCCATAAATGAGTGCCCAAGCCACGCAGCCAGGTAGCATTGCCAACGTAAAACGTGTCCACTTCACGCGCAAAATTCCCGACCCGGCTAGCACCGCTGTTTGCAGGCCGACAGTCAAAAAACACAAGGGAATGACGATAATTCCCCAACTTTCCAGAATTTTTGTTCCTTTTTGAGGAATTGGTCCTTCAAAAAAGTTGGCGATTGCATTCAAGCCGCGATTTTTTTGGCGTCCTTTGAAGGCTCCAGAAACTGCTAGGCGACCTAACCAGTAGGTGCCCTGAGCTCTGAAAAAAACTACGCAGAACAAAAAGACAATCAGCTTGATGCCGCTACTGGCCCACTCTGGTGCTGTCATAGATCTCTCCCTTGTACCAACTAAACCAGTCAAATAGCAAATCCAATATTTCCTAGCCTTCTAGGCGGATGCGCCACTTTGACATACTGGACAAATCCCATAGATTTCCACCGAATGCGTGGGAGTGATGTATCCGTGTTTAGCTGCCTCTTTTTCGATTAATGATTCAATTCTAACTAACTCAACTTCAACCGTGGCTCCACAAATCCGACAAACCAAGTGGTGGTGGTGAGTTTTTTGCCGACACTTTCTAAACAATATTTCCCCGTCGTTGGAGCGCACAGTGTCTAGCAAACCCTCGTCGGCCATGGCTTGCAAAGAGCGATACACCGTGGTGAGCCCAATTTGACTGCCATTTTTAATCAAGTCGCGATAAACCCGCTGTGCCGAGCGAAAATCCAAATTAGCATTCACTTCGCGCCAAACGTCTTGGCGTTGGCGAGTCATCCTTTGCATTTGGCTCTTTCCGATTGAATGCATTAGCAACGACAGACAAGACTTTAGTTGTCAGAGGAACTACCACTTGGCGTCTTCGCCCCTGCAGTTTCTTGGCGAGCCAATTTCTTGTTACGAGATACGCACCACGCCACTAAACCAACTACAACCACGGCCACCACTATCCAAGCCCAAATACTGCCGGCTATCGCCTTGGTAATGGTCAGCCAGACGGCTAACAATCCAAACCCATAGAGCAGTGACCAAACAATGGTGCCTGGCAAAACCCACAGAGCAAAACGAACCCACTTCATGCGCAAAATTCCTGCACCGGCAAGGATAGCGCTCTGGATTCCAGTGGTAAAAAAACACAAGGGGAGAATAATTCCTCCCCAATTATTTAGCAGTTCAGCGCCCCGCTTGGGCAGAGGGCCTTCGAAGAATTCAGCAATTTTTTCCAGTAGCTTAGTTTTCTTGCGACCCTTGAAAGCTCCGCCAACTACCAAGCGTCCCAGCCCGTAGGTGGCGTGAGCCCGGCAATTGACATAGCAAAAGAGGAAGAAAATCAAGACAATGCTTCCACTAGTCCAGTCAATGTTATGAATAGCGTCGTACACTGTGGTCAACCCTTCCTGCCCTCGGTTGCATCAGGCGTTTCGCGTATCCGCGTCTTGTACATGGAACTACCGACTTCCACTTCCTACTTTCCACGCACATTTTGCGGGTCAGTCCAGCTCCCGCCGCAATAGGTATGCGTCACCTCGCTTCTTTGCTTGCTATGAGGCTATCTAAAAGACTAGGTAAAGAAAAGCTATGTCTACGATATGGGCAGGAGTCAGCGAACTAAGATAACTAAATCGAGAACGATTTCTGTCTCTTGTTGGAGTTTCCAGTCTCTTTTGTATCTTAGACTTAAGATTTCATTTCTTTACCTGAAAACAACGCAGATTACTCGATGAATGTTGCTAATTATGTGGCTTTATCTATTGCAATCCAGCTAATCCAACTGGGAATCTAGCTAGCCTGGTCTGGCTGATCGAGTTTTTCTAATTTTCGTTGATCTAGCGCAGACGTGCGAGGAGTTTTTCGAACAATAAAGCGATCGAGAAGAGACTTCACGACAAAGGCCAATGCATACAGTAATACTGCAATGACTACGATTGTGGCGCCAGGAGATAAATTTACTTCAATAGTTGTTAACAGTCCGGCTAAAGACACTCCCAAACCGATGAGCATCGCCCAGTGCATTGTGGATTTAAAGGAGCGGCTCCACAATTGTGCAATCGCCACCGGCACAATCATCAGAGCAGAGACCAAGAGTGCGCCAACTACGCGCATGGAAATAGCGATAGTCAACGCTGAGAGCACGGCAATCAAATAAGACATTTTCCGTACTGGCAAGCCAATTGAAGTAGCAAAATCGCGGTCATTTGTCACCGCAAATAACGTTGGTCGCAAACCAATTCCACACGCCAGAATCACTACTGCCATCACCGCCATGTAGGCGACTTCAGTCCACGAAACAGTTGCCACCGAGCCAAAAAGATACGAATTCAACTGAGTTGAGCTACCTCCCGCTAACCCAGTCAACACGACGCCGCCGGCGATACCACCGTAAAACAAAATTGGCAGCACCACCTCTGCAGCCGTTCGCTCAGTTTGCTGAACGTATTCAATGAGCAAAGCACCGATGAGGGCGGCTACTACAGCTCCGGGCACAGCGAGCACGTCATTGGGAGTCAAATTGGCAAACGCGCCAATCAACCATCCAGCTGCCACCCCGGATAAAGCCACGTGTCCGATTCCATCCCCCAACATGGAGAGGCGTTTGTGCACCAAATAAGTGCCAACCACAGGGGCAGAAACACCGACAAACGTGGCAGCCAATAAAGAACGCAAAATCAAAGCGCCAACCAGATCCAACATCAGTACAATCCTTCCGGTTCTGTCCCCGCCATGGTCGGCAATGGACAACCGTCAGGGTGCCCAAAATAAGCTACCTGCCCGTATTCGAGGTGCAGCTCATGGGTGAGAATTTTTTGAAATTTGTCCACTTCGTGTAACACAATTAGCACGGTGGCACCCTCGGCTAGCTCTTGCTGCAAGATTTGGATGAGCGTTTGGCGAGATTCGGGATCCAAACCAGTCAGCGGCTCATCCAGTAGCCAAATCTGTGGTCGTCGCACCAAAGCTCGAGCAATCAGGGTTCGCTGCATTTGCCCGCCAGATAAATTTGCATACTGTTTTCGTGCTGAAGAACGCAAGTTGACCGCCTCTAAGGCTCGATCTACTTGTGTTCTAGAGCCAAAGGGGAGCCACCAGCGTTGCTCGCCTAGTAGACCGGATTGGACGACTTCTCGCACTGAAGCATTGATGCCTCCACCGGCATGCTTGTTTTGGGGAACGTAGCCAAAATTTTTCCACTGAGGTGAACCAGTTTCTCTATGCTGAGTGCGCCGCCAATCGCCAATTTGAATCGACCCACTCACGATGGGCAAGCGGCCAATTAAAGTTTTCAACAGGGTCGATTTCCCGCAACCATTCAAACCCGTAATTGCCACGCAATCTCCTTGGTGAATAGTGGCGCTCAGATCGCGCAAAATCAGGTGCGATCCGTATCCGGCTGCAAGAGCCTCGATTTGAATCAAAGCAGAAGGAGACACAATCAAAATCTTGCTGCTTATTGAAAGTGATTGTCAACTAGATTTACGGTGGAGCAAGTGCGCAAATCCACCGAAAATCAGGTGCCAAAACTGCGGAATAGGCACTATCTCTACCTAGAGGTGAGCTAGAATTGCAGGCGTTGTTCACTCAGAGGAGATACTTGTGGCGAATCAACCTAGTCGCTTGGATGCAGTCATTGCTTTAGCGAAAAGACGCGGTTTCGTTTATCCGTGCGGCGAAATTTACGGGGGAACCCGCTCGGCTTGGGATTACGGGCCACTTGGCGTGGAGTTGAAAGAAAACGTGAAACGCCAATGGTGGAATCGAGTCGTGCGCTCCCGAGACGACGTAGTGGGTTTGGATTCGTCGGTAATTTTGCCGCGACAAGTTTGGGAAGCTTCAGGACACGTCCAGGCTTTCACCGACCCTTTGATTGAGTGTTTGAGCTGCCACAAACGTTTGCGTGAAGACCAACTAGTCGAGGAATACGCAGAAAAGCACGACGTGGACGAGTCGGCTGTATCGATGGAAAAAGTTCCCTGTCCAAGTTGTGGAAATCGCGGTCAGTGGACTGAGCCCAAAGCTTTTTCCGGTTTGCTAAAAACATTTTTGGGTCCAGTGGACGACGAAGCCGGATTACATTTTTTGCGGCCCGAAACCGCGCAGGGAATTTTCGTAAATTTTGCAAATGTGTTGAATTCAGCCCGTAAGAAGCCTCCTTTTGGGATTGGGCAAATTGGCAAGTCTTTCCGCAATGAAATCACACCGGGAAACTTTATTTTCCGTACCCGCGAATTCGAGCAAATGGAGCTGGAATTCTTTGTGGAGCCCGGAACTGACGAACAATGGCACCAATATTGGATTGACGAGCGCCTGGATTGGTATTTAGATTTGGGGATTTCACGCGAACACCTGCGTCTCTACGAGCATCCCCAAGAAAAGCTCTCCCATTATTCCAAGCGCACAGTCGACATCGAGTTTGCTTTCGGCTTCCAGGGGTCACTGTGGGGTGAATTAGAAGGAATTGCTAATCGCACGGACTATGACTTGGGGGTTCACTCGCAAGCCTCGGGCACGAAACTGGAGTACTTTGATCAGCAAAAAGGCGAGCATTACACGCCGTACGTGATTGAGCCCTCAGCCGGTTTGACGCGGTCAATGATGGCATTTTTAGTGGAAGCCTACACGGAGGATGAAGCTCCCAATACGAAGGGTGGAGTGGACAAACGCGTGGTGTTGCGGCTCGATGCACGGCTAGCTCCAGTCAAAGCTGCAGTTTTGCCTTTGTCGCGCAAATCTGAATTGCAAGAGCCCGCACACAAGTTAGCTGCCGAGCTGCGGCAAATGTGGAATGTGGAATACGACGAAACTGGTGCTGTGGGTAGACGCTATCGCCGCCAAGACGAAATCGGTACACCGTATTGCATCACTTACGATTTTGATTCAGTTACCGATGGTGCGGTAACCATTCGCGAACGAGACTCCATGGAGCAGGTGCGCATTCCAATCGAGGGCGTAAAAAGTTGGCTGCTAGAGCGTTTAGGGCTGTAAAGGCAGCTGAGAGTAAGGGGACGAGCGCAAACTTAGTGAAAATAGAGCTAACTGGGAAAATGAAAATTTGCTGGTAGGTGGGTGAGGATCTATGACCCCATCGCCGCTAGACCGGTCGCCGAAAGCGTTAGCTTCTGGATTTCAAATTGGCTCAATCCGAGCCTGGACTCCACTAGTGCTAGCCCCCATGGCTGGCGTAACAGATATGTCGTTTCGTCGCCTTTGCCGCCGATTTGCCGAAGCCGGACTGGCGAGCCAAAACAGGGGAGTCAAAACAGCTTCTGTCGTATCTGCGGCCGATCTGTTGGAAAATCGCAAAATTGCAGGGGTTCAATCCCGATGCGATGCGCCAGGTGGACTATTCGTCTACGAAATGGTGACAGCCAAAGCGATTTGTGAAAATAACCAGACGTCGCTGGCAATGGTGCGCTCAGATCCAAGCGAGCGAGTACGCTCAATTCAGCTCTATGGGGTAAACTCCAAAGCACTTTCCCAAGCGACGAAATTTCTACTAGAACACGATTTAGCTGACCAGATCGACTTGAACTTTGGCTGCCCAGTGCCAAAAGTTATGCGTCGAGGTGGCGGATCAGCCGTTCCGTGGAAAACGGACTTATTTCGCGAAATTGTGAGCGCAGTGGTGGGAGCAGCCCAACAGGTAACGAACGGGCGCACGCCGGTAACGGTAAAAATGCGCATCGGCATTGACGATGACCATGTGACGGTGTTCGATGCCGCTAAAATCGCTGAAGATGAAGGAATCGCTGCAATCGGCTTGCACGCTAGAACTGCTGCCCAATACTATTCTGGTCAGGCTCGATGGCCTTGGATTGCTGATTTGGTTCAAAGGAGTAGGCTGCCGATTTTGGGCAACGGTGATATTTTCAGTGCCACTGATGCGCTGCGGATGCTGCAGCAAACTAATTGCGCGGGAGTGATTGTTGGCCGGGGTTGTCAGGGGCGTCCTTGGCTATTCGCTCAAATTGCGGCTGCTTTGGCGGGTCAGCCGATTCCAGCTGACCCGAATTTGTCTCAAATAGTTGACATCATCAATTTGCATGCACGGTGGATGGTGCAAGACTTGGGGGACGAATTGTTGGCAATGCGGCACATGCGCAAACATATTGGTTGGTATTTGCGCGGGTTTGCAGTTGGTGGCCAAATGCGCGCTAAGTTGTCGTTGGTGAAGACAACCGCAGAATTGGCAGATTTGTTGGCACAATTGGACTTGAACCAGGAGTTTCCGCCGGTTTCTCAAGGGCAACGCGGGCGCTCTGGTAATGAGCGGCAACCACATGTGCCTCATGGCTGGTTGGAGTCTCGTACCTTGTCGGAAAAGGATCGGGCAAATTTACATTTAGCTGATTTAGAGGGGGGATCTGGTGGCTGATAGTTATATTCACGCGCATACCCCGTGTTTACGGTTGGGGGCAGAACCGGGAAAAGTTCTCGATTTAGCGGCAGGCAAAAAGATTGCCGTATCGGTAGGGGAAACTGATTTCGCAAAAGTTAAGGATCAGTGGGGCAAAGCTGCTTTGGCTGGAGCCGATTTGGTCGAGTGGCGACTAGATTGTCTGGAGGAAAACTATCGAAGTGATTTGGCAGCAATCGCCCAGCTGGGGATCGAGTTGCGCCAGACATTTGGACTACCAGTGTTGGCGACCTGGCGGACGAGCCGAGAAGGCGGGTATTTAGACGTTGGTGCTACTGGAAATAGTCAGCAAAGGTTTTCCGGGGCACAGCGTTACGCCGAGTTGGTGCTGCAAGCCGCGAATTGGGCAGATGGCGTGGATGTGGAGTTGCAGTTGTCAAATCTGTGGCCTGGTGGGGATCTGATTGCTGCAGTACGTGGAGTGGGATGTCAGGGAGACAATCACGGTCTGGCGGTGCGAGTAGATGTGGGCACGAGTCCTACTCCCGTGGTGGTAGCCTCCCACCACGAATTCCAGGTGCCGCCAACTACTTCAGCACAATTGATTTCGATTTTGCAGGCGATGTCTCAAACTGATGCCGACGTGTTGAAGATTGCCTGGGTGGTCGATACAGTCGCGCAGCTGGATCTGGTACGCCAGGCGCAACAATGGGCTCGAGAGTACCTGTCGCACCCAACGGTGTTAATCGCAATGGGAGCAGTGGGGGCAGCCTCGCGTTTGGGTCAGTTTGGAGCCCAAAGTGCTTTTACTTTTGCAACTGTTGGAGACACGGTAGGTGTCGCTCAAGACTCAGCTAACGCCAGTGATTTAGCGAAAGAAAATAGTTTTTCTCCCGCTCGGCTGGGTCAATCGACGATTGAGACAGTTAGAAAATCTTGGCAATCAGATGGATCACAAAACTATCACTGATAGCGTGTTATTGTGGATTCGGTCGATTGTAAAGGAACACTCGTGGCCGAATTCAACTCAACCAATTCCACATCTGTTTATTCGCAGGCAGATTGCGAGCGTTTTGTAGCAGAGAGTCCGAAAACAGCGACCAGGACTGATTTTGAACGCGACCGAGCCAGGATTTTGCATTCAGCTTCACTGCGCAGTTTGGGGGCAAAAACCCAGATTTTAGGGCCGGGACAAAAGGATTTTGTGCGCTCCCGGCTCACCCATTCTTTGGAAGTTGCTCAAGTGGGGAGGGTTTTGGGTTGGCGGTTGGGCTGTGATCCAGATATTGTGGATGCTGCCTGTTTGGCCCACGATTTGGGGCATCCACCGTATGGACACAACGGTGAGAAAGCTCTGGCTGAAGTGGCGCAAGATATTGGCGGATTTGAGGGAAATGCACAGACTTTTCGCGTGGTTACTCGCCTGGAAGCTAAAGTTGTGGGGGCAAATGGGCAGCCTGCGGGATTGAATTTGACGCGCGCTACTTTAGATGCGCTCAGTAAATATCCGTGGGCAAAAGGGCAGGGGCCTGCATCTGGGGCGACTCGAAAGTATGGGGTTTACGCCCAGGATTTAGCAGTGTTTCAGTGGATGCGCCGGGGGGTTCCACCGACGAAGCGGTGCCTGGAGGCACAAATCATGGACTTGTCAGATGACATTGCCTATTCGGTTCACGATTTTGAAGATGCAGTAGTAACCGGAGCCTGTGATTTAGCTAAATTGCAAACGGAGGCAGAGCTGGATCGGGTGATTGAGGCAACTATTGCCTGGTATGGGCAAACAGTTAGTGCAGATAGCTTAGCGGCAGGGGCGTGTTGTTTGTTCAATTTTGCGTATTGGTTTACCAACTACGATGGCGGATATCGGGCAAGGGCACTCCTTAAAGATTTGACTTCGCAATTGATTGGCAGATTCGTGGAGCAAACTGTGGAGGCCACGCGCCAGATATATGGGGTGGGTTCGCTGAATCGTTATCTGGCTGATTTGGTGATTCCTCCCCATATTTTGGCTGAAATGCAGGTATTGAAGGGGATTGCTGTAACATATGTGATGAAGCCACGTGAGTCCGATCCGGCTTATTTGCGTCAGCGTACAGAAATCAAGGATTTAGTGGCTGGGTTGATGGAAAAAGGTCCAGAACAGTTGCAGGAACTCTACAAAGAACAATGGCACGAAGCCGAAAATGAAGCAGACCAATTGCGGGCAGTAATTGACCAAGTGGCGTCTTTGACGGATGTATCTATTCGCAAGTGGCATGGGGCGATTTGTGGGATGTTTTCTAAATTGTGAGGACAGCGAATGATTGTACTAGCGTAGTTAGGCGTTAGGTTTGTAGCAAAATATTTAGTTAACTGTCTAGGCTTGGGATTGGTCGCGTACACTTTTTGCATGCCAATCATCAAACGAGAAGATATCGAATTACTGCGCCAGCGAGCGCGAATTGAGCAGGTGGTTGGCGAATACGTGACTTTGCGCAGGGCGGGCACGGGCACCATGAAAGGACTATGTCCGTTCCACGACGAGAAAACTCCCTCTTTTAATGTACGGTCCCAATTAGGGGTATGGCATTGTTTTGGTTGTGGTGAAGGCGGGGACGTAATTGACTTCGTCATGAAAATCAACCAAATGGATTTTTTGGATGCAATTGAGTTTTTGGCAGGCAAATTTGGGGTCACTTTACATTATGAAAAAGGTGGGAAACGTGAGTCTCGCCAAGGAGATCCCGTAAAGCGGCAAGTTTTGCTAGAAATACATAAGTTGGCAGAGGAATTTTATTGCCAGCAATTTGCTAGTCCAGCAGGGGAAGTAGCGCGTAATTTTCTAATAGAGCGACGTTTTACTTTGGATCAGGCTGCTTATTTTCGAGTTGGTTATTCTCTGGCAGAGTGGGATGCTTTAGCTAGGTATTTGCGAGGACGTGGATTTACTGAAGCTCAGCTGTCATCTTCGGGATTATTTGTGGAAGGCAAACGCGGCTTATACGATCGTTTTCGAGGTCGAATTATGTGGCCTATTCGCGATTTGTCGGGAGCAACTGTGGGGTTCGGAGCACGTAATCTTAGCGAATCAGATCGGGAAGTCCCCAAATATATTAACACTCCAGAAACCCAGATTTATCATAAATCCCAGGTTTTATATGGTTTAGATTTAGCTAGAAAAACGATTTCTCAAAAACGTCAGATTGTCATTGTTGAGGGTTATACGGATGTAATGGCTGCTCACTGTGCGGGAATTACAAACGCGGTAGCTACTTGTGGAACTGCTTTTGGGGAAGGGCACGTCCAGATTATTCGCCGCTTGTTGGCTGACCGGTTCGATGGAGCAGCTAAATTGTCGTTAGAAAATGGCAATCAATATTCTGGGGAAGTAATTTATACATTTGATGGCGACGAGGCAGGCATGAAGGCAGCCAGGCGAGCTTATGTTGAAGATCAAGCTTTTGCGGCGCGCACTTTTGTAGCTATTGATTCTGCGGGACAGGATCCGTGTGATATTCGCATTCATCGGGGTGACCAGGGGTTGCGTGATTTGTTGGAAAAGCGCATTCCTTTGTTTGAATTTGTGTTGCAGTCTGTGTTGGGCAGCGAAAATTTGCGCACTAATGAGGGGCGGGTGGCGGCACTCAGCAAGGCGATTCCCGTGTTGGCTGGAATCGGGGATGTGTCTTTGCGAAATGCTTATTCGCAGTCGGTATCGGCTTGGCTGGTGCAAGACCCTGACCAAGTTCGCCGACAAGTTGAGCGAGCCGCGCGACAGCTAAAGGCGCAATCAAATCAGGCAGAGGCAAGGAGTGGTCAGCTTCGCTTAGCGACGAGTACTCCTGGTGTCCGAGCCAAATTGGGGTCTGTAACTGGCCGAGGCACTGCTGATTGGGACAGGACTGTGTGGAGTGGTTCTGAGTCAGGCGTGACTTTGAGTGCTCAAGAAATCAGTCGAGAGGTTGGACGCGAGGGTACCGTTGGTCAGGGAGTTGTTGTGCAAAATTTAGATTTATTGGAGTCAGCTCACACCTCCTATTTGCGTTCTTTACCCAATAGTTCGGTGCTACATTTGGAGGCCCAAGTGTTAGCAGTGGTGTTGCAACACCCGTTTGCTTGCACGGCGAGCGAGTTTGAGGAGTTATCGCGAGAATCATTTTCCGACCGCACTTTTCAGGCTGTACTCGATGCCATCCAGGCAACGGGTGGTTTGACTAGATTCTTGGATTTACAGGAAGAAGCTGAAGCGTTTTATCAGCAAAATTGTGCTGGTGCGGATGTGGGCGCGGGTGTTGGTATGGATGCGAGCGTGAATATGGGGGAAGCTGCTGAAGCGATGGCGGCGACTCGCTGGAATGAGGAGTTGCGTGAGGCGGCTTTGCCGCCGGTGCGGAGTGTGATTGTGGAATTATCCACGATCGATTTGCCGTTGAGAAATTCTCAAGATGCCAGACAGTTAGAGCGTTTTGCCCGTGAAACAGTATCCAGATTGCAGGTTTTGAATTTGACTAGCCAATTGGCGGATTTGCGTGCCCAAATCAACTTGGCTCAGGATTCGGAAGAGGTGCAGCAGTTGCAATTCGAGTTCACTACTGTGAGTACTCGAATTCGCCAAATTAACGAAAATCTGGGGAGAGGTTGAGATGTTCGAGTTCTTGCCGATGCCGATAATGTTTGGCCTAATGGTCTAGCGCTTGGTCTGCGTGTTGGTTATCATTCGGTTGTAGGCTGTTTGCAGGCAGGATTTCCTGTATGATCTCAGGTGTTGCCCCTGTAGCTCAGTCGGTTAGAGCAGCGGACTCATAATCCGTTGGTCCTGGGTTCGAGCCCCAGCAGGGGCACTGTTAGCTGGATTGCTCCTGATTAGGAGTAAATCCATGACTGATCAATTGACGCCGTATCAAAAGCGCAGTCTAGCCTACCTCTATCGAATCTTACGTAAGAACGCCACAGCTGATGGTTGGATTCACCTTTCGCAACAGCAATTAGCTAAGCAGACTAAGTGGTCTAGACCCACGGTTGGCGTCTATTTGCGCATCTTGCAAAAGCAAGGAAAAGTAGAGCAAAATAACGGTTATCTTCGTCTGCTGGATTTCGGTGGCGGTGATGACAAGTGAGCTTCACCGCATACCAATGGGCCAGTTCTGCTGCAATCACCGCCCCTGTCTCGCCTACAGCCAAGCATTTACTTCGAGTCCTCGCCGAATTTGCCGATAAAGACGGCTACTGCTTCCCATCAATTTCCACGCTAATGGAGCATCTCGGCCGCAGCCGCCGCACGGTGCAGCGGGCATTGACAGCACTAGTCGAGGCGAATCTGGTAACTAGGGAGCAGCGCCGTCGCAGGCTCGGCAACTTCACCTCAAACGGGTATTGGCTTGCAGTTGACAAAAAAAATTCCCCGGGGGAAAAACCCCCGGGGGCAAAAGGTATCTACCATAAAACGAGTTGCCATGAGTCTATCACGGGTCCGGTTATATCCGCTAGCTCAAACACTACTTCTGTTACCCATGTCACAAAAGTGGCGCACGGGTATGACTCCACTACAAGGCCAATCGAAAACAAGACCTCAGACACCAGTAATGTTGCTCGCGTCACAAAAGTGGCGCACGGCGGTCGGTCACCAGTGGCGCACGGTGTCTTTATTAAGAACTTAACCAGTCATGGTTTAACCAATCCCCCCAACCCCCCAGGAGAGCGCCGAAAAGGTGGGGAGGGATTTTCAAAAGAGGACATAGAACTTGTTTTGGATTGTTTGCCTGCTCCCTGGTGTGACTTCGAGGACGTGGCTAGCTATCAGAAGATCGCTAAGAGGCTGCGCAGTCTCTTAGAGCGGGGATTGACGAAGCAGCAAAT
>CBCPNB010000038.1:0-28531 GCA_965120455.1 uncultured Actinomycetaceae bacterium | reverse complement strand
AACAACAACGCTCCCAAAGCTGCCGTTACCAGCAAAGCGGCAGCAAGCTCTATTGTCACCCAGTGGTTTTCGAATAACTCGACGGCTAATGCATCAATCGATTGATCGGAGTAAACGTCAAAACTGAAAATCGCAGAATTACCCGACCCGATTCCAGAAATGACTACTGCCACGACTAGGCCAACTGCCAAAACTAGGGCCATGATGTAGGCCAGGAGAATACATCCTCTTGGCTGCTGCCGGTATTGGTCGGTGGCTCCCAAACCAATCATCATGATGACGAACAGGAACATCATCATGATTGCGCCGGTGTAGACCACGATCTGCACGGTGGCGTTAAAGGGTGCCTGCAGCATGAAGAACATGACCGCAATTCCCAGCATGACCAAAACCATTGACAACACAGCGTAAGCAGCTTTTTGGAAAAACAAAACGCCCAAAGCTGCCAAAACCATGATCACGGCGAGCACCCAGAAGAGGACTGCCTCGCCAGTTGAGGCCATGGTGGGCCAATTGTCCATCAGACAGCTCACGAGGCAACCTCCTTTACATTCGCGTCAACTGGGCGAGCCGTAACCAAGGTCGGATCGTCGGGACGGTGCTCGCGCACCCAATCGATTTGCGCTTGGGTAGGACCAGTAACCGCGCCACGGTAGTAGTCGCCATCAGACATTCCCTGTACCATCGGATGTGGGGCAGCCAAAGCGCCCTCAGGCAGTTCGGCGAGAATGTCTTTCTTTTCGTAAATGTCATCCAAACGCGTGTACTTGGCGATTTCAAAATCGTGCCCCATGGTCAATGCACGCGTCGGGCAAGCTTCAATGCAAAACCCACAAAAAATACAGCGCAAATAGTTAACCTGGTAGACCCGACCGTAGCGCTCACCCGGACTGTATTGAGCGTTGGGGGTATTTGCGTCAGCTTGCACAAAAATCGCATCAGCCGGGCAAGCCCAAGCACATAGCTCACAACCCACGCATTTTTCCAGCCCATCGGCGTAGTAATTCAATTGGTGGCGACCGTGATAGCGATCCTGCAAAAATGGACCCTCAAACGGATATTGTTCGGTGACGTATGGCCGGAAGAAACTGCTCATCGTCACGCCAAAGCCAGCAACTGGAGCGAATAATTCGCCGAGCGGGCCACGCGGATCGTGCTCGTAGAGCATTTCTTCACCGTTATTTTGCTTTTTGCTCATTTTAGGCCTCCCGACTTTCTTCGTCAGCTGCTGCAGAACTGGCAATCTGAGTCCCGGTGTAAACGCCAGTTCCTGCTTTGGCCTTGCGCTTTGCTCGCGCAGAAGGCGGCAAAACTTGACCGGGCAAAGGCGGCACCGGATAGCCATCTTTGAAAGCATCGAATGGCTCGTCAGTTTCGCTCTTCTTATCCCAAGTTATGGGCAAGAAAATGAAACAACCAATGGCAACGACGATAATTATGCCAATCGCAATGGCCAACAACACGACTGAGTAGTCAGGCAGCCACAATTGCATTCCCTGCATGAGTGCCACCAGGACAATCCACACCAAAGCCACTGGGATCAATACTTTCCAACCCAAATCCATGAACTGGTCGTAGCGGATCCTCAGCAAGGTCCCACGCACCAAGATGATGATGCACATGATGACCCAAATCTTGACGATGAACCAAACTAGACCCATCCATCCGCCATTTAGCCACGATACGTGGGACAAAGGCCAAGGAGCGTGCCAACCACCTAAGAACATGGTGGTGGCCACGGCCGAAACATTCAACATGTTGATGTACTCGGACAAGTAGTACCAACCGAATTTCATCGACGAATATTCGGTCATGTGTCCAGCCACTAGCTCGCCTTCAGCTTCCGGCAAGTCAAAGGGTAAACGGTTGATTTCTCCGAACATCGAAATGAAGTAGACGATAAATGCCGGTAACAGAGCAAAACACCACCACATGCTGGATTGGGCGGCCACAATCTCCGAAGTCGACATCGTCCGGGAAATCAAGAACACGCTCACCAAGGACATGCCCATGGCTAGTTCGTAGGAAATCACCTGGGCGGCGGAGCGAACTGCACCATAGAGCGGCAGAGTCGAGCGCGCCGACCAACCACCCAGCACCACGCCGTAAACTGACAACGAGGTGATTGCCAGAATGTAGAGCGAGGCTACCGGCATGTCGATCAATTGCAGCGGAGTCGAATGTCCAAACAGATCCACATTCGGTCCCAGTGGAATCACTGCTAACACCGAGAACGCCGAGAATGCCATCACCACTGGAGCTAAAAAGTACAAGAACTTGTCAGCCCGAGACGTCCAAATGTCCTCTTTGAACAGCAATTTGCCTGCATCCGCCAAAGCTTGGAATAACCCAAACGGGCCTGCCACGTTTGGACCTGGACGAGTTTGAATCCTCCCCAACCCACGGCGCTCCACCCACAGCGCCATCACTACTGACAAAATCAAGAAAACGACAATGAAAATCGCCTTGATTAGCGTCAACCACCAGGTTTCCTCGCTAAAATCAGCAGCAGTGTACTCGGGAGTCTCAGCAGGCAAGAAAGTAAAAGCACCCATTGTGCCATAAGCTAGGCCAGTCACTTAGCCACCTCCCCTGTTGCGCCCACAGTTGCCAATTCTGGAACAGGCGCAACCTGGACTGCATCACCAACAGTCCCTAAATCCTCGAAAATACCGCGACCAATTGAACACTGCGGCACCCAAATGACGCCAGCAGCCAATTTGCCAGATTCAACCGGTAAAGTAATCGTGCCGCGCGGCCCCGTGATTTCGATCAGATCGTCCTCAGCGAATCCATGTTTGGCCATTTCCTGGGCATTCATGAATGCCACCGGGCGGCGAGCTGACATCGCTAATTCGTGGGCTCCATTTTGGAGCAACCCCAAATCCAGCATCAGCTTGTGCGAAACCAATCGCAAAGAATCAGATTCTTCTGTTCCAGGAGCAATTTGGGCGCGTTGCGGGGCAGCAATTCTGCGACTTCCTGACCACAACATCAGTGGGTTAACTTCCTGGTGCACATCTGCCAAGTGGCGCATACCCAGGTCAACTTCCTCTTCGCCAGCGATACGCGCCAACACCTCCCGATCGGTTAGGGAGCGCGAAGCAATCGACTGGCCAAAGGGACGCAAACGTCCCTCCCAGTTGATGAATGTGCCATTTTTTTCGACCGGAGGTGCAACTGGCAACACCACATCGGCGTACTCGGTGGCCTCAGTGCGACAAACTTCCAAAGACACCACAAAACCCGCGCTTTTCAAAGCTGTGCGAGCCTTTTGTGGGTCTACCCAGTCGCGCAAATCGATGCCACCCAGCACCAAAGTCTCCATGTCGCCATTACAAGCAGCCTCAACAATGCCAGCTGCATCCAGACCTGGTTCTGCAGGAACTTTCCCCCAATCCAAGCTGGCACGCGCCTGATCATTTGCCACCGGGCGGCCAAAGGGCAGCAAACTGGGCAGCAATCCAGCGTCAACTGCACCTCGCTCACCACTGCGCCTGGGCACCCACTGCAAACGTGCTCCCACTTGATCCGCTAGCTTGATGCAAGTTTGCAGCAGTCCTGGAGTTAAACTAGCACGCTCACCCACCAAGATAACGCCATTTTTTCCTAAGTTTTGGCGCAGATTCGCTAAATCTGGGTCAACGATGATGTGTTCAACTGCCTCGACATCCAAGCCTGGCGCCGTCTGTAGAACTGTGGCCGACAATTTGCGCAAACCCGCAGTCACCAGGGGAGCAACCGACCAGACACTGGTAGTACCAGCACTCACCCCTTTGCGCAAACGCAAGAACAAAGCACCGCACTCATCTTCAGGTTCCAAGCCCACTAACAACACAGTGCCCGCTTTTTCTACGTCACCATAGGTTACGCCCAGTCCCTGACCCGCCACGCGAGCAGCCAAAAATGCTTCTTCATCAGCACCAAAAGCACGCCAACGCCCGTCAATATTGTTGGTGTTGGCAAATACGCGCGCAAACTTACTCCAAGCCCAGGCATCCTCAAAGGGTAGACGGCCTCCTGGCAAGAAACCAATCTTGCCGCTCTTAGCGCTTAGACGAATTTGCTGCGTCACCCGATCAATGGCGTCTGACCACGAAGTTGGTACCAATTCGCCGTTCTCGCGCACTAAAGGCGTACGCAAACGCTCCTCGCCCCGAGACCATTCGAAAGCAAAGCGATCCTTATCCGTGATCCACTCTTCGTTTACCTCAGGATCCTCCCCTGACATGTGTCTTTGGACTTCCCCAGAGCGAATATCCACTCGGATTGCCGAACCCGACGCATCTTGTTCAGTCACTGAAGCAACTGAAGCTAAATCGAATGGTCGCGAATGGAAACGATAGGCAGAAGCAGTCAGCGCGCCCACTGGACAAATCTGAATGATATTGCCCGAAAAATACGAAGCAAAAGTGCGCCCCGACTGATCCAAATCGGATTCGCGCAGCTTGCCGCCATAAACCGAGGAAGCAATTCCCCATTCACCGCTTGGCCCCGACAAATCCACACTGGCCGCCGCCTCGACCCCATCGACGTGGAAGCCCAAAACTCCGCCATCAAATGCGCCCACTTGCGCGCCTTGAAACACGTGGTCTTCAGTTGGAGCAGTTCCAGACCCACGACCTTGCAACGCCAAAAACGGGTCACCGGGAATTTCTCGGGCATAGCGCACGCACCGCTGACACAAAATACAGCGATCCCGATCCAGTAAAATCTGGCTGGTTAGCTTCATTGGCTTTGGATAAGTGCGTTTCGCTTCCTGGAACCGCGCCGAGGTGCGCCCCGACTGAATTGCCTGATTTTGCAGCGGGCATTCACCGCCCTTGTCACAAACCGGACAATCCAATGGGTGGTTGATCAGCAGCAACTCCATGACGCCGCGTTGAGCTTTGTCGATCACCGCCGAGGTGCGCTGCGTTTTGACAACCATCCCTGGCGACACTGTAATCGCACAGGAAGGCTGAGGTTTGGGCATCATTCGCACTTCGCCGTCTCGCCCAGGCGTGCCGACTTCCACCAAACACTGGCGGCAAGCCGCCACCGGTTTTAACAGTGGATGATCACAAAAACGAGGAATGCGAATTCCAGCTTTTTCAGCGGCGCGAATGATAAGCGTGCCGGGCTCGACTTCAACCGCAATATCGTCAATGGTCAACGTGACCAAATTGTCACTCATCGCACACCTCCTTTGGCGTAAACAGTCGAAGCACTTGGCGAGAATAGTTCATTGGCTGGAATTCCCGGTGTGCCATCCGCTTTGGTTAGCCCTGCTTCAAATTCCTCTCGGAACAATTTGAGTGCTGAGCGAATTGGTGTAATTGCCGCATCCCCTAGAGCACAGAAACTACGACCCCCAATGTTGTCACAGATGTCTTCCAATAGCTCCAGGTCACCGACGCGGCCTGCGCCAGCAGCAATGCGCAGCATAATTTGTTTCAGCCAATAAGTTCCCTCCCGGCAAGGCGTACACTTGCCGCAAGATTCGTGCTGATAGAACTCAGTCCACTTGAGTACTGCCCGCACCACCGAAGTAGTCTCATCAAACACCTGTAAGGCGCGAGTTCCCAGCATCGAGCCAGCTGCCACCACAGAGTCGTAGTCCAGTGGCACATCCAGTTGTTCCTCAGTGAACAAAGGAGTAGATGAGCCACCTGGAGTCCAAAACTTCAATTTGTGACCGCCACGAATTCCACCCGCCAAGTCAATCAATTCCCGCATCGTGATTCCCAGTGGAGCCTCAAATTGACCCGGGTTAGCCAAATGGCCTGACAGCGAATAAATGACAATGCCGCGCGCTTTCTCAGTGCCCAGAGTTTGGTACCAATCAACTGAGTGGCGAAACACCAGAGCCACATCTGCAATTGTTTCCACGTTGTTCACCACGGTTGGCCGCGCATATAACCCAGCCACAGCCGGAAATGGAGGTTTGAGTCGTGGGTGCCCGCGCATTCCCTCCAGCGAATCCAGTAGGGCAGTTTCCTCGCCACAAATGTAGGCTCCAGCTCCCGCATGAGCGGTAATCTGTAACTCGCCCAAGAGGCCAGCTTCTTTGGCTTCGCGAATTGCTGCCAGCAAACGCCTATACACATGCACCACTTCTCCGCGCAAATACACGAATGCGTGTTTACAGTTGATGGCGCGACTGGCAATTGCAATTCCTTCAACCAGCATGTGTGGGTCAGCCATCAAAAACGGAATGTCTTTGCACGTGCCCGGCTCAGATTCATCCGCGTTGACCACCAAATAACGCGGTTTTCCGTCGTCGGGTGGTAAAAATGACCACTTCATGCCAGCAGGGAATCCCGCCCCACCACGACCACGAATGCCCGAGTCCTTGATAGCGTTGACAATCTGGGCAGGCTCCATTTTGAGAGCCTTTTCTAAGCCCTTATACGCCCCATTTTTGAGCGCTACATCCAGCGTCCAAGACCGGTCTTTCCCCCAGTTCTCAGTCAACAACGGAGACAGCGTGTCAGCGGGCTGATAGTTGCTCACTTAGTGTCCTCCTTGTCAGAGTCTTGGGCTGAAACAACCGGCACACTCACCTCGGGAGCGTGAGCTTTCCAGCCCCTTTCGTGGGCAATTTCCAAACCGACCAGGGATGCTGGTCCAGCAGATGGACCTTGGTCCACTAAACCGTCCTCAAAACCAGCTAGAGTCCGTTCAACTTGTTTGAAAGTCGGGACTTTCTCTGGCCCACGAGTGGTAGACACCGATTCTCCAGCTCTGAGCTTGTCGACCAACTCCAGCGCCCCCTCGGGCGTTTGATTGTCGAAAAACTCCCAGTTCACCATGATGACGGGCGCGTAGTCACAGGCCGCATTGCACTCAATTTTTTCTAGCGTGATCTTGCCATCAGCTGTGGTCTCGTCGTGCTCAATGTCCAGGTGCTCGGATAGGGCGTCGTAAATTTCGTCACCCCCTAAAATGCCGCACAGAGCGTTCGTACACACGCCTACGTTGTATTCGCCGTTGGGATGACGCTTGTACTGGGTGTAGAAGGTGGCAACAGCACTGACCTCGGCTTGCGTCATATTTAAAACGTCCGCACAAAAGGCCACGCCATCTGCACTTACATACCCGTCCTCGGACTGCACCAAATGTAGCAGGGGCAGCAATGCCGAGCGTGCATACCCGCTGGGGTAGCGGGAGATGACCTCGGCTGCGTCCTTGCGCAGACGCGCCTCCACAGTGGATGAATAACTCATCGGTCTACACCTCCTGCCACTGGGTCAAGGGAACCCAAAGCAACCACAACATCAGCCAATTGACCGCCCTCTGAAGCCATGGACATAGATTGTAGATTCGAGAAAGAAGGATCCCGGAAATGTACTCTAAACGGCCTGCTGCCGCCATCTGAAACCAAGTGCACTCCCATGATGCCTTTGGCGTGTTCGATCTCTTGGAAAACCTGACCCGCAGGAGCTTTGAACCCTTCCGTTACCAACTTGAAGTGGTGAATCAGCGACTCCATTGACTCGCCCATAATCTTGGCGATGTGAGCTGGACTATTTCCTTGCCCATCTGGGCCAACCGACAACTGTGAAGGCCAGGCAATCGACTTGTCGGCCACCATCACGTTTTGACCTTCGGTGGCTTCCAAACGCTTGAGCACCTGGTTGATGATGCGCATCGACTCGTAGCATTCGTCAAAGCGAACGCACGTGCGGTAGTAGGCATCCGACTTGTGGTAAGTGGGAATATTGAAGTCAAATTGTTCGTACCCACAATACGGTTGTTCTTTTCGCAAATCCGTTGGCAAACCGGCAGCACGCAGTGAGGGCCCTGTCAACCCAAGCGCCATCATCGCTGCTAACGGCATATAGGCAACGTCCTTGAAACGTGCTTTCAACAGCGGGTTCTCCAGGGTCAGATCCTGCATTTCCCCGATGTCGTTTCTGACCTCTGGCAGTAGTTTGCGAATGTACTCTATAGTTCCCTCCGGCAAATCCAGAGGGACGCCACCGGGACGGACAAAACCATGATTCATGCGCAAACCGGTGATGCGCTCGAAGATGCGTAAAATCTGTTCGCGACCACGGAAAGCAATCGTCATCATGGTGGTTGCGCCCAACTCGTTCCCCGAGGTACCAATTGCCACCATGTGGGAGGAAATCCGGTTCAGCTCCATCAACAAGATCCGGATCAAGTTGGCGCGCTCGGGAACCTGGTCTGTGATCCCCAATAGGCGCTCAACTGCCAGACAGTAGGCCACTTCGTTGAAGAAGGGAGCTACGTAATCCATGCGCGTTGCAAAAGTAACGCCTTGAGTCCACGTACGGTACTCCATTGATTTTTCGATTCCCGTGTGCAGGTAGCCGATGTCTACCCGCAGATCGCGCACGGTCTCACCCTCTAATTCCAGTACTAGGCGAATAACGCCGTGAGTAGAGGGATGCACCGGCCCCATGTTCAAAATGACGTGATCCGTAGAGGTGCGTTCAATTTCAGCTAAGACGTCTTCCCAGTCGCCACCTTGAGCCAACACCTCGGGATATTCCGAGACGTCGGTGTTGTATTCCGGCCCCAGTGTGGCGTGAACGTTTTTGATTTTGTTCATTAGTTGTAGGACCTCCTGGAGTCGGCCGGCGGCGTGGTCGCCCCTCGATACTGCACGGGAATGCCACCCAGCGGATAATCTTTGCGCTGCGGATGACCAACCCATTCCTGGGGTAGCGCGATGCGAGTCAATGCCGGATGCCCGTCAAAAACTATGCCCATCAAATCCCAGGTTTCCCGCTCGTGCCAGTCGATGCCTGGGTAAATACTCGCCAGCGACGGCAAGTGCGGATCCTCATCCGAACACACGGATTCTAGGAGCAAGCTGCGGTTGTGGGTAAACGACCGGAAAGAGTAGACTCCGTGTAATTCTCGCCCCTTGTCGGCCGGATAGTGCACGCCCGAGACTCCTAGACACATTTCAAAACGCAGATCCTGGTCATCGCGCAGCCACTTAGCTACGCGCGGTAAATGTTCGCGCTTTACCCAAATGGTGAGCTGGTCGCGGTAAACCACTACGCGTTCGATTACCTCTGAGACTTGCAGGCGATCGGCTGCGATTAGCTCTTCGATGATGTCGACGACTTCGTCAAACCATCCTCCATAGGGGCGAGGAGTTTCACCGGGGAGTCGAAAGTGTTCCACCATGCCGGTAAAACCAGTTGTGTCTTCGCCTTGACTGGAGTGGAAGAGACCAAAGCGCGTGCCAATGGTTTCTGACTCCGGTAAGGCTCTTTCTGGAGATTGGAGTGCACCCGAGCGCTGGTTGGCAGTCACAGCGGTGTTAGGATTTTCCTCTGTCATTCGCTAGCTCCCTTCGTGAAGTCGCGAGCTGGAGCAGGCCGACTCGCAGGCACAGTCTCCAAGTCCAGCATGTTGCGAGACAACAGGTGGATGGGGGTAGCCGCCAAAGCTGCCGCCTCGGCTTGGCGAGCAACTTCCTCACGGTGTTTGCCCAAAGGTTCCTTACCAATTTGTTCACGCAGTACCATGATGGCGTGAATCAGAGCCTCTGGACGCGGCGGACAGCCAGGTAGATACACGTCCACAGGCACAATGTGGTCACAGCCTTGGACTACCGCATAGTTGTTGAACATGCCACCCGAAGAAGCACAAGCTCCCATAGCAATCACCCATTTGGGTTCGGGCATCGCATCGTATACGTTGCGCACCACCGGCGCCATTTTCTGGGATAGCCGACCTGAAACAATCATTAAATCCGAGTGACGCGGAGAAGCGCGAAATACTTCCAACCCCCACCTAGCTATGTCAAAACGCGGCGTACCGGCAGCCATCATTTCTATGGCACAGCAAGCCAAACCCATGGTGACGGGAAATTGACTGTGTTTGCGAGATAGCCCCAAGAGTTTTTCCACACTAGTTAGGGCAATTCCCGCAGGTAGCTTTTCTTCTAAACCCATTTGTCCTCCCTATGCCCAACTCAAGCCGCCACGGCGAACTTCATAGATATAAGGGACGGTAATCAGCACTAGGAACAACAGCATTGAGAGCAGACCAAATAACCCCACTTGGTCAAAAGCCACAGCCCACGGGTACATGAACACGACCTCAATGTCGAAAATAATGAAGGTCATGGCCACCAGGTAGTATTGCACCGGGAAACGCCCATCCTCCAACCGCAGTGGGCTCGGATCGATTCCACACTCATAATTTTGGGCTTTTACCGCATTTTTGCGGGTAGGGCCAAGCACAGCGGACGTGGCCAGACCTCCAATCGCCACTACCAATGCCATGCCCCCCATGATCAGGAGCGCAACGTAGGGGTTCGTCATTAGATCCTCCCAATTCGTTGGATACTCATACCTTTATGACCACTTTGGTCAATGCTGTGATTAAGCGGTCGTATGCGTCGCCGCCGCTGCGCTCAAAACCGTCTGACAGTAGTTTGCTGACAAACTTCATCAGGCGCTTGCGGGGCAACCCGTAATATGTGCAGGCCTGCATAATCTTTGGCTTTTCGATCAAAGCCACAAAAATACGACCCAGCGAATAATAGCCGCCATACTCAGCATCGAGTAAAGCCGGATAGTTACTCATTGCCATATCGAATGCTGCCAGACTACTACGATTTAGAGCCTGGATGACGGTATCGGCCAAATACCGGCCAGCCTTCATGGCTGGGGCAATCCCCTCTCCGTTGAAAGGAGAAACCATGCCTCCAGCATCACCCACCAAGGCTAGACCATTGGCGTAATGCGGTTTGCGGTTAAATGCCATTGGCAAGGCGGCAGAACGCAGGGGTGAAATCTGGTTTTCAGGTGTCAACCCCCACTCTTCGGGCAGGTTTTCCACCCATCTGGCAAAAACTTTCTTGTATGGCAACGTAGTGGCAGTAGCATCCGAAGACACCGATCCTAAACCAACGTTAACCGTGCCATCCCCCAAGGCAAAAATCCACCCGTATCCGGGAAGCAACTCAGATTCACCGGGTTTGCCGCTCCACAGCTGCAGGTGGGATTCCATCATATTGTCGTTGGCTCGCGGAGATTTAAAGTAGGCGCGAGCAGCTACCCCTAAGGGACGGTTGGTCTTCTTGGCGATGCCTAGCGAAGTGGCCAAGCGAGCTGCCACTCCGCCAGCATCAACTACTAGCTTGGCGTTCGCCTGCACCAGCTGTTGTTGCTCGGCGCGACCAACTCTGGCCACGACTCCCGTAACCCGCCCTTGTGGGTTAGTAATTGCCTCAACGACGGTGTGGTTTTCGAATAGACGTGCCCCCGCCTTTTGAGCCTGCAAAATGAGCTCGTGATCTAATTTTTCGCGTTGGCGACACAAGCCGTATCCGGGGAGCGTTTTTTGCTCGGGCCAGGGATACTCCTGACAGTGGCCGCCACCCAAGACTCTTAGACCATCATTTCTGGCCCACCCGGTGGTATCAATCCCCATAGCCAATAATTCGACGACTGCAGCCGGAGTTAGTCCATCTCCACAAATTTTATCCCGGGGAAAGCTGGCTTTTTCCAGCACAGCCACGTCAACCCCGGCTTTAGCTAGATGATATGCGGTAGAGGCACCCCCAGGTCCTGCCCCAACCACGACGACGTCCGCGTCGATAGTCTGGGCGGGCGAACGCGTTTCAGGCACAGACGCCTCCCTTTTCACAACCTGCATACCGGTGGTGCCCTATGGTGCTAGCTCCATACACAACCATGTTTCAGCCTAACGGTTTCTAAAGTGTGTTTACGTAATCGCGCTATTTAGCGAATTAATTGTAACCTCCAGGGAAATTTTGAAAAGAAATACGCAATACTTACTTCACAAAATAAACCACTGGTGAAAATTTTACTGTTAGTTTAACTTCTGGACTCCGGCTAGCGGCTTCACTTTTGTCTCTCTAACGTTCTCTGACAACCCTAGCTCCAGCCATGGTTGCAACCAGTTTTAGACGTTATCCAATCCTAAGGCTTGTAAAACTGGGCGCATTTTGGCGCGGGTCTCCGCCAACTCCACTTCAGGGAGAGAATCGGGCATGATCCCACTCCCCGCGTAGACGCTAATATGTTTGTGGTCTTCCGACAATTGCCCACAGCGCAAGGCGATGGCAAACTCGCCCTCGCCCGCAGCATCGATCCAACCAACTGGACCACAATAGCGTCCGCGTTTAGTGGTCTCGAAATCTTTCAATAGTTCAAAAGCCAAATGGGTAGGAGTCCCGCAAACTGCTGCCGTTGGATGCAAAGCGTCGACCACCTCGAGAATATTGTCGGTTTTGACCCGAGCCTGCACCCTAGTCGCCAGATGCACCACATTGGGCAGTTGCAATAGTTCTGGAGCAGGGGGCACTTCAATTTCGTCGGCAAGTGGTACTAGGGCTCTGGCCACCGACTCCACTGCCAGACGGTGTTCGCTACGGTCTTTGGCTGACTCCAATAATTCTTGATCATGTCCTGGTTCGCTAGTTCCAGCTAATACTCGCGACGCCACTTGACGGTTTTTCATAACTGCCAAAATTTCTGGTGAAGCCCCAATTAACCCTTTTACTGCGTACGTCCAAGTAGTGGGATATCTGTCAGCTAACTGGCGAGCCAAAAACCGCTCGTCGATGGCATTGGCTGCTGAAACCTTGATGTCTCGGGTCAAAACCACTTTCGAGGCAGCACCTGCCCGTAAAATTTCGCTGAGACGGCGCACGCTAGACTT
The DNA here is from genome assembly GCA_965120455.1 of uncultured Actinomycetaceae bacterium. Classification (GTDB taxonomy): domain Bacteria; phylum Actinomycetota; class Actinomycetes; order Actinomycetales; family Actinomycetaceae; genus Scrofimicrobium. The sequence continues at coordinate 15,871 of CBCPNB010000038.1, read as the reverse complement.
CCACTTGCTCTGAGTCATGGAACCGGGTTCGGTCCACAACCCGGTTGGCACCTCTAGTGGCAAAATATCGGTAAAGATGGCCTCGCTTGGTGAAGGCGGTTCAGCATTTACCGCTGTGCTCACCAGCCAAGTTTCCCCATTTGTCTGCACGAACGCAAACGCTGGTATCACCAAAAATCCGGGCGTGTGGTGAGCAAAACCAAAAGATCCCAAGGCAATTGGCAGTTGAGGAAGGCCTTCTGCTTGTTCTGTCTCCCCACTCACCCTGGCTTGTCGGCAAATTTCTTGCCACGCGTGGGCAGCACCAGTGATCTGGTGTCGACCAGGAAACTCCAAGAGTTTTGCCACCCCCCAGCCAACTATTTGCAGACTTTGACCTAACCACAGTGACAGGTTAGTTTTATCTGGCACTATCTGCAATAAATTAGCTGGCGCATCCAGCAGGCGTGTGACTCGAACTCGCAATTGCAGCGCCGAAAAATCGGTTTCACCAGACATCAAATCCCCTATTTCACAAAAGCGCAACGGTATCTGTTTTAGTGCAAAAACCCGGATTTATGCAACAATAACCCCATGAGTGAACAGAAGGAACCGGCCGCCCCCGCTAAACGAGCTAATCTGGACAAACAAACCAGTGAAATTGCTGGCATGTTCGATTGGGTGGCACCAAGATACGACTTGCTCAACGACTTATTGTCCTTGGGGCAGGTACGTTGGTGGCGTCGCTCCATGATAAAAGCTCTGGGTCCAGCCGCCGGACAAAGGATCCTGGATGTGGCGGCGGGAACTGGAACCTCGTCGGTGGCAATTGCCAAGGAAGGGGCGCACGTGATCGCCTGCGACCTATCCAAAGGCATGGTTGAGGTAGGGCGCAAACGACACCCCGGGCTGGAATTCGTGCTCGGCGACGTGACCGACTTGCCCTTTGCGGATAACTCGTTTGACTCAGTGACGATTAGCTTTGGACTACGCAATGTGGCGGATACCGAAACAGCACTAAAAGAAATGCTGCGTGTCACCAAAACTGGTGGACGTTTAGTGGTATGTGAATTTTCTACTCCCACTTTTGGGCCATTTCGCAATCTCTACAACTGGTATTTACACAAGGTAATGCCCGTCTTGGCGAAAGCTTTTTCTAGTGACGATGTTGCCTACGACTACTTGACTGAATCCATTTTAGATTGGCCAGACCAAAAAACTTTTCAGCAAATAATGAGTCGATGCGGGTGGACAAACGTCACTTATCAGAACCTCACTGGTGGCATTGTGGCTCTACATCGCGGGCTAAAACTAGATCGCTAAACTAGCTCTTTTTGCGATACGGGATACTATCAATAAAATTCAAATTACTAATCAAGGCCAAAGACAGATATCAGATGTATAGGACAAATAAAACACAGAAACAAATAAGGTGGACAACCCGTCTTGGACTGTCCACCAAATAGTGAATATTGTTCGCTCAGGTAAGTTCGTAAGACTTAGGCTAAATCAGCTAACCCGGCTGCAATTATACCAAACTAATAGATTTAGTCAATGCCATTTCCTCACCACTACTAATATCTGACAGTGTCGACAACTAAGGCAAAGAATCTATATCTAGAGGCTTGCGCTCAGGGCTGGTCTGGTATCTTACTCTGCTTGCAAAGTGACGTTTACATCTATAACTTCACCGTCCCTTACCACTTGTACGACAACTTCGTCACCGGAATTGTAGCGACGCACGTACCCTATCAATGACGAGCTAGAGGTAACATTGTTTCCATCGATAGAAATAACCACGTCGCCTGCTTCAATGCCTGCTTCCTCAGCGGGACCGTCTTCGGTGACTGACACAACTTGCGCACCCACTCTGGTAGCTCCATCCACATCTACCACGGCATCGGAAACACTGACACCCAAGACCGCATGCTCAGCTGTACCGGTTTCGATAATCTGAGCCACCACATTCTTGACCAAATCCACTGGAATGGCAAAGCCTAAGCCAATTGAGCCAGAACTATCCGAAGAAGACAAGGAAGCAATCGAAGAGTTGATACCAATCACCGCACCAGTTGAGTCAAAGAGTGGTCCACCCGAGTTACCCGGATTTAGTGAGGCATCGACTTGAATTGCGTTCGTGGTTACCACTTCTTGGGTGCTTGTCCCAAAGAAGTCTTGTTCCGACGAAGAAGTCGACACAGTCACTGGCCGATCCAGTGCAGAAATAATTCCCGTAGTCACGGTGTCAGTCAACCCCAGCGGAGAGCCAATCGCCATCACTTCTTGCCCTACCTCTAAATCTGAAGAAGTAGTAAAGCGAGCTGCCACCAAATCATCGGGTGCGTCGTCGAGGCGAATCACTGCTAAATCCGTAGTTGAATCCGTACCCACAATTGACGCTGAATAAATCCTGCCGTCGTAGAGAATCACGTAAATCGATCCACCTTGAGTGGCATCCGAAACCACGTGATTGTTAGTGACAATAGTGCCATCCGTATCCCAAATCACTCCCGAACCTGTACTGGAATCTTGTCCATTGACTGAAACTTCGATGGTGACTGTGGCTGGGCGAACTGCCTCAGCAACTGCCTCCCAATCCGGAGAATCTCCAGTGCTGGTAACAGGATCGACTGTGCCCGATTGAGCCACCTCACTGGTAGAGGAAGAAGAACTAGTCGAACTCGAATTGGATTGACCGCTGATTAACGACGCCAACCCGGTGCCAAGCACCACCGACAATACGCAAGTCACCGCCATGGCAACGAGCAAAGAACCCCAGCTTGGCCGAGAATTTTTGGGCCAACCCGCATTCGCAAAGATTTTCCGGCCTCCACTGGGTGGGACACCCCCGGTTCCGGTTGCCCCACTGTTGCCCGCCCCGATAGTGATATCAGTGGCTTGCTGGTTGTTGGCACCGTAGCCGCGCACCCCGTAAATATCGGCTTCGTTGACGCTATTGTTGAAGCTATCGATGAAATTAGTGCCGCCAGTGCTATTGGTCGGTTGCATGCTAGTTGGATAAGGGTTAGGAGTTCCGCCACTAGCGTAGGGATTTACTGCGCCAGCAGTGTTCACACCTGCACCACCTGTAGTGGCAGTAACACTGGTGTTATTCACCCCTTCGGGATTGCTCGCCCCATTGGTAGCGCCCAACAAAGCAGTATTGTGCACATTGTTAGCTCCACCTACTGAGGAAACATTATTTACACCATTTACACCGCTGGTATTTGCTGGGGTGGCATTGTAGGCATTGTAGCCGCCAGTGGGATTAGTCAAAGAGACAGGATTAGCTACACTATTGCTATGATTGCCGATTTCTCCGACACTACCAGCATTACCCGATAGAACAGTATTCCCCAGACTATCAACATTGCCTACACCACCAACGTTGCTGGCATTGCCAACCTGGCCGAAGTCGCTGGCAGTCCCAGCATTAGCTCTACCAGAGGAGCTAACTTCGGTTTGACCCATAGTTTGAGCTTGCTCGGTCGCAGCAATGTTTGGCTCGTAAGCAGTAGGAGTCACATTCGTGGAAGCATTAGCGGGAACGTTGATAGATGAGTCAGCAGGAGCACTCGTGGGAGCAGACGTTTGATTTGCAGGATACGCTCCATTTTCTCCCTGCTGATTCGCCGTAGTTTCTCCTCCGCTAGGTTCCGGCCGCTGGGATTCCGGTCCGTACCACTTGTCGGTCATGTTTCCTCCATAGTTGAAATTTCGTCGTGTCAATTATGGAGGGACTTTCCCGCTTTCTTCTCTGAAGTAACTGCAAACAAACTAAAACCTGAAAGCGACTTTCAGATTTCTTTCAGACTAGCTAGAATTTGGCTTTTTAATTGGGAAAACAAGGGCTGCGGAGAGGGCAAATCTACTTGAATTAGGCTTCGCTGCACCACCGGTTCAGACAGGATTTTTTTCAACTCATCCAGAGTTTCCACCCGGGTTGCCTCCCAATTACAAGCCCGCGCAATCTTGGCTGGTTCAGGATTAGTCGGCGCGGCAAAATACTTGTTGTGTAAGGCTTTAAAGCGTTCTTGTCCGTGTTCTAAAGTCTGAAAAATACTCCCACCTTGGTCACAGATAACAATTGCCTGAATATGTATTGTTATATCTTCAAGTAAATTACTATTGAATTCATTTCTAGTTTCCAGTTTAGTGGGACTATGGGCGAGCAAGGACGGCAAATCGTATACAAAAGTATGGTCTCCCATCACCGCTCGCACCTCCTGACCTACACTGGCTGTGCCCAAGGCACTCGCAATTGTGCCATCGATGCCAGCTAATCCGCGATTGGAGTAGACCGGGACGTGGCGGGCTAGATTTACTCCAATTTCAAAGCTGCGAATCGTATTAGATGCCCCCAACCACAAGGCTTCGGGAGTCTGCCAAATTTCACGGGCTAGAGACAGATGATTGAGGGAGTCAGTGCAAGCAGAACTGATCACTCGTTCGGCCAGAAAAGAAGCTTGCCGCCACTTCCGCAGCCAGTTGCCTGCTCCTGCTGGCTCTTGTTCTTGTACGCGAATCGGCGCATTCGACACCACGCAATTAGGGCTAAAAGGCGTAGGCCACGGATAGTGCGGAGACAACACCACTACCCTGTCGGCGTGCACAGAATTTGCCAACGCCAACATCGACCGCGACAAAGTCGGGTGACCAGTAACCACCACTTGGCGCACTTGCGGCAAAAAACGGTCAATTAACCACGGTGCGTGGGGAATCCACGTAAAACCAGCTCCAGTTACCGTTGGTTCAGCTAATACTGGGATCTGATTAATTGCCGCCGCCAACAACACATTGGGATCAGCTTGGTCTCCAGCCACCACCACGGTTTCGGCAATTGGCTGCACCAGCTCGCTCCAGTCCACTGCCTGCACTTGAGCAAAGTGATGCCCGTCTTTAGTGGTGTCATTGCTGCACAGTTTTTGCGCAGCTTCCTCTAAAGTCCAGTTCTCGGGAGGAATCAACGGGTCGCGAAACGCTATATTCACGTGAATGGGACCACTCGGGCCACCATTGCCCCTAGCCAAGCCCAGCATCTGTTGTAGACGCCGCGCAAAGTGTTCCTCTCCTGCGGGAATATCTAACAATCTGGCTTCATCAGTGGTCAGCCAGTCTCGTTGCTGGCCAGTTTGCGAAGCCCGCGCAAAATGCAGTTCAAAAGGTCGATCTGCACTGATAGCCACCAGCGGCAAAAACTGGTGTTTGGCCTCCACAAAGGCAGGCAATAACTCGGCCACCGCTGTACCCGAGGTGACTACCACTGCTACGGGTTCGCCAGTGGCTTTAGTGCGTCCAAGAGCATAAAACCCAGCCGAGCGTTCCTCAGTAAATACCTGGACTGAGACTTTGCCAGCCGCCTCAAATGCCGCCAAAGCATAGGCCAAAGGTGCATTTCTAGATCCTGGACAGTAAACGACATGTTTTACTCCCCCAGCGAGCAAAGTCCGTATCAGTACTCGCGCTGATTCCACTGAATCCATCGTTGCAATCCCGTCTACATGGTCTGGTGCAAGTAGGTCACTCTCGCACCAGGCTCCCTCAACTCTGGTCTCCCTCTAAGCGGTCCAATGCGCACACGTCAGTGTCTCTTGCCGCATTGGTGATTGAGAAGTGACTCATCTAAGCAGACTGATACAAGCAGGTCAGCATTGCTTGCAAGCGCTTGATCCATTTATCAGCTAAATCCTGGGGAGCAGTCCCAGAAATTTTAACCGAGCCTGTCATAATTTCCAGAGCTCGCGCCACGTTCAGCCCGCCAGAGGTATGGGCGACGAGTGGATTATCGATGACGTCTTCTGCTAGCAATCTACCCGTATTCAAACCGCAAGCATACGGCAAAACCGGTAAAGTGGCCGCTACTGCGGTAGCAGCAGCCAGCCCAATGGATGAATCCAGAGCCGAGGAAACCACCAAGGGGAACTCGCCCGGCGGGATAGAAGCTCGCGCAGTCGTAGAGCTGACTACGGCTTTATCCGGCCTGGCCGCTGGTTTTGCCGTCGGCTCCACTCCTAGTTCTTCTAGTGGCTGTACTGTCGCCTCTAATCCTAATTCTTCTGCAAGTTTTATTGCCATTTTTCCGGCTAGTTTTACTTCTCCTGCTGGTTTTACCTCACCCAATTGTTTGGCCAATTGTAGTAGTTGGCTGGGACCACCCAGGGGAGCAACTTTGACGACAGCTAAATCAGCTCCACCGGCACTAACTACCTGCAGTGGGTCATCGGCGCGGCGAATCGACTCATCGGCTGCCACTAGCACTTCCCCAGCTAGGCTTTGCCGCAGTTGCGCCATCTCCTGAACGCTAGCACAAGGCTGTTCCACGTATTCCAATCCGCCAACACAGCTAGCTGCTTCCTGCAATAGTTCTATCCCAGTTTGAGCTTGCTCCAGGGTCCAGGCTGCATTTGCATCCACGCGCACGTGCGCCTGAGCGCCAAAGCGCTCTGCTAACACCTCGGCCACCGCGCGAACCCGCTGGGCATCCTCGCTCAAAGACACTCCGGGGTCGGCGACTTTCACTTTGGCGGTAGCACACGACAAAGCATTTGTCCGAACCGCATTATTTTCCGGAGACTCCACCGGAATCGTGGCGTTTACTGGCACAAAGTCGCGCACAATCGGTGCCCCAGAGTGCTTTAGTGGAGGAAGAACCCCAAAATTAGCGATTTCCAGGGCGCTTTTTAGCCAAATAGATGACTCCTGGGGAGAATAATCCCAAAAAGGCGCACACTCTCCCCAACCAAAACGACCATGGAGCAACAACCCTTCGCGCACATTGATGCCGCGAAATTTAGTCACCAACGGCAGCGAATACACCAAAATCTGGTCTATTCCCTCTAAATACTGCGCAGCTTCACCAAGCTGGGAAAAGTCGTAGTCAGGATGCTTAGACAACAAGTAGGCAGGCAATCAAACTCCCAAACTCAATCTGCTCCACACGACTCAAGCTTACTTCCTGGATTTTTGTCCCAGGGTTTTAGGTCTCCCATCTATTCCACACGGGACAGCAAACCAAGAAATGCCAGCCTAGAAAACCTAATCATGCACATCCGCCCACATGGGCAAGCAAACTAACAGCAAGTACAAAATTCACAGCTGCAATAGGCTACGCCTCGGTGCCCAACGACCTGACCATAACCGCTTTGATGGTATGCAAACGATTCTCGGCCTCGTCGAACACAATTGAGCGCGGCCCCGAAAATACTTCGTCGCTCACTTCCACGCCCTCTACACCGAATTGTTCGTAAACTTGGCGTCCAACTTCAGTTTTTAAATCGTGATAAGACGGCAAGCAGTGCATAAATTTTGCGTCAGCTCCTGCCATTTGCATCAATTTTTCATCCACACGGTAGGGGAGCAATAAATTGATGCGCTCTGCCCACACGTCAATTGGTTCTCCCATCGACACCCACACATCGGTGTACACGAAATCAGATCCTGTAATTGCCTCTATTCGGTCAGTTACCGTCAGGCGCGCCCCCGTTTTGGCTGCCCGACCCTGAGCCATCTCGATTACTTCCGGGGAGGGCCACAGCTCTTTAGGTGCCGCAATCCGCACATCCGCACCCAAAATAGCCCCGTTTACCAGCAAAGACTGCCCCATGTTGAAGCGCGCATCCCCCACGTAAGAGTAGGTAATCTCCGACCAGGATTTGCCGCCAGCGTGCTCCCCCATGGTCAACGAAGCAGCCAGCATTTGTGTTGGATGCCACTCATTGGTCAAACCGTTGAACACTGGCACGCCAGAATATTCAGCTAAAATCCGGACTTTTTTTTGTAGATCACCGCGATAGCCAATGCCATCGAACATGCGCCCCAATACTGCGGCTGTGTCCTCCACAGATTCTTTGTGCCCCATTTGCGAGCCTGCTGGATCTAGATAAACTGTGCGTGCTCCTTGGTCAGCTGCCGCTACCTCAAAAGCACACCTGGTGCGCGTCGAAGTTTTTTCGAACAATAATGCAATGTTTTTACCACGCAAATACTGGTTTTCGACACCCAGTTTTTTTTGGCGCTTTAGTTCCGCAGATAAAGCCAAATAGTCCAACCACTCCTGGCTGGAAAAATCTAGCTCTCGCAAAAAATGAGCACCCGGTGCAAAAAACTGTGATACTTGGGACATAGATTCAATCCTAGCTGATCGTAACTACCTGGTTTCTTCCACACTTTTGGTAGATGAAAACCCAAAGTCAATCCTAGCGGCTATGCTGTGCCCGTGAGTAATTTGCCTTTTGTTTCAGATACCTTCGATCCAGCTAGATGGCGTAGAATCACCGAGTTTCACTTTACTGACATCACCTATCACCGGGGAATCTCCAGGGGAGAAATCGATGGACGAAAGGCTGGAGCTGACTTGCCTTGGGTGCGAATCGCCTTTGACCGTCCTGAGGTGCGCAACGCTTTCCGACCCCAAACTGTAGATGAGTTGCTGCAAGCACTAGATCATGCGCGCCAATTGGCTGATGTAGCGGCCGTCATTTTGACTGGCAATGGTCCCAGCCCCAAAGATGGCGGATACTCGTTTTGTTCCGGTGGAGACCAACGCGTGCGCGGGAAAAACGGCTACAGCTACACGGTGCAAGTGCCTAAAGAGAACAAAGAAGCGGACTCGCATTCAGAGCCATCTACGCCAGAATACCCGCTTCCATCTGCTGTACAAAGGCAGGCTCGCGAGGGGCGCTTGCACATTTTGGAAGCCCAGCGATTGATTCGCCAAATGCCCAAAGTGGTGATTGCTGCCATCCCCGGCTGGGCAGCTGGCGGCGGGCACTCTTTAGGGGTTGTATGCGATTTGGCCATTGCCAGCCGTGAGCACGCGCGTTTCAAGCAGACTGACGCCAATGTGGGCTCATTCGATGCAGGCTACGGCTCGGGATTGTTGGCCAAACAAGTAGGAGATCGTCGGGCGCGCGAAATTTTCTTCCTAGCTCGCACTTACACTGCTGAACAAGCCGCAGCTTGGGGGGCGATCAACGAAGCGGTGCCCCACGTAGAGTTAGAAGAAAAAGCCATCGAATACGCTCAACTGGTCGCCGGGAAATCCCCGCAAGCAATTCGCATGTTGAAATTTGCCTTCAACCTGGTTGACGACGGACTGCTCGGCCAACAAGTATTCGCTGGAGAAGCCACTCGCCTGGCCTACATGACTGACGAGGCGCGCGAAGGGCGCGACGCTTTTTTGCAGCGGCGCGAACCCGAGTGGAGCAGCTTCCCCTACTACTACTAGTTTAGTTACCATTGGTTTACTAGTTACCGCTAGTAGTAGCTATTGCTGACTACTAATTGCAGCTAACTGATTGGCTGCTGCTAGCCACTGGTTACTGCTAAACTGTTAAATGGCGCCAGTTTTCTATGCTCCTCAATGGTCACTGAGCTTCTCAGTCATTACCAGTTTTCTCAGTGATTACCCGCCTCATAGAATCCCTAGAATAGCTACTGACCCTCTCACAGGTTGCTTGATTTCTGGTTTAACTGCCGACTTTCTCAACGGTCACTAAGATTCTAATAGTGACTAGGATTACAGGATAACTGCCCTACCGAGCCTCGAAGATGATTGCTGAAGTTTCTTTTGACTCCATCCAACGGTGGATGCGAGGAAATGATCTGTTAGTACTGCTGCCAACAGACGCACCCCAGGCACGATCCGACATTTTGGCGCGCCTAAAATCGGTATCCCACTCAACCTTGGCTAGTGAATTTGACACCGGCTCCCAGCCGCTGTTGATTGCTCCTACTTCGGGCTCTACTGGCGATCAGCCTTCGCTCGCAGTGTTGACTCTCACCGCTGTGCAGCATTCGGCTAAAACTACGCTGGATTTTCTAGGCGGTCCCGCTATTTGGGTGAGTGCGCTGCCCACCAATCACATTGCTGGATTTCAAGTGGTTTTTCGCTCCACTTTGGCGGGATTTAAACCGATTGAGACTGCTCCCCAGCGAGCTTTTTTCCAGCCTGAACCCGAATTTGTAGAACAATTTTGGGCAGCCATCAATGCGGGGCAACGCGTCTACACTTCTTTAGTGCCAACCCAATTGCAGCGCTGTATTGAGCAGGCTGGCTTAGGGCTGGAATTGTTGCAGCAGTGTCACGGCATTCTAGTGGGTGGCTCTGCGATTGCTGCCGACTTGCAGCAAAAAGCCCGAGATTTAGGGTTGCCCATCACTCTAACCTATGGCATGACCGAGACGGCCGGAGGATGCGTCTACAATGGCCATCCTCTGCCCGGCACCCGCGTAAAAATCCAGAATGGAGTAATTTGGCTCTCTGGCTCGACCTTACTTGCAGGCTACGTGGACTCCCCCAGTCCGCTGGTGACAGAAAATGGAGCCCGCTGGCTAGTGACAAAAGATGGCGGCAAACTCACCAACCCACATGGACAAGAAATAGTCGCAGGCGGCTCGAGTGACACTTTGACGGTGAGCGGACGCTTAGACGATGTAATTGTGCACGGTGGCAAAAAAACTTCCGCACAAAAACTAGTCAAACTGATTTCTACTCTGCCCCAAATCGAGTACGCTTACGTGTTTGGAATGCCATCAAAAAAATGGGGGCAGATGCTCACGCTCTGTTGCGTACCTAAAACGGCTGGAGCATCCCCGTATCAGAGCACAAACAAAATGTCTTTGTGTCAAAACACAAACGAGACACCCAAAACATTTTCGCCCCAGAACGCAGTGAGCCAATCCCTGGATGAATCCAGGCTTGAAGGCCAGGATTCCTTCAAGTTGTCATGCGCTTCTTCACCTGCTGCCTCACAATTGCGTGCTGAGCTAGTCTCAAAAATACGAGAGCTAGTGGCAAAGGAAATAGGCCTGCACTCAGTGCCACAATTCATGGTAGAACTGAGTGAAATTCCACTCTCGACATTGGGGAAACCCAACGGAGCCAAGATGCGTAAACTGGCCACCGATTTGTGGCACAATGCCAGCGATGGAGGAACAGATGTCTAAAGTTAGAATCAAAGACCTGCTAGAGGGTGCCAGATTGCGCACTCTGCCAGCAGCGATTGCTCCCGTAGTCGCCGGTTCTGGAGCCGCCATGAATTTAGGTGGTTTTTCGTGGGGCAAAAGTGCTCTAGCCCTTGCAGTGGCTGTGTTCTTACAAATTGGAGTGAATCTAGCCAACGACTATTCGGATGGGATCCGGGGTACTGACCGCTATCGGGTCGGCCCCAAACGTTTGACGGCATCGGGTTTAGTTTCTGCCACCTCCGTGCTCAAAGCAGCCTTAGTGTGCTTTTTCTTGGCGGCTGTCTGTGGCGTTGTCCTAGTTTTTTGGAGCGGTGTTTGGTGGCTTTTGCTTGCTGGCTGCGCCGCAATTTTGGCTGCTTGGTTTTATACGGGTGGACGCCACCCTTACGCTTACATGGGGGTGGGGATTTCCGAAATAATGGTATTTCTCTTTTTTGGTTTGCTGGCCACAATCGGCACCACGCTAGTACAAACCCCAACTATTCCCTGGTGGCTGTGGGTTGGTGCCTGCGGGATGGGATTGTCCAGTATCGCTTTGCTGACAATCAACAATTTGCGCGACATGCCCACGGATATTCAAGCTGGAAAAATTACCCTCGCCGTGCGCTTAGGCGATAACGGTACGCGCGGTTTTTACGTCCTCTGCATGCTAATTGCCACCATTTTGAGCACGATTGCGGTGATTCCCGTCGGTAATTGGTGGTCGTTTGTAGTGGGAATCTTGTTATTTGGAGGAGTTTTTTCCTCCAGCATCCCCGTGATTATGCGTGCTCACGGAATGCAATTGCTCCGTCCACTGCGAAACACGGGACTGTTCACATTGTTAACTGGAGTTTTACAAGCCCTGGTTTGGAGTATTTGGTGACCCGAATCCTGTTGATTCTCGCCTTCATCGCGATAGAAGTATTTGCGGTCACCCACTGGGTAGTTCACTCAAGGTCTGAAACACCCGGGGGTTTGAGTCGGTGGCTGTGGCTGTTGGTCATTTTGATTGTGCCCCTGGTGGGTCCGACCGCCTGGTTGGGCAGCTACGTGGTGATGAGAGCGGAGAAAATTCAACGCGAAAAATATGCAAAGGATTCGTACTATCAGCGTCCGCCTGACGACAATCCTGAAGAAATTGCACGAGTGGCAGAGCGCCTGAAACGCCGTCTCGGTGAGCAAATTCAAGATACGCGCCCAAAGCCATCGAATCAGGATACGCAGCCACCCACTTCCCCCGAGGCGAAACCAAGCACTCCCGCAGAAGAATCCGATGAAGAAGCAAATCCCCAAAACTAGATAATTACTATTTCTTGAGTTTGGCTGCTGAGCGCCCTGGTACCATGTCGTACGAGTCGCCGAGCAACTCTAGTGCGGGCTCGGCATAACCCACGGACACCAAGGTATGTCCATAAAAAGTCAAAGATGTTAAAGAAGCTAGAGAACAATTTCGATGAGTCGGCAAATGTCCCAAGGATTGCCGATCAATTAGACGCCGAACAGAAACAATCGGACTCTGGTGGGTGACTAACAAAGCTTCTCGGCCAGCTACCCGATCTAAGGTCTCAGAAATTACTGCACACATGCGTTGAGCCACATGCACGTATGGCTCACCCCAAGAGGGACGAAACGGTGACACGTAGTACTTCCACCACTTTGGGTGTGCCAAAGCCAGTGGCCGCTGATGCACTTGCTGACCCGCGAACACATTACCAGCCTCCATCAGCCGCTGGTCGGATAAGACTGGCAAGGAAAATAGTTTTCCTGCCGGTTGAGCACTTTGTTGGGCACGCAACAGTGGCGAAGCCAGTATCAGTGCCAAATCAGCTTCCCGGTGCAGCAAATAGTTAGCAGACATTTGCACCATTTTCTGCCCCCGCTGAGTCAATCCATATCCCGGCAGGCGTCCATACAAAACGCCGTTAGGATTGTCGACTTCACCGTGACGCATCAAGTAAATGGTCGTGTATTGCATGAATCTAGTCTGACATTTTTGTCAGACTCCAGGCAGGATCGCCCATCTGCACTCTACTTATCCTAGAATTGGCGTATGCAACCCGATGCGCAGCCCGTAAGCGACATTGCAGCCATTTTTGATATCGACGAAACTCTAGTGCGTGGAGCCTCCTCCTATTGGGCAGCCAAAGAAATGTTTTTGCATCGTTTCTTTGGAGTATCCGACTTAGCCTTTGCTGCATTTCAGACTTTGCGTTTTGTGCTTTTTGGGGAAAACATCGACAAAATTGACGACTTCACTCACCGGGCGGCGCAACTGGTAGCTGGACAAAAAGTGGACGACTTGCGTGAATTGGGTAAAGAGATTTTCGAGCAATACTTCCTGCCCAATGCCTACACCGCCACTTTAGAGCGCCTCAACGCTCATTTAGAGGCCGGACACCAAGTTTTTTTGGCCTCAGCCACACCGTGGATTATTTCCGAAGTCTTTGCCGAACGCCTGGGTGCTACCTTAGGTTTGGGAACGCGACTAAAAGTAGCCAACGGCCGCCTGCTTCCTGAATTAGATGGCCCCATCCTACACGCCAACGGCAAAGCCACCACGGTGAGAAAAATTGCCCAAAAACACGGAATCGACTTAGCCAAGTCGTGGGCTTACTCGGATTCTTCCGGCGATATTCCCTTATTGTCTGCAGTCGGAAATCCAGTGGCCGTGAACCCGGATCCTGGTTTGCGAGCTTATGCCAAGTTGCGCAACTGGGAGATCCTGCAGGCGCGCACGCGCAAAGACAAGATCAAACGTCGCTCTATCCTCTTGTTGACTTCGATTGCTTTGACCACTCTGACCGCCCTGCTTGGTTTTGGCACCTACAAGTTGGTCAGACGACAATTCTCCTCAAAACGCTAGCCTAGTTCGCTAGACAAGAACCAAAGCGGCTAAAATCTAAATCTCCATCTCCATCAAGCTAAGTCCAAGCAGAAACTAGGACTGCCCCCATGGCACAAAGACCCTAGATTTTAGCCGCTCTCAACGAGTCGTGCGACTCAGCTTATTTCTTGTTGCGACGCTGGTGGCGAGTCTTGCGCAACAACTTGCGGTGCTTCTTTTTCGCCATACGCTTACGGCGCTTTTTGATGACTGAGCCCACTGAACCTCCCTTAAAAATTTCTGGCAACCGGACAGGTCGCAAAAAACAGCAAAAACTACTTTAACTGTTCGAGCCGGTCTTTGAATGCCCCTCCCACGTGACATCGAGCAACTGCTGCACGGCAAGCACAGGCACCCTAAAGCTTTTCCCCACGCGAATAGCTGGCAAGTCCCCAGCATGAATCAGGCGGTAGACAGTCATCTTTGACACACGCATCACCTCGGCAACCTCAGTCACCGTCAGGAACTTTGGCACTGAATTCGCCGCCATGGAGCCCTCCTGCCCGATTTTCGGCTAGTTTTACGGATAGTTTCCGGGCGCGGCCATCTGCGCCTTGCTCTGCACATACTATCTCACATCTACTCCTCGTGTCTCGCTATACACTTCTTTCACGTCCGAAACATTCAAAACTTTCTGAGAGTTTTTGCACAACTACTTTTCCACTTTTGTTCACGCGTTCATTAGTGTGGATTTATGGCGAAAACCAAAACGCAATACTCGTGTGCTGAATGCGGCTGGACTTCTTTCAAATGGGTGGGACAATGCCGCAGCTGCAATCAATGGGGCACTCTAGAAGAGGCCAAAATTGACAACTTAAACACTTCTGCGGTGGCATCCTCCCTAGTTTTACCGAGCGATTTTGTCCCCGCCCAGCCGGTTAGTGAAATCGATACGGACAAAGTCACTGCTATCAGCACTAAAATTGACGAGTTTGACCGCGTGCTGGGACGCGGCATTGTGCCCGGAGCAGTCATTTTGCTAGCTGGCGAACCAGGGATTGGCAAATCGACTTTGCTGCTAGATGTCGCCGCAAAGTTGGCGACTACTCGCAGTCAAGCTGGCCCAGTTTTATACATCACCGGGGAGGAGTCTGTCGCCCAGGTACGCTTGCGGGCTGAGCGCATTGGAGCGCTCTCCCCGTTCTTGTTGTTGGCGGCCACTAACCAGGCGGAAACAGTTTTAGCTCAAATTCAAGCTACTAATCCGCAACTAGTAATTGTCGATTCTGCCCAAACCCTAACGACCACGACAGCTGAAGGTAGCGCAGGTTCGGTCAGTCAGGTGCGCTCTGTGTCAGCCTTGCTCATTCAGGTGGCTAAAACTCTCCAAATTCCCCTGCTGCTAGTTGGACACGTCACCAAGGATGGCACGGTAGCTGGGCCAAAAACTTTGGAACACCTAGTCGATGTAGTCTGTCAATTCGAAGGAGATAGACACAGTTCTTTGCGTCTACTGCGCGCAGTCAAGAATCGTTACGGGCCAACTGATGAAATTGGTTGTTTTACGATGAGTGACACGGGAATCGTACAAGTTCCAGACCCTTCGCACCTGTTTTTGTCGACCAACACTGACAGCATCGGGAGTGCCATTACGGTGACTTTAGAAGGCAATCGGCCTTTGGTAACGGAGATTCAAGCACTAGTTTCTCCTAGCAGCGCAGCTAACCCGCGAAGGGTAACTTCTGGAGTGGACTCGTCGCGCGTCACCATGATTTTGGCAGTGCTACAAACTCACTTAGGCATAGATTTATCCAATCGAGAAGTGTACACATCCACCGTTGGCGGCGCGAAAGCTAACCGACCTAGCGCAGATTTGCCTTTAGCGCTGGCAATTGTGTCAGCCGCAATCGGAAAGCCTGTCCCCAAAGATTTGGTTTCCTTTGGAGAAATTGGTTTAACCTCAGATATTCGAACCTGTCCGGGAACTTCGCGGCGGCTACAAGAGGCTGCTAGACTAGGCTATAAGATGGCTGTGATTCCACCAACAAAAGATTTAGCGGCCACAGCCGAAAAATTTTCTCACCTAGGGGTTGAGGTTCTCCCCATTAATTCCTTATC